>NZ_CP109445.1:0-337857 GCF_036227245.1 Streptomyces sp. NBC_01477
AGCGCTGCGCGCTGTGCAAGCGAAACGCTGCGCTTCGCGCAGCGTGACCGCACTTCGCGCGGTCTGCCCGGCTCCGCCGGGCCAACCCCTCCGCTGCGCTCCAGGGTTGACGGTCCGCCAGGAGGTGGGCGAAGCTCGCCGGCTGGCGGACCGGGGGCCTCGCTCCGCTCGGCCCCAACACCGCCAGCTACTCGATCCGATCACCGGGAGTGCAGTGGCACTTCCTGGCGGGTCCGCTGCACTTCCCCGCCTGACGGTCCTTCCGGCTGCGCCTCCAGAACCGTTGGGCCCGGTGACGCGGGCCCGGCTGACTGTGAGGGGTGGGGGGCGCTCGTTCGTGTGGGTTCCAGTGTAGCGGGTGCATCGCATGGATGCAGCATGTACCGTTGGCGGAAACACGGGACAGGCCCCGGCCACCGGGGCGGGGCGCGAGAAGCGAGGACGCTTTGAATTCGTTGAGCTTCGAAATGCGCCATGATGCGCGGAAGGAAATCCAACGTGAGGTTACCGGGCTGACTGCGGATCAAATTCACGAGCGCTGGGTGGCCGCTGGCGGCCTGGAAACGGAGGACCGGCCGGCTGTCAGCGCGGAGGACCGGTTGGCCGCGGTTCGGCGGAACGAACTGAAGCGGCTGTGGAGCTGGATGACCGCCTCGGGGTGCGAGACCTACTCCCCCGAGGACGACCCGGCTGTGTACCGCTGGCAGCAGGAAAGCGAGAAGCGCGCGAACGGTGAAGCCGCGGGGGCAGATCCCGAGGAACGCCCGGTCGGCGGGGCCTACCAGTTGGAGGACGCACGCCGGCTGTACCTGGCCACGATCCTGCAGAACGCCCTGGCGACCGTGCGCGGCCGTGAGCTGGACAGTCCGGACGCGGAGCAGCTCAGCCTCCTGGACGACTTCTTCACCCGCGCCGTTGTCTTCCCCGACCCGCACGGCAACGGGGTGCACCCCCGGCCCCACCAGGCTCTGTTCGGCTGGAGCAGCGAGCCGCCCGGGATCGATCACGCCAGCGAGCCCGGCCGGGCGCTGGCGGTGTTCCTCCTGGCCTACCTGGACCACCACGGCATGGTCCTGACGAAGTCCGCCCGCCCCTCCGTCTGGCCCGCTCCTCCCGTTGAGCGCAGCGGTGCGGGCCGGCCTTCGGTCCGCGACGCGGAGCAGGGCGAGGGAAGCGAGGCGCCGGCGGAGCTTGTCGAGCGCGTCCTGGCCGTGTGGGAGCAGCACTACGCGGCCGTCACCGGCACCAGCGGCGACCGGTGGGAGGCGGAGTCCCGGGACGTCGTGGGGATCGCGCTGCGGACGGTGAAGCTGGCCGACCGGGACGCCTATCCGCAAGTCCTGGAGGAGTTCCTGCGGGCCAACCGGGCGCGGCTGGAGCGGCTGTGGGCCCGCTACGGGCCGGGCGGGCTGTTCGCGGAAGAAGTCGTCTTGGTCGACATGGCGGCCTGCTACGTGCTGTGCGAGCGGATCGAGGCGGTCCCGCTGTGGCTTAAGGGGGTCTGGGACCAGGAGGCGACCGCGCTGGAGCGGCTGCACGACGCCTGGCGGTACGACACCAGGGACAAGGACGGCGGGCGATGAGCACTCCCGATCCCGAGATCCGCGCCGCCTCCGCACCCGACCTCAGCCCCGACCCCCGCCTGCGCATGGGCGACTACATGACGATGCAGGTCAACGCCCGCATGCGGATCTTCGCGGCCTTGGCGGCAGTAGGGATCGAGCCGGACGAGGCCGACCAGCTGGTGTGCGCGGTGGAGGCCGGCGCAGTCGCGGGGGGCCACTGCTGGGTTGAGGAGCAGTGCGAACTGGCGCCCGATGAGCGGGGCGAGGCGTACGGGCAGGGGTGGGACGGCGGGGTCACCGCGTCGATCGACACCTTGGTCGCCACTGCCGACAGCGTGTACCGGCAGCGGGGACGAGCCCTCACCACGTCGGCGGTGCAGAAACTCGCCGAGATCATCCATAACCACCAGCAAGCCAGGGAGAAGGCCGGGCCGGCGGACGGCACTGACGTTTCACATTCGACGGGAACGGGGGCGGGGGAATGAGCGGGATTCAGCTCAAGGAACATCAGGTGAAGCAGAAGGCGGCTTTCCGTAAGTGGGTGGGATTCCCCGCAAGGTCATCCGTGCCCGCGCGGGGGGCGCGGGGCACGATCGTGTCCGCGACTGGGTCTGGTAAGACGATCATGGCAGCCGCGAGTGCGCTGGAGTCCTTCCCGGACGGCAGGATCTTGGTCACCGTGCCGACGCTGGACCTGCTGGTGCAGACCGCCCAGGCGTGGCGGGCAGTAGGCCACCGCTCCCCGATGGTCGCGGTGTGCTCGCTGGAGAACGACGCGGTGCTGAACGAGCTGGGGGTGCGCACGACCACCAACCCGATCCAGCTCGCCCTGTGGGCCGGGTCCGGGCCGCTGGTGGCATTCGCCACGTACGCCTCTCTAGTGGACCGCGAGGACCCCGAGGACCCATCGGGCCGGGCGAAGCTGCGCGGGCCGCTGGAGGCCGCCCTGGCGGGCGGAGACCGGCTGTACGGGCAGCGCATGGACGGCTTCAACCTCGCCATCGTGGACGAAGCCCACGGAACGGCAGGTGACATGGGGCGCCCGTGGGCGGCGATCCACGACAACGCCCGCATCCCCGCCGACTTCCGGCTCTACCTCACCGCCACCCCGCGCATCCTGGCGGCGGCCCGGCCACAGAAGGGCACGGACGGCCAGGAGCTGGAGATCGCGAGCATGGCCGACGACCCCGACGGCACCTTCGGGGCCTGGCTTCCCGGCGCTGAGCTGGGGCTCTCGGAGGCGATCGAGAAAGGCGTCCTGGCGGGGTTCGAGATCGACGTGCTGGAGATCCGCGACCCCTCGCCGATCCTCGGGCTGTCGGAGGAGGCGCTGCGGGGCCGGCGCCTGGCGCTGCTGCAGACCGCGCTGCTGGAGCACGCGGCCGCGCACAACCTGCGCACCGTCATGACGTTCCACCAGCGGGTGGAGGAGGCGCAGGCGTTCGCGGAGAAGCTCCCCGAGACGGCCGCGGAGCTGTACGCGACCGAGCTGTCCGATGAGGAGCTGGCGGAGGCGGAGAAGAAGGTGAAGAAGCTGCCCGCGTCGTCGATCGGCGCGGAGCTGTACGACCTGGAGGCCGGCCGCCACGTGCCCCCGGACCGGGTGTGGTCGGCGTGGCTGTGCGGCGACCACCTGGTGGCCGAACGCCGGGAGGTGCTGCGGCAGTTCGCCAACGGCATCGACGCCAACAGCCGGCGCGTGCACCGGGCGTTCCTGGCGTCCGTTCGCGTGCTCGGGGAGGGCGTGGACATCACGGGCGAGCGGGGTGTCGAGGCGATCGTCTTCGCCGACACCCGCGGCTCGCAGGTGGAGATCGTGCAGAACATCGGCCGGGCGCTGCGCCTCAACCGCGACGGCACCACCAAAGTCGCCAGGATCATCGTGCCGTGTTTCCTCGAGGCCGGGGAGGACCCCGGCGACATGGTCGCCAGCGCCAGCTTCGCCCCCCTGGTAGCGGTGCTCCAAGGGCTCCGCTCCCACGATGAGCGTCTGGTGGAGCAGCTCGCCTCCCGCGCCCTGTCCAGCGGGAAGCGCAAGATCCACGTCAAGAGGGACGAAGCCGGCCGGATCACTGGGGCCGGCGGGGGTGACGGCGAGGACCAGGAGCAGGAGCAGGACGGCGCCGACGCGGCCGCGGAGTCGGCGCTGCTGCACTTCGCCTCGCCCCGGGACGCGGCGACGATCGCGGCGTTCCTGCGCACCCGGGTCTACACGCCCGACTCCCTGGTGTGGCTGGAGGGCTACCGGGCCCTGGTCCGGTGGCGGGCGGAGAACGAGATCACCGGCCTGTACGCCGTGCCGTATGACACGGAGACCGAGGTCGGCGTCACCAAGGACTTCCCGCTGGGGCGGTGGGTGCACCAGCAGAGGAAGGCGGCGCGGGCCGGGGAGCTGGAGCCGCGCCGCAGGGAGCTGCTGGACGAACCGGCGGCCGGGATGGTCTGGGAGCCGGGTGAGGAGGCGTGGGAGGCCAAGCTGTCCGCGCTGCGCTCGTACCGGCGGGCCACCGGGCACCTCGCACCCCGCCAGGACGCGGTCTGGGGCGAGGGCGAGGCGATGGTGCCGGTCGGGCAGCACATGGCCAATCTGCGCAGGAAGGGAGCCAAGAACGGACTGGGCAAGGACCCGGAGCGGGCCGCCGCCCGTGCGGCGCAGCTCACGGAGATCGACCCGGACTGGGACTGCCCCTGGCCCCTGGACTGGCAACGCCACTACCGGGTGCTTGCCGACATCGTCGAAGACGAGGGCTCCCTGCCCTACCTCGCGGCGGGCGTGGTCTGGGACGGCGACGACATCGGCAAGTGGCGGTGGCGGCAACAGGAACCCGGCACCTGGATGCAGCTGCTGCCCGAGCAGCAGGAGCGGCTGACCGCGCTCGGCATCAACGCCCCTGTGGCCCCCTCTCCCGCCCCGACAGCCGGGGAAGCGGCGAAGGGCGCGGACAGGGCGGAGCAGGCGTTCCGGCGGGGCCTGGCGGCCCTGACGCAGTGGGTGGAACGGGAAGGCGACCGGCCCGTGCCGCGCGCGCACGGTGAACAGATCGCGGTCGACGGTGAGGCGGAACCGGTGATCCTGAAGCTGGGCGTATGGATTTCGAACATGCGTTCCAGGCGGGACAGGCTCACCGCCGACCAACTCGCCTCCCTCGCCGCACTGGGCGTCGACTGGGCGGGCGCAGTGCCAGCAGTCCCGGCTGCTTCCGCCCCGGACAACCTCTGACCACTCCCCCGCACGAACCGACCCCGGGCCAGCTCAGGCCCGGGGTCGGTTCGTGCTGCAGGCGGGCGGGCTGTCCGGACCCGGATTCGACCGGATCCGGACCTGGGCGTCCGTGAGGGCCGTAACGCGGGCGTGTAACGCACGCCGATTCTCGATTGGAGGGGTTTTCTTGCAGGTCAGGGGTGAAACGCAGATCCGCGTTACACCCCGGCATTGCACTCGCGTTGCACCTCCGGGCAGCTGTGTCGGGGAGGCTGCACGGCTTGTCATGTCCCTCTGCGCGCGCGCTTGCGATTGCGGCGGCGCCACAGTGCCAGTACGGCTGTCAGTGCGGCCTTGAACCACATCGTGCTCTCCTCGCCTCGATCCGTCCCGGCCTGTCAGCCCAGGGTCCAGCCTCGGGAGTACGAGTGCCCGGCCGGTGTCGCCGGACGCCTCCATCCGGCCCGCCGACACGATGAGGCGGGACCAGGGCGGCGGCTGCGGGGCAGGCCGCCGTGACGCGAACCGGCGCCGCTTCCCCGAGGTGCCCTGTCCGCAGTCCATCCGCCTCCTCCATCACCAGGGCTGAGGACAAGGGAGGGGGCACAGAGGGGATGTCAGCGCCCTGGAGCAGCGGCGGAAACATCACTACCCCAGGTCAGAGGCCCCTTTCGAAGCGGCCTTGACGGAACGGTGTGCCCAGTCCGTTGCCCAGTCCGTTGCCTACCCCGTTGCCCAGTCCGTTGCCCAGTCCGTTGCCGAACGGCACCCGGTAAAGGCTCGGACAACTTCAGCGGCGGTGCCGAGCCGGCTGCTGGCCGGGCTGGCCGGGCAACAACGGCTCCACGGACGCAGCCGCCAGGCGGAGCGGGGCCCTGCACACAGCTCCGATGCTTTGGCCGAAGTCGTGACGAGATGGGCTCGCTCTGGGCGCATAACTCCCATCGGAGCGGGCTAGGTTCTTCCGGTTGTACTGACAGCTTTGAGGGGAATTCTGCGATGTCCCGCATCCGTCCGGTCGCCAACGGCACGCGCACCGATCACCCCGTTCCGGGCCTGGTGTTCATCAACGATGAGCGCCTGCCCCTGGACAACCCCGACGCCATCGAGCGGACCGGCCGCAACCAAGGTGGCGGACTGTGGGGGCGGACTGACCCGACACGCAACGGGGGGTGGGTGGCGTTCACCACCGAGCCGAAGAACCCGGCGTTCGCATGGGCGGTGTACCAGCACCCGGAGTACGGCCGGGTGGTCTTACTCATCGAGGCGGGCGACCTGGGCGGCCTGCATCACCACTGGGTGCACGAGCCCGCGGGGATGCTGTTTCGCCACGGCGGCTACTGGTGGGCCGGTGAACGCTGGCACCGCCCGGGCCTTGTCTGGGACGGCGCCTACGAGCGTAACGACCCCCGCGAAGTGGACAACCAGCTCACCGTCACCGCCGCTGACGTGCTGAAAGCCCCCTGCAATCCCCAGAACGCCGCTGTCGCCAAGATCGCCAGTTTCACGGCACCCGAAACGCCGCCGGCGAACTGGCACGACCACCTGGCACTCTGGGCGCAGCTTCGGGCCTCTCAGCCCGGGGTGCGGCCCCTGACGGAGTGCGTTGTCGATCTGCACGCGCCCGAGTTGGCGGCGGACCGCTTGGTGAACATGGCAGGGCTGGCGAATATCGCGGCAGTGGCGGAAGAGGACATGCCCGACCTGCGCTACGAGGCGGACAAGCTGCCCGAGCCCCAAGCGGAAGCCGACGGGGCCCCGTGGTGGTCGGTGCCCGTGGCCCGGGACTGGGCGGAGAACTTCCATCAGAAGAACGGCCCCAAGTCCCTGCTGGCCGCGACCACCTCGTACGACACCGTCCAGCCGGTGGGCCTGGTGGACGCCCACAACCGGCTGCGGAAGAACTTCCACGACGACCTGACGGAACAACCGCGTGGGAAGCGCCGCAAGCCCTACATGAAGGGCGACGACGCCCACGAGGCCGCCGATGCCCTGGCGTGGACTGCCGCGACCACTCTCATGTACGGGCAGGACCAGGGGCTGATTCCCGGTGGAGCTCTGCGCAAGGTGTTGATCGACGCCGTTCTCGGTCACCTCGCGGACGACGTCGATCAGCACGGCGGAACAAATGACGGCAAGAGGCTGGGAGATCTTCCCGCCGACACGGTCAGGATGCTGGTCTGGTACTTCCAGCACCGTCCCGAGGCGGCGGCCGGCATCTTCGGGGAGATCTGCCTGGACGCACGCCTGCGTTTCGGCATCACCCCTGTCCAGGTCGGCAAGATGCTGAGGGTGTCCTTCCACCTGGACAGCGACCTCGACAGCGACGCGGTACGGCAGCTGATGGACATGGCACTGCCCCCGTCCGCACGCGAGCAGTAGCCGCTCAGGCGGCCGTCAGGCGGTCCAGGCGCTCATAGAGGGCGCGCACCAAGCGGGCGCGGTCTTGGACGCAACGCACTGTGCCCTCCAGCGCCACGGACAGCCGGCCTTCCGCCTCCAGCAGGACGACGTCGGCCAGCGCCCGACACCCGCTGTCCGCCGGCAACTGGTCGGCGCAGCGCCGTACGTCGACGGCGGCCGCGCGGGCACAGGCGGTCAGCTGGAGCGCGATCTGCTCATAGTCGCGCTCCTGCAGCGTGTCCGGGCCGGCCCACGCCAGGACTGCCTTGACGAGGCACTCGTACGGCGCGCGGTCGAACGGGAGCTGCGCTTCGATCAGCCCGTCCGGGTCGTACAGGATCGTGGCCGTGCTGTGCGGGGCGGCCGGGCCGGCCGGGGCGGCGGTCACCGCGGGGTGTCCTGCCCGCAGCCGACTTCGTCGTCCTGGTCCTCGATGCGCTCGAGGAAGCTGGCGAAGCCGCGGTCGGTGCGGGCGAGCAGGTCCGGGGAGGGAACGCCGTAGGCGGGCGGCCGGGGACCGCGGCCCTCCGGGCGCGCGTCGGTGGTGCGGGTGTCGGTGTCCGCGGGTGTGCGCATGCGACCCCGCCCTTCCCGGCCGGTGGTCCATCGGGCCTTCGACGCTACGCAATTGCAGGACGCGCTCTCAACGAGATTGCGGGAAATTGCGGAGGTTCACTCCAGGGTGTCGATCGCGGCCGTGATGAGGGTGCGGGCCGCGTCCCCGTACACGGCCATCGACGCGAGGCCGGCGAAGGCCTTGGCATAGTCGGCCAGTTCGCGCGGCTGGGTCACCCTGATCTCGGCGGTCAGCGTCTCCACTACGGCCAGGGTGTCGTCGTGGACGTAGAACGCCTCGAGCGGCCACACGGTGCGCTGCGCGGTGAACGGGATGATGCCCAGCGACAGGGACGCCAGCGGCATCACCGCCAGGAGGTGGCGCAGCTGTCCGCGCATGGCGTCGGGGTCGGCGGTGCGGAAGCGCAGGACGGACTCCTCCATGACCACGACGTAGCGGTGCCCGCCTTCGTAGAGGAAGCGGGAGCGGGCGACGCGGGCGGCGACGGCTTCGGCGACGTCGTTGGGGGTGCCCTGGAACGCGGTGATCTGCTGCATGAGGGCGGTCGCGAACGCGGGGGTCTGGAGGAAGCCGGGCGGGACGTTGGAGAGGTACGCCCGGCAGAGGCGGGTGTGCTCGTACAGGGTGTAGAAGTCCTCCTGGACGCGCCGCATGCCGCTGCGGTGCAGGCGGCGCCACTCCAGATACATCGAGTCGACCGCCCGGGCTGTGGCGATCAGATCGTCCGCCTGGCCGTCGGCGCCGCAGGCCGCGCACCAGGTGCGGATGTCGCTGTCGGTGGGCGCGGCCTCGCCCTTCTGCAGGCGGGTGGTCTTGGCCGGGTGCCAGCCGCACCGGGCGGACAGCTCGCGCCCGGTCAGGCCGGCGTCCTTGCGCAGGTGCTGCAAGCGGACCGCGAGCGCCACGCGGGCGGCCTGGGCGCTGGAGGAGGGAGAGGCGGTCATGGTCGCGGGCGGCCCGGGGCGTTCAGGGGGCGAACTTCTCGTGCGGGATGCCGCGCTCCCACACCGCTTCGAATGCGGCTGCGCACAGCGCGACGGCGGCCGGGTCCCGGGTGCGCTCTTTGCCGTCCGGCGCCCAGTCGCCGGCGCCGGTGAAGTGGTGGAACTGCACGATGTGCCCGTCCAGGAGCCAGAAGTCGTTGCCGGGCAGCGCGATGTCGGACGCGCGGCGCCGGGGCAGCCAGCGCACGTCCTCGCCGGCCTGGAGGTTCAGCGCGGTGATGGCGTGCTCGTAGCGGATGTAGTCGGTGACCGGCTCGGAGACGATCCGCGCCCGGCGCATCACCACCCCGCGGGCGACCGCGCCCTGAACGAGCGGCATCCACTGCGGCCAGAACGAGCGGCCCGGATCCAGGTTCGGGACGCCGGTGCGCAGGAAGGTCTCGAAGTCGTCGGCTTCGTCGCCGACGGCGTAGACGTCCCGCATCTCCAGATGGACCGCCGTGTGCCGGGTGCCGGCGAGTAGCTCAGCGAACGTCGCGGTGCCCAGCTGCTGCGCGCTCAGCGGCATCGCACGCCTCCCTCAGAATCGCCACCATCCGGACCGGGATCCGGATCACCCGCTCGTGCGCGGGGATCCCCGCCTTGTGGCCGGCCACCCATTCAGTGGAGCCGACCAGGGCCTGGAGAAGGCCGTCGGCTTCCTCCCCCTGCAGGACCAGATCCGCGCTCTCCTGCTCCACCCACACCGTCGGCGACCCCTCGCCGCCGGTGTTCGGGTCGATCCCGACGAACCGTAACGTCATCGCATGCTCCCGTGTCGAGTCGGTTGCGCATAGTTGCGCACCCGACCGTCCCGCGCACCAGCACTCTCGGTCAAGGGCGCGGGTCGGTCAGCGCCCATAGCGGGCGGGCCTGTCCGGTGCCGTCGCAGTGGAGGGAGCGGCCGCGAGCTGCGTCCCATCCGGTGACGCGGGAACCTCGGTGCCCGTTCCGCCCGCCGGGCCGATGGGCTTGCCGGCCGTGAGGAACGGCCCGCACAGCCGGCGGTCATCCGTTGTGCTCCCGCCGGTTGATGAGCGCGGCCAGGCGCAGCCGCGTGTCGCTGGTGGCGCTGCGCCAGACCGCGTCGGCGGGACCGTGTTCCTGGAGCTCGGGGAGCGTGGTGACGCCGACGGCGAGCTCGCGCCGACGGATGCCGCGCAGTGCCCTGATGCCCGCGAGGGTGTCGGCGGCCCGGTTGTCCAGCACGGCCGCCGCCTCACCTCCAAGGTCACCGTCCCGCCGACACAGCGCACTCAGGCAACCAGATTCCTTGCCAGCGAAGAACTCGACCAGCAGCTGCGTCGTTGCCTCACCGACGACACGCTTCCTCTGGAAGTACGGATCATCGGCTCTTTGACCTGCCTCTACGGCCTGCACATGTCCCGCATCAACACCCTGACCACCGATCGCTTCCATCATGAGGACGACGGCGCCTACCTCACCATCAACGCCCACCCGGTCCTGCTGCCACCCACACTCGCCCAGCTCATCGAGCGGCAGATCATCCGCCCGAACCGGAACACCTCGCTGCTGCAACCGCCCCGGACAACAGAGCCCAGGTTCCTCTTCCCCGGACGCCCACCGAGCCGGCCCCGCAGCGCCGCAACCATCCGGGCCATGATGAAACAGCACGGCCTGGCCGGCATCAGCGCCCGCAACGCAGCCATGATCGAGGCCGTCAGCAGCCTGCCGCCCATCATCGTCAGCGACCTCTTCGGCGTCAGCACGAGCACAGCCAACAACTGGGCCGGACTCGCCCAGGACAGCTGGACCGACTACCTCGCCGCATGCGCCACCACACCGTAGGGCAGCAGAAAACTCGGCGCCAGCGGTCGCCAGCACCGGCCACAGCCGGGCACCGCGGTGTACACAAGGCGCGATGATGGGTCCCGCGGACTGGTCGCTGGTGTGGGGCACCTTGGTGGTTGTAGACGGCAGGGGGGCTTTGTGGCAAAGGCAATTTGGGGATACGGGTCGCGGTTGCGGGCGGCGGCGTGGATGGTACGAGTGGATCTTGGCGGCCTGCGGGGCTACACGGCGACTTTCCTGCGCGGGAGGTTCGGTAGCAGCGAGTACCGCTATCAGCACCAATTGATCCGGCGCTACGTCGGCCACGGTGGACGCTACCTGCACCTACGCGGCGGGGTCCTGTTCTGGCCGCGACCTCGTCAGAAGCTCTTCCAGTACCGGCTGCGCTGGTCCGCGCGCAGGGCCAGCACTCACGATCTGATGACGCTTCTGGACACAGGTGGCTGGCGCGAGCAGTTGGCCGCTTCGTGGCTCATCGCGGTCGGCCGGCGCGCCGACCTCCGCGACCGAATCGCCCAGGACCTGCGAAGCGATGCCCCGAGCGGGTACGGCTGGGACTACTGCACAGCTTTGGCCCGGCTGGGCACAGACCAGGATGCGGAACTACTGCGTCGTTACCTGGATCAGGCCCTTCTTCTCCCACGTCCCCTGGACGATGACGACGACTGGCACTGCCAGCGGCAGGCCATGGGGGCGCTTCTGTATCTCGACGGTGTGCTCGGTACCAGCTATGCCCAGCCATTGCTCACTGCAGGTGGCTTGTGGAGACAGTGGTCCGGTGAGGAGGGCGCGGACTCCTTGGAAGAGGAGCGGGCGCTGATTGCACAGTTGGTGGCCTTCGCGGCAGGTGAGAGACCTCTGATTAAGACGTAGGTGCTGTGAATGTCTTCCGGGGTTGGCCCCTGCATCGGGAGGGACGTGGTGAGAGGCGAGCGGGCGGGTCAACCACCCGCCTGTTGACTGGAGGACCAAATCGGGACTAACCGCCTCATCAGCCAAGGGCTTGCCGTCGCGGTCCTCGCTTTCACCGGCCGCGAATAGCGCACGGGTCAGATACTGCCTCTTCACCAGCCAGCCAGGGCAGCGAGCACGGCCAGCTCCTGGCGGCCCCGGCCGCCGTCGACTTCCGCGCGCCCGCCGGCGCCTGCACGCCCATCGAGGGGCAGTCCTACGACGCGGTGCCCACCGAGCGGTACGGCGTCCCGGCCCGGTGGCGGATCGAGGAATCCGTCTACTTCGGCACCACCGTCGGCCCCGCCCGCATCGTGCACCGCGGCACCTGCCACGCCAACCACGACTACGCCCGCCCCGCGACCACCGAGCAGGCCCGGGCCGTCCTCGAGCGCGCCGACGCCGCGGCGTGCCAGGTGTGTCGGCCCGATCGGCCAGCCGCTTGCGTGAGCGGCAGCGTCGGGGCGGCCCTACGCCGCGGTGCGCAGCGCTCGGTCACTGCGCGGCACTGCGGCCGCCCCACACGTACCGGGAACGCCCGTCTGGGTCAGCTGCGATGGCGGCGACGAGAGGATCCGATGAGGGTGGGGGTGGCCGACCACCGTGCGGCCTGCACTCGCCTGCCTTGAAGGAGCGTCCTGATGTCCGAACGCAACACGGCCATTCGCAGCCTGCACGATGTCGGCTTGGCGGCTTGGTTCGGCGGCTCGCTGATGGGCGCGATCGGCCTCAACGGCGCCGCTGAGAACGAGGGCGAAACCCAGGCGGCAACGGACCGGATCGCCTCAGCCGGGTGGGCGCGGTGGGCGCCGGTCAATGCCGCCGCTGTCGGCGCTCACCTCTTCGGCGGTGGCGGGCTGCTGGCCCTCAATGCCCACCGCGTCGCCACTCAAAAAGGCGTGGCCGCCTCCACGACGGCCAAGACCGTCGTCACGGCGGCGGCCCTGGCCGCTACCGCCTACGCCGGCATCTTGGGCAAGAAAGTGGACCTGGCTTCCTCTGCGGACCCAGATGACGCCGAAATGGCGGACAAGCATCCCATCGACCTGGACAAAGCCCGGCGGCAGCTGGGCTACGTGCAGTGGGCCCTGCCGGCCCTGACCGGATGCCTGGTGATCCTCAACGCGCTCCACGGAGAGCAGCAGCGCCCTACGGAGCAGACTTCCGGCATGTGGGAGCGAGCCCGCTCGGTGGCCCCCTTCGTCGCGGCGTAGGGCGCAGTCCCGCGCCCCGGTCCGACGTCAGGGCGCGGGATCCAGGACGCGCACCGGGCTGCCCGCCCACGTGTGCTCTGCCGTGGTAGCGGCCACGGCACGGCTCAGGAGGCGAATGATGGATGAAGGCGAGCCGAAGAACTCCGGGGCTACCCGCGCGGATGGAGCCGGGCAGGCGCCCGAGAAACCATCGGACCTGCCCAGCGGGGCCTCGCGCGGGATCGCGAAGCGCACGCTGAAGGAGTACAAGGCCGACAACCTGCCGGACCTGGCGGCGGCGCTCACCTACTACGCGATCCTGGCGATCTTCCCCGCGCTGCTGGCCCTGGTGTCGATTGTGGGCCTGCTGAACAAGTCGACCGCCAAGTCGCTGACCGCCAACATCGTCAGCGTGGCTCCCGGTGCGGTCCGCTCGACCCTGACCAGCATCGTCGCCCAGGTGCAGACCAGCGGCAACAAGGCCCTGATCCCGCTGATCATCGGTGTGGCGGTCGCACTGTGGTCAGCGTCCGGATACGTAGCTGCTTTCATGCGGGCCGGCAACGCCGTGTATGACATCGGCGAGGGTCGGCCGGCCTGGAAGACCCTGCCCCTCCGGTTCTCGATCGCCGTGTTCATCGTCATCGCCATGGCTGCTATCGCGGTGGGCGTCGTGTTCACCGGGAACCTGGCGCGGAAGACCGGCAACATCCTGGGCCTGGGCAACACGGCTGTGACCGTATGGAACTACGCCAAATGGCCGGTCATGATCCTCCTGTTCGCGGTGGTCGTCGCGGTGCTGCACTGGGCCGCCCCGAACGTCAGACACCGTTTCGCCTGGGTCACCCGCGGCAGCCTGCTCAGTATCGTCATCTGGATCGTCGCGTCTGCCGTTTTCGCCATCTACGTGGCGAACTTCAGCAGCTACAACAAGACTTACGGCACCTTCGCCGGAATCATCGTCTTCCTGATCTGGCTGTGGATCTCCAACATCGCCCTGCTCCTGGGCCTGGAGTTCAGCGCGGAGTCCGAACGCACCCGGGCACACGAAGGCGGCCAGCCCCTCGACGAAGAGCCCTACGTCGAACCACGCGACGACCGCAAACTCTGACCACGCACAGGTCGGACGTCCGCGCCCCGCCCGCCGGACCACCCGGTGACTGAAGGCGCTCGAGGATCTCGCGCCGCTGTGGGCCCGCACCGTCCTGACGCGCCCGGACGCCGCGCCCTGCGCCGTCTGCCGCCCGGACCGGCCGCTGGGCACCGCCGCGGCGTAGCCCGGACCGCTCCAGCCGGCCCGCCCCGTTCCCCCGTCAACCAGGTCCGCCGCATTTCAGTCCCGCCACCAATCGCAGCCCTGTACCCATCTGTCCGGTTCTCCCGCTGCGCTCACCCCGTTCGTCGTCCCGCCACCGGCTCCTGGCTCGCTCCGGCTGCTCTCCCACATTCCGCCGCGCGCCAGTTCCGCCTGATCTCCCGCTCCGCCTGATGACACTTCGCCCGGCCGTCCGGCTCTGCCATGGCCCGTAGAGAAGTAGTCGGCACGGCCTCACCCCCTTGTCCGTACCGGTGACCTGCGCGTTTGCCCACCTCCGGCACGGATGGAGTGGGACTTCGAAGGGGACCTGGAACGGGACTCGAAAGGCGACTCCAACCGGGACTGCAAACGGGACCCGAAAGGGGACGTGGTGAATCGCGGCGCCCTTACGGCCGATGGCGGGCACTGCAGAGAGCTCTCCCTGCCCGCGCCCCTCCAGCGCCCGGGCTCGGGCTGCAGCCGGCGCGGCAGCAGGCAGCTGCTCGTCACCCGCGCACGGGGGAGGGAGACCTCTCCCCGTGCGCGGACAGTATCCACAGGCCGGTACTCCGAGCATCAGGTGAGGCCACCCGAACAGCCGGGCGGCCCGTCCACGAGGAGCCGACCATGTCCCAGCCCGCCACCGCGCCGCTCGCCCCGATGACCCCGCACGCGGCCATTAGCGCCTTCAACTACCTCCGAGCGGTCCAGGCCGACGACGCCGAAGCCGCCGGCGAGTTCGCCGCGGCCGAACCGCAGCTGGCCGCGATGCTCGTGGATGCTGCGGAGGCCAGGCGGGCGCGGTCGTAGCGGGACCAGGAACGGGCCGGGGCCAGCGAGCGCACCGCGGCCTGGTCCCCGTTCTCGCGCGGGTGCAGGACGCTCAGGTCCGCGGTCATCATCCGGCCGCGGCCGACAGGCCGGGTGTAGCCGCCGATCGCGGTCTGCACGATCGCTTCGTCCAGGCCGGGCAGATGAGGTTGGCCGCGCAGGGTGTAGGTGAGGTGCCGGCGGGCTTCGGCGAGCAGGTGCCGGTAGGAGAACGCGCCGCGCATCACGTACACCACGGCGACGACGTCGACGGCGGCCAGGGCGACGTCGACGACGGGGCGCACCCGCGCCCACACCGCCGCTGCCGCCGCACGCGCCCGCTCCGCCAGCCGGGAGACGACCTCGGCGCCGAACGCGGCGACCGCCGACTCCCGCCAGGCCCCGCGCAGCTGCGACAGCGAACGCTTCGCGGCCGGCTTGCACGGGCGCGTCCGGTCGGCGGCCTGCCGGTCCAGCGCGTAGGCGGCCCGCTCCCCCGGCGCGTGCCCGTGCTTGGCCTCGTAGTCGGCCACCAGGAGGGGCCCTGCGTCGGCGATCTGCTGACGGCGGGTGGACTGCCAGTTGATGAGGCGCTGGTCGATGCCCGCGATCTCCATGACGGGCCGCCGGCCGGGCGTCACCTCACGCGGCTCCCACGCCCACCCCAGCCGCGCAGACACCTCCTCCATGAACACCAGGGTGTAGAGGGTGCCGGCGGCAACGATGTTGTCCAGCAGCGAGGCCGCCGACACGTTCCCCCACGTCCCGTCCGGCCGCCGCGCCCGGATCGACAGAACAGCGTGATCGTGGAGCAGTGGTTTGCCGGCCCTGGACTCGTAGTGCCGGAACACCGCAAAGATCAACCCGTCCTTCACCGGGGCGCGGTGCTTGCCGCCGCTCCCCCACCGGATCTCAGCGACCGACTCCTCCAGCCAGCCCAGTGCCCTGTCCCGGGCGATGTCCTGGCACAGCTCCAGCACCCCGCGGTGCTCGTCATCCATCAGCGCCCACGAGACCTGCGCAGTCGACTGCGCCCGGAACACCAGGTCCATCGCCAGCCAGGGCGAGCGCTCCTTGGCGTCCTCGGTCTCCGGCGACCGGTTGTGCTCGACGGGCCTGCCCAGCACCGTCGCCCGCCGCGCCTTCCCCGGACTCACGCCCTGCGCCAGGAGCTCCGCCTCGATCCGGTCGGCGTCCGGGTGCCGGCCCTCCCCCAGCAGCAGCTCAGCCTGCCGCTCGGTCACCTCCTCCCCGGGCGCCAGTCCGACCGCGGCAAGTCCCCTACCTGTCCAGATACCGGGCGGAACCCCGGCTTCGTCCTGCGCGGCGCGCAGCGGTTTACCCGCCCGGCGGCGGCCGTCGCCGACCATCACGCCGCGGAAGTAGTACGGCCACCCACACTGTCCGATCTTCTTCGCACTCACCATCCGGCCACAGAACACCGCCCGTGACCTGCACAAAAGCACGACGTGGAGCGCTTCCCGCCCGGCGGGAGACCGGCACCGGATTTCCACCGCGGGCGCCCGCCAGGCGGAACCGCCCACCAGCCGACGACAGCGTGCGAATGCTGCGCCGCAACCACAGCCGCAACCACAGGAGCCACACCAGCCCCGAATTTGCACTCCCCCGCCTACAGGCAACCAGCGCGCACCAACCAGCCCATCCCCCGCCAACCCACCACCGCTGAGCCCACCACGTCACCCACCCGCCCTTCCACAGCAACGACCACCACCGCCCCCGGCACCCCGCCGGGGGCTTCGTGCTTCCCGGAGGACCGACGTGCCGACCTACGAGACCACCGCCCGCTTCACCGCCGACCTGGACCGCCTCACCCCCCAGCAGCGCCGCCACTTCCACCACGTCATCACCCGGGCCTTCGTCCCCGACCTGCGCGCCGGCCACTTCCGCGCAGGCCTGCGCGTCAAGGGCGTCCAGCGCGCACCCGGCGTCTACGAACTCACCTGGGCAGGAGACGGCAGGGCAACCTGGCAGTACGGACCCGAGGCAGTCCGCGGCGCGCCGCACATCGTCAGGCGCCGCATCGGCACCCACGACATCCTCACCGGCCCCTGACCCGAAGTCCCGCAGCCGAGGCGGCCTTGCGGGCGCCCGGCGGCGGTTGGTTGGCTGATCGTTCCGATTGACCTGGAGGGGAACACCGTGGCAGCAGAGGGCGCAGTGGGTGAGTCCGAGCACATCAAGGCGCTGATCATCAGCACCACTCAGGCCCTGCGGGAGGACAAGGACGCACTGGGCACGTTCCTCGGTGTGGTCCGGCGCAGCGAGAGATTCGCCGAACTCGCCGACACGATGCAGCAGTCCACCGCCCGGCCCGCCAAGCCGTCGTTCTACGGAGTGCACAGCACCGAGTTCGACAGCTGAGCAGAACAGCGTTCCCGCGGCCCGTTGCCCCTCCGGCGGCGGGCCGCTCACCGTCGACGTCAGTCGCTGATCTCCTCTGCCAGCCGGTGCATCAAGGAGGCCGCCATGCCGGTCAGGGTGACCGCGTCGGCCCGGATCCAGGTGGCGCGCCCCATCGGGCCGTCACTGTGCTGGGGACCGCTGGACTGGTTGAAGGACCTCACCAGGAGCTGCTGGTATCCGTCGGCTTGGGCGTCGAGGTCGTTGAGCATGGCTCCGTAGCGGTCGGCCTGGTCTTGGTCGTCGCGCCTGCTGGGAACGTCCTTGGGCCACACCTTCATGTCGCGCATCGACTGGATGGCCAGCCGCGTCTCCCTGATGGCGTCCTGGTACTCCCCTGCGGTGATCTGCCGCTTGGCGTTGAGCAGATTCGCCGCGGCCTTGGCCAGTGGCCCGCTGTCTATCGGCAGGGGAACCGTGACCGTGAAGAACGCGCCCCGGTGTACGTTCTCGATCTGCTGCTCCCAGTCGCTGGCCGACACCTGGAAGTGCGCCTGCCCGTCCATGTACGGGTACTTCTTGCTCTGCGGAAGGCAGCCGCGGAAGTCGACGATCAGCAGGAGCTTGCCGCCGTTGCGCTCCCTTTCCAGGGCGAGTACCTGGTCGGTGGTCAGGGGCAGTGACAGGTCGGCAGCACGGCCCATCCCCAGCTGCAGGCCCACGCCTGTTGGCGTGAACGAGCCCAGCCAACGCATGCCGCCGCCGTGCTCAGCCCACAGCTCCCCGCCCAGCTGTACATGGTTGCAGCCCTCGGCAAGCGTCATCGCCTCCACTTCCTGGCGGAACGTGAAGTGGTGCACCCCGACCCCAGCCATCAGCGAGGCCAGCGCATGCTTCTCCGGCTCTCGCAGCCGAAGCAGAGTCCCGTCGTCGAACTTCAGGTCCGTAGTCATTTCAGCCCCTCGGTAGAGCGCTGATTCTGGCCTGCCCGATACGGAGGCCGGGCCTCCTTTTCGACATCGAGTACAGCGGGACGCCGACCCGGAGTGCCGATCCCGGGGTGATGTTGCAGGCTGGCCCTGTGGAGGACCCGATCCAGGTAGCGCTGGGTCGCCCGCTGATGAGGTGCGGGCGTCGTCGGGCGCGTTGCCAGTGGGCTGGCTTCGGAGTGGGGGAAGACGGAGCCGAGCGGAACGGCTTCGGTGACTTCTGTCGGTCAGAACCGACCGTTGGGGCGGGTGGAGGGGCACCACAGGTTGAGCTGAACCGGATTTTGTAGCGGCCCTGAAGCCAGGCATGATCGCCTCGGCAGATGGGAGAACACAGGTCCGATGCCTGCACCACGGAAGTACCCCGACGAGCTGCGTGAGCGAGCCGTCCGCGAAGTTCAGACCTCCGGTCGTCCGGTGGCCCATGTCGCGAAGGACTTGGGCATCCACAAGGAGGCCCTGCGCGGATAGGTCCGCCAGGCCGAGGCCGACAAAGGTGACCGGCCGGACCTGCTCACCACTGCCGAGCGTGCCGAGCTGGGCCAACTCCGCAGGGAAATAGCCGAGTTGCGTCGGGCCAACGAGATCCTCAAGGCAGCCTCGGTGTTTTTCGCGAAGGAGCTCGACCAGCCCCGCACGAGGCCGACGTGGTGATCAACCACCTCCGCGACGACTTCGGGGTCGAGCCCGTATGCCGGGAACTGGACCTGTCGGTCTCGGCATACAACGCTCGCCGCCGGCGCCCGAAATCCGCCCGGCGACAGCGCGACGAACAGCTCATGGAGCACATCCACCGCATCCATGACGCGTCCGGCGAGACCTATGGAGCCCGGCGCATCCACCGCCAGCTGCGGCGCGAGGGCATCATCACGGCCCGCTGCACCATCGAGCGCCTCATGCGCGAGGACGGCCTGGAAGGCGTGATCCGCGGGCAGCGGCGCCGCACCACGGTTCCTGAACCCTCCGCACCCCGGCCACCCGATCTGGTCAACCGGCGCTTCACCGCAAGCCGGCCGAACCAGCTGTGGGTCGCCGACCTCACCTACATCCGCACCTGGTCCGGATGGGCATACGTGGCGTTCGTACTGGACGTGTACTCATGGATGATCGTCGGCTGGCAGCTCGCCACCCACATGCGCACCGATCTCCCACTGGACGCACTGGAGATGGCGCTCTGGCGGCGGGGAATCACGAAGGGCTCGGGTCTGATCCATCACAGCGATCGCGGCTCGCAAGGCGGATTCAACTGATCGTCGCAACACCTTGTGATCACGGAGGTGTTGGATGGTTCGTCGCCAGCAGGCAGCCGACCGGGCGCTGCGGCCGAAGCTGAGATCCCCGGGACATCCGAAGTATCAGCGTCCGGTCGAGACGGCGTTCTGGACGGAGATTGCCAAGGGACTTCTCGCTGAGGAGGCCGCCGCCGTCATCGGCGTGGCGCCGGCGGTGGCGACCCGCTGGTACCGCCAGTGTGGCGGGATGTGTCCGTTCGATGCGAAGCCACCCTCGGGCAGGTACCTGTCGTTTTCCGAGCGAGAGGAGATCGCGCTGCTCAGGGCCCAGGGCAAGGGAGTGCGCGAGATCGCCCGGAACGTCTGTCGTGATCCAGGCACCATCTCCCGCGAGCTGCGACGCAACGCGGCCACAAGAAGCGGGACGCTCGACTACCGGGCGTCGGTCGCGTAATGGAAAGCGGATATGGCGGCCAAGCGTCCGAAGACAGCGAAATTGGTCGACAATCCGAGGTTGCACGCCTACGTCCAGGAGAGGCTGTCCGGCCAGATCACCACATCGGGTGGCATGCCGATCGCGGGACCGGTGACGGGCTCGTGGACGGGGCGGAACAAGCCGCACCGCAAGGATCGCGCGTGGGTTCAGGCATGGAGCCCAGAGCAGATCGCGAATCGGATCAAGCTTGATTTCCCGGATGATGAATCCATGCGCATCAGTCACGAGGCGATCTACCAAGCCCTCTACATCCAGGGCCGCGGGGCGCTGAAACGCGAGCTCATCTTGTGCCTTCGGACCGGCCGCGCTCTGCGGGCGCCGCGGGCGCGTTCACGGCGCAAGACCTGGGCGCACGTCACGCCGGAGGCGTTGATCAGCGAAAGGCCCGCCGAGGCTGAGGACCGCGCTGTCCCCGGCCACTGGGAAGGGGACTTGATCATCGGGCTGGAGCGGTCGGCGATCGGCACCGTTGTCGAGCGGTCGACCCGGTTCACCATGCTGATTCATCTGCCCCGCGAAGAGGGATACGGAACGATCCCTCGAACGAAGAACGGCCCCGCACTGGCCGGCTACGGAGCGATCTCCATGAAGAAGGCACTCGCCAACACGATGTCGATGCTCCCCGAGCAGCTGACGCGGTCGCTGACATGGGACCGCGGCAAGGAAATGTCGGCGCACACGCAGTTCAGGGTCGAGACCGGTATCCCCGTGTTCTTCGCCGATCCGCACAGCCCGTGGCAGCGAGGCACGAATGAGAACACCAACGGACTCCTGCGCCAGTACTTCCCGAAGGGCACCGACCTCACACGCTGGTCCGCCGAAGAAATCGAAGCTGTCGCTCACGCGCTGAACACAAGACCCCGCAAGACACTTGGCTGGAGGACCCCGGCCGAGGCATTCAACGAGCAGCTACTCTTGCTCCAGCAAGCCGGTGTTGCAACGACCGGTTGAGTCCAGCCAATACGTGTCAATTCGCTACGGAGAACGGTTGTTGGAGGCCGGCGCGACCGCGTCCGTCGGCTCCGTCGCGGACAGCTACGACAACGCCATGGCCGAGGCCCTCAACGGCTCGTTCAAGGCCGAGCTGATCGAGTACCAAGGACCTTGGCGGGACGCTGACCAGGTCGAACGGGCTGTCGTCCAGTGGATCACCTGGTACAACACCGAGCGCCTGCACTCCGCACTCGACTACCTCCCACCCGAGGAATTCGAGACCCGGCACTACCGATCCCAGGCAGCAACGAACGCCGCCTGAGACCACTCAAACCGGCCGCTACGAAACTCGGGACAGCTCATTGCCGCCCACACCCAACTCCGCCTCGCCCGGCCCCTCGCCGAAGATCTCCGCCGCCCCTGGGAACGACCGGCGCAGCCCCGCCGACTCACCCCCGCACGCGTCCGCCGAGGGTTCCGCCACCTCCGCACGAAGACCACCCGCCCCGCAGCCGTGCCCCAAACCACCCGACCAGGCCCCGGACGCCCACCCGGGTCACAAAACCGCAGGCCAGCACCACACCACGAACCAGGGAAAACCATCAAACGCGTCGCAACCCTCACCGAACACGTCCGCCTGAAACAGCAACAGGGATAAACGCCAAGCTCAGTCGCTGTTGTCGTTCCGACCGTGCGGGATGCGTTTCGAACCGGGGTTCGCGTTCGGGTGGTGGCTGCGGGGCCGGCGCATAAGGGTGGGGCCTTCTGAACAGTTCGATGGTGTCGAATCAGCGAACAACGTCAGGAGGCCCCGGTGTTGGAGTGTCCCGTGTCGATGACAGGGCAGTCCTGTTCGGTCACTCCGGAGTGTGACTGCCTGGCACACCGGTTCGGGAACGCCACCGACGACGGCACGCGGCGACGACGGTATCGGTCGGACATGACGGACGCGGAGTGGACTGTGGTCCGGCCGTTGCTGCCGGTGCCGGGGTGGATGCGGGGGCGGGGGCGGGGGCGGGGGCGGGGGCGGGGGCGGGGGCGGGGGCGGGGGCGGGCAGCCGGAAGCATACTGCCACCGGGCCATACTCGACGCGATCCGGTATCTGGTCGACAACGGAATCAAGTGGCGGGCCATGCCCGCCGATTTCCCGCCGTGGGACCGGGTCTACGCGTTCTTCCGCCGCTGGCGCGACCGCGGCCTGATCGGGGAGTTCCACGACCGGCTGCGCGACCGGGTCCGCACTCGTGCCGGGCGGGACATCGAGCCGACGGCCGCCATGATCGACTCACAGTCGGTCACGGCGGACGCGGTCGTCGGCTCCGACAGCCGCGGCTTCGACGGCGGGAAGCTGATCAACGGCCGCAAAAGGCACATCGTCGTCGACAGTCTCGGCCTGCTGCTGGGCGTGATGGTCACCGCCGCGGACGTCGGAGACCGCATCGCCACGAAGGTCCTGCTCCAGCGGGTGACCGAGGCTCATCATCGTCTGGTTCTGCTCTGGGCCGACGGCGGCTACACCGGCAGCCTCGTCGAGCACTGCCTGGCCGTCCTCGCGCTGGTCCTGCAGATCGTCAAACGCAGCGACGACCGCGGCTTCGTGGTCCTGCCCAAGCGGTGGATCGTCGAGCGCACCAACGCCTGGCTGATGCGCACCCGCCGGCTGGCACGCGACTACGAACGCCGCACCACCAGCGCCGAGGCGATCGTCTACTGGTCGATGACCCTGCTCATGACCCGCCGCCTGGCCCGGCCGCGCCCTTCGCGAGCGTGAACTGGCCCGATGAGGGCTCGGTCAGCCATCCCCTCGCGACCAGGCGCTTCGCCTTGCACCGCTGCCCCTCCACCCGCGCCGGCACCACGTCCAATCCGAACATGGCAGCCATCTCCTGGCAGTTCAGCGGCCCTTGACGGAGCCGGGCCCGGTCCGCGAGTGCCTGCACGATCCGCTGGTAGTCCACCGACAGCACCGACAGGGCAAGACCCTCCCGCCACACCGGCACCTGCGACCTCGGCTTGACCGCATCCCTCCCCGGCGATGGCACATCCGCGTCCAACCGCTCCGAGGTGACCTCCGTCTCAGCGGTGTCGGCGCCAGGAGCCAGGACCGCATCGACCCGCCGGCGGGCGACCGCCCACTCCTGCCATTCCACCTCGGCCGCAGCCAGCTCGGCCTAGATGAGTTGTTCCGTTGTGGGTGTGAGTCAGTGGTCCCTACCTTGTTGATCGGGATGAGCGAGCCATTCGTAGGGTTGGCTCACCCAGGGGTGTCGGGTGTGGCTTTCAGTGGTCTGCCGTTCGTGTGGCTTCTTACGATTCGCCGCCCGACACCCCGCGACGACTCGGCTGCTGATTAGGAATTGCGATCCGATCGCTGAGTAGGGACTCGCCAGCGAGGTCGTCTGTGGTGCAGGTAGGCAAGCGACCAGTGGAGAGTGCGTGTGACCGCGATCTGGGCCGGTATCGACGCCGGCAAGGCCCACCACCACTGCGTGGTGGTCGACGATACCGGCAGACGGCTGCTGTCCCGCCGGGTGGCCAACGACGAACCGGAGCTGCTCAGACTTCTGGCCGATGTCCTCGCCCTGGGCGACGAGGTCACCTGGGGCATCGACCTGGCCGACGGTGGTGCCGCTCTGCTGCTTGACCTGCTGCTCAATCACGGCCAGCACACGCTCTACATCCCCGGCATGGCCGTCAGCCGGGCCTCCGAGGGCTACCGAGGTGAGGGCAAGACCGATGCCAAGGACGCCGCGGTCATCGCCGACCAGGCCCGGATCCGGCGGGACCTGCAACCTCTGCGGCCCGGGGACGAGCTGGTCACCGAGCTGAAGATCCTCACCGTTCACCGCCGTGACCTCACCGACGACCGCACCCGCGTGATCAACCGGCTGCGGGGCCGTCTCACTGGCATTTTCCCGGCCCTTGAACGAGCCCTGGACCTGACCAACGCCGGTCCCCTCGTCCTGCTCACCGGCTACCAGACCGCGGCGGCCATCCGCCGGACCGGTGTCCGTCGACTGGAGACCTGGCTGCGCAATCGCAAGGTTCGCGGGGCCGCCCAACTGGCCCAGGCCGCCATGGAAGCCGCCGAGAGCCAGCACACCAGCGTGACCGGGGAGAAGCCGACCGCCCAGCTCGTCCACACCCTGGCGAAAGAGGTGATGCGCCTCAACGAGCAGGTCGGCGAGATCGACAAGCTCATCGAGGCCCGGTTTCGCGAGCACAAGAACGCCGAGGTGATCGCAAGCATGCCCGGCATCGGCCCCCTGCTGGGCGCCGAGTTCCTTGCCGCCACCGGGGGAGACATGACCGCCTTCGCCACCCCGGACCGTCTCGCCGGGTTCGCCGGCGTCGCCCCGGCTCCCCGCGACTCGGGGAAGATCAGTGGCAATCTGCACCGGCCGAAGAGATACAGCCGCAGCCTTCAACGCGTCTTCTACACGTCCGCGTTGATCAGCATCCGCTACTGCGAGGAGTCCCGGCGCTTCTACGACCGCAAGCGCGCCGAGGGCAAACGGCACACTCAGGCTGTCCTCGCTCTCGCCCGCCGCCGCGTCAACGTCCTGTGGGCCTTGCTGCGTGACGGACGGTGCTATGAATCCATACCACCCGTCACGACAGCGGCTTGACAAAGAGATTAGGAATCGTAGGCGATCAGTGAGCGGGTGATGGGTTGGCCTGTGGTGCGGTTGTGCCAGATGGCGCAGGTCATCGCGAGGATCCGCTGGCTGATCCGGGCGGCGACGCCCTCAATGGTTCGGCCGCCGTGCTGTTCGAGGCCGAGTTGGCCCTTGAGGGTGTCGTTGACCGACTCGATGAGCTGCCGGATCGGTTTGAGCAGGGCTTGTCCGGGTCGGGGCTTGCAGTTGCGGTACGAGGGCCGCAGAAGGGTGATGCCGTACTGGTCCAGGAAGCGGTCCAGTTCGGCGGACACGTAGCCCTTGTCGGCGAGGATCAGCAGGCCGGGCCGGTCGCGTACCAGATCGGGCTCGTTCTCGATCAGCGCGGCCAGGACCTCGCGTTCGTCGACTTTCGGGGTGGCCAGAGCCCAGGTGATCGGCAGGCCGGCGGGCGTGCAGACCAGGTGCAGGCGCAGTCCCCAGAACCAGCGGGAGTGGGAGGCGCAGTAGCCGTAGCCGGCCCATCCGGCCAGGACGGATCGGCGTGCTGTGTCGCGGGAGCGGCCGCACTCCACCGGGGTGGAGTCGGTGATCCACACCGGGTCCTGCCACAGGTCACTGTGCCGGGCCAGGATGCGGATGACCTCCTGGATCTGTGGCCGGGCCGCTCGTAACCGCTTGTTGTAAGCCGGGCGCTGGACCAGATCAGGGAACATCGGCCGCAGGTGGGCCTGGGCGAAGCGGATCCAGCGGGCCTCGGAGTGGAAGCCGAGCAGCACCTGGGCAACGGCCAGGCACACCAGTTCCGAGTCGGACAGGCGCGGAGGACGGCCCAGCCACCGCGTTCTCGGTAGGTGATCATCGACCAGCACATACAGTGCCGTCAGGAGGGTGTTCAGTTCTTCGGTCGTCACAACCCGATGCTGAACACCCTTCCTGCTGCCCGGGACCGAAAACGCGAATCCCGAGGCTTCGGAACTACTCGTCTAGATCCGGTCGGCCTCCTCACGCAGTCCATCGACGCGACGGCGAGCAGCACGTTCGCGCTGCTCCAGCAGTCCGACAACCGACGGCATCCCGGCCTCCCCAGCAAGCGACAACCCGACAGGCCAGAACTCCCACGGAATTACCAGCCCTATGCCTGACCAGCGAAAACGCCCACCTCAGACCCGGAAAGACAACACCGTCTATTTAACGGCGGATCTGTTGATCATGGAGACGCCAAGTGAGTGAGATGACCATCGAGCGCGAGTCCGTGGCTGAGCCGGTCGCTGTGGCCGCGTCGGACGGGCAGTTGATCGCGATGCTGGTCGACCGGGCCCGGAGCGAGGGCGTGCAGCTGACCGGCGGGGGCGGGTTTCTGCGACAGCTGGCGAAGCGGGTGCTGGAGTCTGCCCTGGAGGGCGAGATCACCGGCCGCCTCGGTTACGGCGAACACGACGCGGCCGGCCGGAACACCGGCGACAGCCGCAACGGCACCCGGTCCAAGACCGTGCTGACCGACGTCGGACCGGTCGGGGTGAAGGTGCCCCGGGACGTGGAGGGCAGCTTCGAGCCGCAGATCGTCAGGAAGCGGCAGCCGCGGCTGGCCGACGTCGACGGGATGGTGCTGTCGCTGTCGAAGTACCCGGCGATCATCAAGCTGTGGGAGGACGCCTGGGCCGAGTTCGTGCCCTTCTTCTCCTTCGACGTCGAGATCCGCACCGTCATCTGCCCGACGAACGCCACCGAGTCCGTCAACGCCCGCATACGCAAGGCAGTCCGGGCCCGCGGACACTTCCCCAACGAGGCCGCCGCGCTGAAGTGCATCTACCTGGCACTGATGAGCCTGGACCCGACCGGCAAGGACCGCAAACGCTGGACCATGCGCTGGAAGGCGCCCCTGAACGCCTTCCAGATCGCCTTCGAGGGCCGGCCCACCCCGGCCAACAACTGAACCTCAACAGCTAAGATCAGCCGTTAAATTGACAGACCCCAGATCAGCCATTTATTAGACACTCCCACCCTATTCGGCGATGGCCGTACTGTATGCCCAGCGGTATACGGGGCGGTCGAGGCCGTCCACGCAGACCTGGCGCGCGATCTGCTCGTAGTGCTGAGTGCGGGCGTAATAGGGGATGTGTAACCGCTCGGGCGGAGGGACGCCGGGCAGCAGTGGATAGAGCCGGGGCAACTCCAGGGGTCCGCCTTCCAGCAGCGCGTATCCGGGGGTGGCTATGCCGGGTATGCGGCGCTCCTGGGGCGACGGGATACGGATCAAGGTCCGTACCGGCGCCAGGCGCTCTCCGGCGGGAGCCTGCCGCCAGTACCAGTCGCGGCCATCCTCGGTGAGCAGCACCGCCGTCGAGTGGGGCGGTTCCGGCGCCGCGCAAAGGCGGGTGCCGGGGCGCAGCTGGAGGCCGTCTGAGCCGGGCAAGGTGGTGGAGGGCAGGTGCACCCGTGGTCCGACGGGTGAAGGGGTGCCCGGCCCGGGCAGCCAGCGCGGCGGTGCGTCGAAGAGCGCCACCACCAGCGCGCCGCCCGGGGCGGTGAGACCAGTGCGGTGGGCGTGCGCGGGCCGGAAACTCCAGTCGCCGGGGCGGTAGAGCACACCCGATTCGGTCAGTTCACCGCGCAGCACGGTGAATTCCTCCGCTACGTCGTACGCGCCTGCCTGGATACGCCTCCAACCCTCTGGGAAGTGAACCAGCAGGGCTCTCGCAGGCTCGGGTGCAGGCAGCGCACAGACGTATACGGGACCGCTTCCGCCGGGGAGGCGGTGCTCCGTGACCAGGAGAGCCGGATTCATCAGGCCGGACGCGGTCATGGCGCGCTCATCCCGGCTGGAAGGTGCCGAAGCCGCCACGGTAGAAGACCAGCGGTCCGACCGCCTCTTCGGCGTCCGGTGCGGCCCCCAGCTCCTCCACACGGGCCAGCACCATCATATGGTCCCCCGCCTCACGCTCGTCCTGCACCGTGCACTCCAGCCAGCCGGTCGTGTTGTTCAGCAGTGGGGATCTGCCCACCGGTGAAGGGGACCAGGACAGCCTGGCAAATTTGTCGCCGCCACTGCGGGCGAAGGCCGCGCAGACGTCACGCTGGTGGGCGGCGAGGATGTTGACACAGATCGTCCTGGCCTTGCGGATGCATGGCCAGCTGGTGCTCGTCCTGGCCACGCAGAATGCGATCAAGGGTGGATCGAGAGAGACGGAGGCAAAGGCGTTGGCGGCCAGCCCATACGGGGTGCCGGTGGTAGGGTCACAGCCGGTGAGTACCGTCACCCCCGTTGCGAACCGGCCCAGAATCGAGCGGAGTTCGGCGATGGGGGCGCCGGTCGGTACTGCCCCGGTGATTTCGGTCACCGTTTCGCCGACAGCAGCGTGGCGACGATTGTCACCGGACGGCCGGTGCGGTTGCTCCACGCGTGTTTGGTGGCGCGCTGTACCAGCGAGTCACCCGGACGGAGCAATACCTCGCCTTCTTGGAGGACGATGTGCAGCTCGCCGTCGAGCACGGTCACTACGTCTACGGTGTCGGTGACGTGGGTGCCCGGTACGTCGCCTTCTCCGGTTGTGGAGTTGCCGCCGACTGCGGCCATCGCCGCCTCGTAGCCACTGACCGTCTCCCATTCGCTGTCCGGCGCGAAGGTGACCAGCCTCACCAGCACGCCCCCCGAGGGCGGTTCCATCGAGACGGTGTCGCTGAGCGTGTTACGTGCGTCCACGGCGACCGGGAGGTTGTCCGCCTGCCAGATGTCGAAGACAGTGAAGGCGGGAGTAGTGGCGCGGGCGGAAGTAGCCGCGTCCGCCGTGACGAGGGAACGCCCCGCGGCGTCGGTTCCGGTGACCACGCGCCGGGCGCAGCAGTCCTGAGTGGATTCCATGGGTGTAGGTCCTTCCGTGCGAGGCGGATACGAGGCTGAGGGGCGGTGCTTGCCGGTCGAAGTCAGACCATGAACGTGCCGCCGTTGACGTTGAGGGTCTCGCCGGTGATGTAGCTCGCACGGTCGGTGGCGAGGAAGACGACCGCTTGGGCGATCTCGGCGGGCCGGGCGAAGCGGCCCGCCGGGATCATGCGGCGCATGGCGGTCAACTGCTGTACGTTGTAGACACGAAGCATGGGTGTGCTGATCAGTCCGGGCGCCACGCAGTTGACCCGCACCCCCAGCGGTGCGCATTGTGCAGCCAGGCTCATGGTGAGTCCGATTATCCCGGCATTCGCGGCGACATACGCAGGAGAGGTGTGTATGCCTCTCGTGCGCCCGGAGGTGGAAGCGATGTTGACGATCGCCGTGCCTCCGGTGCCCGCATTCCGGGCCGAAGCCTGCTCCGCTAGGTGGGGTAGCGCGGTTCGGCAGCACACGTACGCGGCGCGGAGCTTGCTGTCCACTACCCGGTCCCATTCCTCTGCGTCCACCTCGGCGATGGTGCCCAGCGAGATCACCCCGGCGGCGTTCACCAGCGCTCGTAGCTCACCATGCCCGGTGAGCCGCTGCACCGCCTGCTCGGCGCTGGTAGTGGACCGCAGGTCGGCCACTGCGGTGTGCACCTCGGCGCCCCGACGGATCAGCTCATCGGCAAGCCCGGACAGCGCCTGCTCATCGCGTGCCAGTAGTCCGAGGGCGTAGCCCTCTTCGTACAGTGCGGTGGCACAGGCGCGGCCGAGGCCTCCGGTCGCACCGGTGACGAGGGCCAGCGGACGGGTCATCCGGTGACCGGTACCCGGGTGGCGGGGGTGATCGGTGCCATGTCACGGAACTTCGGGATTACCTGCTCTCCCATCAGCTGCAGCGAGCGCATAACTCGGCCATGCGGCAGCCTGCCGAATTGCTGGAGGGTGATGAATTGATCGATGCCCTGGGCCTGGTAGCCGCTGGTGACCTCGGAGCAGGTGCGCGGGTCGCCTATGCACACCACGCCCAACTCGGTCAGGGCGCGGACGTCGTTGTGATACTTCTCGGCCAGGGCTTGGTACTCGCCCATCATATCTCCGAGGATTTGCTCGTACGCCTCGTATCCGGGCTTTCCGGCGACCTGCGTGAACAGTCCCGCGAGTCGCTCCACGTACCAGGTGACCTCCGGGGCGGCGAACTTCTCCGCGTCCTGACGAGAGTCTGCGCAGTGCCCGATGGTGAAGGCGGCGACGTGCTCGTTCTTGAACGCACCGATCGGCTCGGCCTCGGTGATCGCCTCCCGGTAGATGTCGATCAGCGGCTTGAGCCGGTCCGGGTGGCCGACTACGAAGCAGAGAATGCCCACCCCGAGTTTGCCGGCCAGTGCGAACGATTCGGGGTTGGTGCAGGCCATGTAAATTCGCGGGTGAGGTTGTTGGAGGGGCTTCGGCAGCACCTCGCGAGCGGGTAGGTCGATGTACTTGGTGCGGCCCTCGGTCCCCGGGTAGACCTCGTTCGTCCACATCCGGGGGATCTCCCGCAGCCCTTCCAGCATGCTGGGCCGAGAGTCCTCGGTGGCAATCCCGAAGCCGTGTAGTTCCTGGGTGGTGACTGAGCGCCCAGCACCAAACTCGAGTCGGCCTTTGCAGGCGATGTCCAGGGTCGCGAGCCGCTCGGCGGTGCGGAACGTGTGATTGAATCCGGGTGCGGTCAATAACACGCCGTGCCCCAGCCGGATGGTGGAGGTGTGCTGGGCTGCAGCCGCCAAGAACACTTCGGGGGCCGAGGAATGGGAGTATTCGGAAAGGAAGTGGTGCTCAACGGTCCACGCGTAATCGAAGCCGGCTGCCTCGGCCTGCTTGACCTGGTCGATCGCGTTCCAGAAAGTGCGGAACTCCTGGTTGTCGTCCCAAGGCTTGCGCTGCTCCAGCTCGTTGAGAACGCCGAACTTCATTGGTGCCTCCAGTTTGTTTCCGTTGTTCGGTGACGGTGATTCGGTTGTGCGGGGACGCGGACGTTTTCAGCGGTGGCCGGACCAGAGCTCCCGCTCGGCCCGACGGGGATCGTCGACCGGCTCGCCGAAGGCGTCGAAGCACATCGTCGTGCGGTTGGGCGGTTCGTAAGGGGCCCATCCGGGCTGGGTCTCGGATATGAACCGGACCCAGCCGGCGTGCACTGCCTTCGCTGCCGCCCGGGACGGCGAGGAGCCGACCCTCAGCGCGGCACCGGGCTCGTCGAGGGTGTCGAACACATAGGGAAGTTCCATACCGTGGCAGGCGCCCAGCCTGCCGTCGTAGGAGTCGGAGCGCACGGCGAACTCGTACGCGTAGGTGGTGGCACCTGCCGCACCACGCAGTTCGGCGGCACGGATCGCCGGAATGCGGAAGAACCAGTCGGTGAAGAGCGCTGCCAGCACGTCCCCGGGGGAACCGCCCGACAGCCGTCGCCGGTAGACCGCCACCGCTCCTTCAGCCTCCAGGCCGAAGGAACCTGCGGCGGCGGACAAAGCCGCCTCGTCCACGGCGTCGATCGCGCCGGTGGGTACGAGGAAGAGTCGGCCCTCCTCCGCCGTGGTGCCGATCAGTAGGGGAATCCCCGCGCCCGCGCCGCCCGCGTAGGCGTCGTACGGTGCTCGCGACACGGTACGGCCGTCCAGAACCGGCTGGAACGGCAGCAACGACAGGTTGACCGCAGCCGACCAGCGCTTCGGGTGGGTGCCCATCTGCACCTCGGCGGTGAGCGAGGAGGCCGCTGCGGTCAGTTCGGGCAGCGGCACCTCGAACAGCGCCGCGCGGCTCGGAGCCGAACCGACCCGGCGTGCCAGGTCGGCGGTGACCTCCCGGCCGGCGGCCGGTGGCAGCGGAATCTGCCCGAGCGAGCTCTGCGCCACCGCGGCGCGGAATAGTCCGGCGGATGGCTCCATCGCCAGCAGGTGGAGGACGCTGCCGCCGCCTGCGGACTGTCCGGCTACGGTCACCCGGGACGGGTCGCCGCCGAACGCCGCGATGTTCCGCCGTACCCACCGCAGTGCGGCGAGCTGGTCCAGCAGGCCTGGAGCGGACGGTTCGGCGTCGTCCAAGTGCAAAAAGCCCTCGGCGCCGAGCCGGTAGTTGAGCGTGACCGCCACGACCCCGTCGCGGGCGAAGGCGTCACCACGGTATTCGGGGTTGGCCCCTGAGCCGTTGACGTAGCTGCCACCGTGAATCCACACCAGCACGGGCAGCCCGGCGTCCTCGCCTGGTGCGACCGGAGTCCACACATTGACATTCAGGAACTCGTCTCCAGGGACGTCCACTTCCGCGAAGAGCGGCGCGAACACCGCCGGGTAGGCGCCCTTGGGCGCGGTCGGGCCGTAGTGGCGGGCGTCGCGGACTCCGGTCCAAGGCTCAGCCGGTCGCGGCGGCGCGAAGCGGTACCGGCCCAGCGGGGCGGCTGCGTAGGGGATGCCGAGATAGCGGTACACGCTGTCGCGGCCTTCGGCGCCACGGACCCGCCCCTCGCTGGTAAGGATCTCGGGACCGGGGGTAGAGCACGGAGATGTCATCTGGCCTCGTCTCGTTGATGTCGCGGGGTTCTGTGCGGGCGCCTCACTGCCACCGCACCCGGGAGGCGGTCGCTGTCACTCCGGGGCCGATGCCGACGGTCAGGCCGAGCGCACCGCGGGGTGGTGGGGCCGCGTAGATACGGGAAAGCACGTCGAGGATGGAGACGGAGCCGGCGTTGCCGAGGCTCCGTAGGCTGGCCCGGGAGACGTCCACCAGTTCCGGGGCCACCTGCAGACCGTCCTGCAGCGCATTCATGACCTTCGGGCCGCCCGGGTGCGCCACCAGAAAAGACAGCACGTCAGCCGCGCCGTCCGCTGGGCCTTCCCTGAACCAGCGCAGCAGCTCAGGCAGCGCCTTGCCGAGTGCGTCGTACAGGCGGGGAGAGTTGAAGATGTGCATGCCGTCGCTGCGAACCCGGGTGCCGACGATGTCTGTGGTGTCCGGGGCGGTGTAGTCCCAGGAGTCGAATATCCGCAGGCCGGGCCCGGTTTCATCGCGGCGCACCACGCATGCGCCAGCGGCGTCACCCATGAGGGCCCGGAAGATCATCGCGTCCATCCCGGTGTCTCCGGGGTGGATGTATGGCAGGAAGAGGTCGGCGGCGACCAGCAGAACGTTGTCCAGTCCGTTCGCGCACATTTCGGCGGCCCGGGCCAGGGCGAAGGCGCCTCCGTTGCACCCCATCTGCACCACCGGGAGCCGCCGGACCGTGGGCGGCAGCCCCAGCCGGTTCGCCAGCTCGGCGTCCGGCCCCGGCATGTTGTAGCCGGTGACGCTCACGCATACGAGCCCGTTCACCTCGGTGGCCTGCACTCCTGCCTTACGGAGCGCTGCGTGGGCAGCTTGTTCGGCCAGCCCGCACGTGTCGGCGAAGTGGGACTCCAGCCGGCCGTCCACGGGGTTCTCCGGGTCGGACAGCGCGGCGAGTGGGCGGGAGACATGGCGCGTACGTACGGTCGTGGCGTCCATGACACGAAGGAAATCAGCGATCCGGGGGTGATCCGCGTACCGCTGCCGGTAGTGGTCACGCAATGCATCGATTTCCCAACGGTGTTCGGGCAGCACGATGGCGGGCGGCGAAACGGTGGGCATGACGGGGCGCTCCTCAACGATTCGACAATCGTTCCGATGCTCCTGAGAGTGAGGCGTGTGGGCGTGCTCTCAGGTCTGTTCACTGGCATTCTCATAGAGATAATGGACATATCCATCAAGAGTTCCATTGGCCCATTCCTCCATTCTTTCTACTGTCATCTCATGCCAGTACGGGGTGCTTTCGACTTGATCCCGTCCGATGGCTCGGCCTACTTCAACGAGGAGATTCCCAGCATTTGCGCGTAGGGTGCCGTAGCTGCGCAGCGCTTCCGTCAGAGGAAGTCCGGAGGTCAGCAGATCCTCTAGCAGTAGCGCGTCCTCAAGAGCCTTTACCGCTCCGCTCGCGGTGTGCGGCCTGGTGATGGTTCCGGCGTCTCCGGCGAGCAGCAGTGGGTACGCCGCGGTGGTGGCGAGAGTGAGATCGCGCACCGGCTGAACGGCCATCTCCTGCTCGTCCGCCACGAGAATTGCTTCCTGCCACCGGTCCGGGAAGAATTCCCGAGCAAGGGCGTGGACGTGGTCGCGCATGATCCCCGTGGTGCGTCCGGTCGGGTAGTGCAGCTCGGCGTCGAAATCCGCACCGGCCGGCGGGGCCGCGTACAGAGCCCAGTTGAGCCGCGTCCGCCCCGGTAGGGCCGCACTCTGCGGGACGAGGTAGAGGATCGCGTGGCCGCCAGGGAAACCGATCGTCAGGTAGCGCCCGGTCAGGTCCTCCTCGGTGCGCTTCGCGTCGGTCAGCCGGTCCAGCGGCACGCTCGCCCGCCAGAGGGAGTAGCCTGCGTACTGCAGACGGGACGCCGGAGCCACTAACTTCCGGACCAGCGAATGGTAGCCGTCGGCTCCCACGACCAGTGCATGCCGCTCCTCGCAGCCCGTCGTGCGCACCAGCACCCCGGCACCCTCCGGTCGCAACGCCGTCACCTCGGATCCCCGCCGGTATTTGTCGTCGGGCACCCGGGACCGTAACTGCTGCCACAACAATGCCCAATTGCAGGTCAGTACCTGGCTGCGCTGGTGCCACAGCTCCCTGATACCGCCGAATGGGTCTCGGGCCAGCCACAGCCGCTCGGTCGCCCGGCAGACTGGCATGCTCGCGTCCAGGTACCCGCGGGCGGCCAGCTGATCGCGGATCGCGGGCGGCATCACGATGCCGAAGCCCCGCTCGGCGAACTCCCCCGCGCTGCGCTCGTACACTGTCGGCTCGTATCCGGCCAGGCCGACGGCCACTGCCGCCGCACACCCCGCGATGGAGCCGCCGACCACCGCCGTACGGAGGCTGCCGGCCATCACTGTTCCTGTCCGGCCAGGGCGGCGAACCGCCGGGCCAGCTCAGGTCCGGCGGCATCGATTTCCAGTCCAAGCGCGTTGATGTAGAGCGTGAACATCCGCACCGCGCCAAGTAGAAGTAGCACTTCCGCCGTCTGTCGGTCACTGAAGTGCTCGCGGAGCAGGTGGAGATGCGCCTCGTCGCATCCCGAGGATCGCAGATAGCACCGTGCAAACTTCAGAAGCGCGTTGTCAGCCTCGTCTGCGCTCCGCCGCTCCTCGTCGATCAGCAGCGGAAATTCCTCATCGGGGAATCCGGCTCGATGTGCCTGTGGAACGTGCTGGACCCATTCGTACACGCAGTCCGTCTCGTACGAGATCAACAGGATCAGCATTTCTCGATGACGTGCCGATATTTCCAGCCGGGTGAGTATTGAGGTCACCAGATCGAGGAGTGGAGCAGTGAGTGTCGGTGCCGCTGTTAGTGCCCGCACGCTGTTTATCAGCACCGGGAATCGGTCCACTGCAGCCTGCGTATCCAAGGAGAGAACTGACCAATCGGGAAAGCTGATACGGGACACCGCGACCTCTTCCTGAGGACGAATGGGTGATGTCTCATATTGAACCCGAAGGAGCGTATCAAGGGTAGGTGCAGTGGTGTCCGATAGTTTCAACTGTTGTATTCGCGACGAACCCCTCGAAGCATGCCTGGACCGCGGCGGTGCTGCGATAGGGGGCGAGGGCACGCCAGAGCCTTCGCTGCAGCATCCCGACAACCTTCGGATAGAGGTGAGGAAATTTCCGCACTGCCTCCCTGGCATGCAGAACAGCGCGCTCCACATCAGGTATCGAGCAGGAGAGTTCAGCTAGCCGGGTGTGGGTGAGGGCGATGGCCCAGTGCTGCTCAGGTTCACGGAGTCTCAGGGAGCGGTCATATGCCCTCAGCGCCAAATCCACGTCGCCGAGCGCTGCCATCGCCTCCCCACGCTGATAGGCCAGTGCGGTCTCCGCGTAGCTAGTGAACGGCCCGTCGCCGTCACCCGCCCGGGCCCGCTGCCGGTCAGCTCCGCACAGGTCCCGTAAGGTCGCCCGGCGATCGCCGGCGGCCGCCTTGGTGACCGCCGACTGGGCCAGCAGATAGGCCCGCCGCGCCGGTTCCGCAGTGGCGGGCAGACAGTCGAGCGCGGCGGAGGCGAGCCACTCAGCTTGTCCTGGATGGCCCTGGCGGAACGACTGGCTGCTCAGGGCGCGCAGCACTAGCGCGTAGGTGAGCGTGTCGCCCGCCTCGCCCGCGACATCCAGCGCCAGGTGGAAGTACTGTTGCGCCTCTTTCGCCTCTCCTGCCCCAATCCACATCCGGGCGACGAGGAAACAGAGCTGCGAAGTGGCCGTGAGGAGGCTGGCATGGGTTCTGGCGGTGGCGGAAGCGCGTAGCCAGCTGTCCACGTCGTCCAGTAGGAAAGAGAGCGCGGCACCCATCGACTCGGTGCCCGCGAAGCGGGCCTGACGGCCGAAGAAGAGCACTGCGCTTTCCGCCGTCGCCAGCTCAGCGGCGCCAACCCGTCGCGCGCCGGGGTCTGGAGCTCCGGACCGCTCCCAGGGCTGACCTTCTGAGCGTAGCCACGGGGTGAAAGACGGCAGATGTTGCTCCCGGCAGGGGGTGCAGTCCGGACCTGCTATCTGATTTCGGCTCGCGACGTCGGCGTCCTGCTCCGGCGGGGACGGTGCCAACCCCGCTTCGACGAGCGTCACATCGCGGCCCAGCCGCCGGGAGAGCGCCTCCACCAGCAGCACTGCCACCTGACTGCGTGGCTTGGTGCCGCTCAGCCAGTGCGCCACTGCGCTGCGGTTGTAGGACAGCCGCAGCGGCGGCCGGCGCATGGCGCCCCTCATGTTGATCTCGCGCGCCAGCGCGTCGTACGTACATCCCGCATCATCCAGCAGAGCGCGCAGTCGTTGATTCGGGCTGAGCGGTGAGGTGCGTGGCACAGTCCCCTCCTGAAAGTCCCATCAGACCGCAGGGGGCTGGCAATGCCCCCGGCACGGGGCCGCAGAGACTGCGATCGGCGGGCTGTACGAGAAGTGTCCTTACGCGGGCTACCGGAGGGTGCCGGTTTCAACAGTCACAACATCGCCCGTCTAATTCCTGCGGAGTACGCTGGCCGCCACGCCGGGAGGAAACCGGTGCCTGAATCTCCAGCATTCGCGTGCATTTCCACCGTGCGGGCAGTTTGTCCTGGCCTCAATAATTTTGACTGTCTACATACCCCTCCCCTGGAAGGCTGAGTGCCGGTCGGCCGAATGGAGGTGCTTCGCGTCCGGTGAGACGTACACGGAAGCGCTCGCGTCCTGGACTCGAGCGGACAACTCCTGGCGATCGGTGCAATGCCGGACTGGATTTGGTCCGCCGTGAAGGAGATTCGAGATCAGGGGTCCTGCCCCGCGCAGGATGTCCATCCTGGAAAGCAAGAAGAAGTCTCACCCCCGGCGCTCATCCACGCAGGCGAGAAGTCCGCCGTCGACAGTGAGGACGGTGCCGGTGTGTGTGCTGGTTGCCAGGAAGAGAACGGTTGCGGCGATCTCTTCGGCGCTGGCCCAGCGATTGAGGGGGACGTGTGACAGTACTGCATCGGATACGGCGGGGCTGCCCCACAGGTCTCGGGTCATGTCAGTTCGGGTCCAGCCGGGGCAGACGGCATTGACACGGATGCCGGCGACGACCCATGCGTTGGCCAGGGCACTGGTCAGGGCGATGAGTTCGGCCTTGGCAGCGGCGTAGTGGGCGGCTTGGGGGAAGGCGCTCAGACCAGCGACCGAGGCGACGTTGACGATCATTCCGTTGCTGCTGCGGCTCAGATGGGGGGGCGGCCGCAACACAGATCTGGGCGGGGATCTCGAAGTCGACGGCAAGGGTCTCGCGCCAGAGAGGGCCGGTGAGGCGATCGGGGGCGATGGCGCGGCAGATACCTGCGGCGTTGATAATGATGTCCAGATGTTCCAGGTAATCGGTGCATTCATTGATGAGAGATCGCGCTGTGCCCGGGCGGGTGAGGTCGGCCGTGATCGTGTTGACGAGGGCCCCATGCTCCCGTAGCCGGGTGGCTGCCGTTGTGAGCTGGCCCGGGTTCCGGTCGGTGATGACGAGTGAGGCGCCAGCGGTGGCCAGCGCTACGGCTACGGCGTGTCCGATTCCTCCGGTGACACCGGTGATCAGGGCCGTTCGGCCGTGAAGTAAGCGGTGGTGCACGTTCGGCTCCTGGCGGGGTCGGTAGGGGGCCGCCCGGCGACCACCATGTTGGCAGCCTGTTCCACGCCTTCACGCCACATCGCATGCTTCTCTTGAGGCGAGATATCGAATCCTTCTAACCTCGGGCTTTCGCTTGGAGTCCGTCCGGATCATGGGCGGGAATGCGAAAGTGCCTTCTGACCTGGGACGATGAACCTTGTCGAGGGGTTCTGTCGTCCAAGCGGAAGGCACTTTCTGCGTGCAGGGTATCGGTTCGCGTCCCAGGCTCCATGTCTCCGCCGACGGTGCGGGGGTGGTCGGTCACGCCGGAGCACGGCTACTGGCTGATCTCGCCGATGCCACCGGACTGACCAGCGCGTACTCCACCGCGATGAGGCCTCTTCGGCCAACGCGGCACTGGGCATGACCCGGGCCGGATCGCCACCGACCTCGCTGTGATGCTGGCTGACGGCGGCGAGGCGATCGCGGATCTGGCCGTGCTGCGCGACCAGGTCGAGGTGTTCGGCCCGGTCGCCTCGACACCGACCGCCTGGCGGCTGCTGGCCACCGTCGACGAACGCGTACTGGACCGTCTGCGCTCAGCCCGCGCTCAGGCCCGGGAAGTGGCCTGGCTGCAGGCATCCGAGACCCGCTGCGGCATACCGGCGGCGAAAGCCGGCGGACGGGAAGTGCCCGGCCTGGTCCTGGACATCGACGCCACGCTGATCACCTGCCACTCCCAGAAGGACCGAGCCGCACCCACCTACAAAGGCGGCTTCGGCTTCCACCCCCTGCTGTGCTTCCTCGCGAACACCGGCGAGGCGATGTCCGGGCGGCTGCGGCCCGGCAACGCCGGAGCCAACACGGGCGCCGATCACATCGCGGTGCTGGACGACGCTCTCGCACAGATCCCCGACGCCCACCGGCACGGCACCGACATCCTCGTCCGCACCGACAGCGCCGGATCCGCGAAAGCCTTCCTTGCCCACGTCCGAGAGTTGCGGGCACGCGGAATCCGCACCTTCTTCTCGGTCGGATACGCCATCACCGAGCCGGCCCGCCGCGCGATCCGGGCCCTGCCCGAGCAGATCTGGCACCCCGCCCTGGACCAGGACGGCACGCTGCGCGAGTCCGCCGAGGTCACCGAACTGACCGGCACAGTCGACCTCACCGGCTACCCGGCCGGCACCCGCATCATCGTCCGCCGTGAACGCCCCCACCCCGGAGCCCAGCTCTCGCTGTTCGACCAGGACGAGGGCCTGCGGCACCAGGTCTTCCTCACCGACACCCCGTTCACCTCCGGCCCGGCGCAGTTCCTGGAGGTCCGCCACCGCGGACACGCCACCGTCGAAGACCACATCCGATGCGGCAAGACCACCGGCTTCGGCCGCTTCCCCTCCCGCCACTTCCCGGTCAACGCCGCCTGGCTCGAACTCAGCCTCGCCGCGATCGACCTCCTCGCCTGGACCCGGGTCCTCCTGCTCGACGGCGAACTCGCCGCTGCCGAACCCAAGAAGCTCCGCTACCGGATCCTGCACGTCGCCGCCCGCCTCACCCGGGGCGGCCGCCGTCTCCGCCTTCGGATATCGGCGACCTGGCCCTGGCGACATGAACTCGCGGCCGCATTCCACCACCTGACCGCACTGCCCCGCCCCGCAGGCTGACCCGCCGCCTCCCGACCACTCACGACCCGAAGGACATTGGAGAACCCGACCACCGCGTCGGGCCCTCACCATGCCCACCGGCCGACACGACCTCAAACGACCTCGCTCAGTCGCCCACCAGCCCCAACTGAAACGGCGAGGCTAGGGCCAATACCGGTAACTTAGGGCGTTTTTATCCGTTTGACCCGTTTGGGTTTCATGGCATTGACGATGGTGATGGCCGGGGCGGGCGGGTGTTGTGCACCATGGTGGGCTGCGCGTTTAAGGGGCCAGTTGGCGACTTTGCGTTTGATGACGCGGGCGTTGGCCCTGCGGCGTCGTGGTGGCAGGAGGCGTTCGAGGAGTTCAGCGTGGGTGGCTTTGATGGCGCGGGTGAGTCTGCCGGGGGGGGGCCGGCCCGCGCCAGGCGCACACCACGGCCGCAGGACCCGCGTTGCGGGGCGTGCGGTAGCCGGCGAAGACTGGGGGGACGGAACCCGGGGGCCGACGCGCTGCGGAAGGACCTTCAGCGATGGGCCGATACGCACGGCTTCCCAGTGTCAGGACCTGGTACGAGATCGAGGGGACCGGCGACCCGCTGCTCCTGCTGCACGGCGGCTTGTGCACCAACGACACGTCGGGGGAGCTGCGCACCGGCCTGGCGGCACGGCACCGCGTCTTCCTGCCCGAACGGCTCGCCCACGGCCACACCCCCAACGTCCCGGGGCCGCTCCCCTACTGGGACATGGCCGAGGACACCGTGGCCTTCCCGGAGACGGTCGTGGGCGGGCCGGCGCACCTGGCCGGGTGGAGCGACGGCGGGATCGTGGCGCTGCTCATGGCAGCCGCCCGGCCCGACCTGGTCCGCAGGACGGTGCTGGTCGGCACCAACTTCCGCCCCGGGCCGGAGTGCTTCGCCGCGCCGGCGAAGCTGGAGACGATGACACCCGACGGCCCGGACCTGGCCTTCTTCCGCGAGCTGTACGAGGCCGTGTCGCCGGATGGCGCGGAGCACTGGCCGGTGGCCGCGGCGAAGGTGCTCGCCATGTGGCGCACACAGCCGACCCTCACCGCCGCGGACCTCGCCCGCGTGCGCACCCCCACGCTCGTCATGGCCGGGGACGACGACCTGATCACGCTGGAGCACACCTGCGCCCTGTACCGCGGCATCGAGGACTCACAACTGGCTGTCGTACCAGGGGCCTCGCACCTGGTACCGCTGGAGCAGCCGGACCGCGTGGGCCGGCTCGTCCTCGACCACCTCGCGCAGGACGCGCCGGTCGAGACGATGCTGCCGGTCCGCCGCGCGGGACGCCCGGACGGCGCCTCCGGGGCGGACCGGTCGGCATGACCGCCGGCCCCGCCCGCGGGCCGCAGGCCGCAGGCCGCAGGCCGCAGGCCGCAGGCCGCAGGCCGCCCACCCTCCCGGGAGGCAGCCCCGATGTCCATACTCTGGACACTCACAGTGCCTCCTTAACGACTGTCCGGATCTACAACGCTAGCTTGACCTTTAGCCTCGCCGTTTCAGTTGGGGCTGGTGGGCGACTGAGCGAGGTCGTTTGAGGTCGTGTCGGCCGGTGGGCATGGTGAGGGCCCGACGCGGTGGTCGGGTTCTCCAATGTCCTTCGGGTCGTGAGTGGTCGGGAGGCGGCGGGTCAGCCTGCGGGGCGGGGCAGTGCGGTCAGGTGGTGGAATGCGGCCGCGAGTTCATGTCGCCAGGGCCAGGTCGCCGATATCCGAAGGCGGAGACGGCGGCCGCCCCGGGTGAGGCGGGCGGCGACGTGCAGGATCCGGTAGCGGAGCTTCTTGGGTTCGGCAGCGGCGAGTTCGCCGTCGAGCAGGAGGACCCGGGTCCAGGCGAGGAGGTCGATCGCGGCGAGGCTGAGTTCGAGCCAGGCGGCGTTGACCGGGAAGTGGCGGGAGGGGAAGCGGCCGAAGCCGGTGGTCTTGCCGCATCGGATGTGGTCTTCGACGGTGGCGTGTCCGCGGTGGCGGACCTCCAGGAACTGCGCCGGGCCGGAGGTGAACGGGGTGTCGGTGAGGAAGACCTGGTGCCGCAGGCCCTCGTCCTGGTCGAACAGCGAGAGCTGGGCTCCGGGGTGGGGGCGTTCACGGCGGACGATGATGCGGGTGCCGGCCGGGTAGCCGGTGAGGTCGACTGTGCCGGTCAGTTCGGTGACCTCGGCGGACTCGCGCAGCGTGCCGTCCTGGTCCAGGGCGGGGTGCCAGATCTGCTCGGGCAGGGCCCGGATCGCGCGGCGGGCCGGCTCGGTGATGGCGTATCCGACCGAGAAGAAGGTGCGGATTCCGCGTGCCCGCAACTCTCGGACGTGGGCAAGGAAGGCTTTCGCGGATCCGGCGCTGTCGGTGCGGACGAGGATGTCGGTGCCGTGCCGGTGGGCGTCGGGGATCTGTGCGAGAGCGTCGTCCAGCACCGCGATGTGATCGGCGCCCGTGTTGGCTCCGGCGTTGCCGGGCCGCAGCCGCCCGGACATCGCCTCGCCGGTGTTCGCGAGGAAGCACAGCAGGGGGTGGAAGCCGAAGCCGCCTTTGTAGGTGGGTGCGGCTCGGTCCTTCTGGGAGTGGCAGGTGATCAGCGTGGCGTCGATGTCCAGGACCAGGCCGGGCACTTCCCGTCCGCCGGCTTTCGCCGCCGGTATGCCGCAGCGGGTCTCGGATGCCTGCAGCCAGGCCACTTCCCGGGCCTGAGCGCGGGCTGAGCGCAGACGGTCCAGTACGCGTTCGTCGACGGTGGCCAGCAGCCGCCAGGCGGTCGGTGTCGAGGCGACCGGGCCGAACACCTCGACCTGGTCGCGCAGCACGGCCAGATCCGCGATCGCCTCGCCGCCGTCAGCCAGCATCACAGCGAGGTCGGTGGCGATCCGGCCCGGGTCATGCCCAGTGCCGCGTTGGCCGAAGAGGCCTCATCGCGGTGGAGTACGCGCTGGTCAGTCCGGTGGCATCGGCGAGATCAGCCAGTAGCCGTGCTCCGGCGTGACCGACCACCCCCGCACCGTCGGCGGAGACATGGAGCCTGGGACGCGAACCGATACCCTGCACGCAGAAAGTGCCTTCCGCTTGGACGACAGAACCCCTCGACAAGGTTCATCGTCCCAGGTCAGAAGGCACTTTCGCATTCCCGCCCATGATCCGGACGGACTCCAAGCGAAAGCCCGAGGTTAATCCGTGCGGCGTGGTCGCGGGATCGTGGACTTCTTCGGTCTCGTACCTGACTTTCCGGTGGTGCGCACGTCGCGGCCTGGGATGGGTCGGGTGTTCCTGCGGCCGGTGGCCGTCCCGGCCCGGGCCAGGAGGGTCTCGACGCTCGGGTGGGACAGGTGACCGTCGGGCCGAGGTGCCGAAAACCTCGGCGGACACGGGCGGGAGTAAGCCTGTCGGACGGGCTCGATCTCTCCCACGGCCGCCGGAGATCAGCCGATTGAACGCCCGCAGCCACAACCCCCCGAGCCGGACAGGTCACCCTGACGTTCGCCAACGCGGGCAGCGCCTCCGTCACGTTCACCGCCACCGGCGCGTACGCGCCGACGCGGCACTGCGCCTACACCGTTCAACCGGGCGCGTCGCGGACCGTGAGCGGCTGGAGTGTGGCCGCCGGCAACCGCTGGTGCGACATCACCGTGACGTCGAGCGGCGACTCCGCGTTCGTGCGGCGCTTCGCCGGGCACGTCGAGACGGGCGCGGCCCGCGCCAGCGACCCGGCGATCGCCACCGTCTGAACGGTCCCGCCCGGTCCGGGGCGAGCGCCGCGTCGTTGCGGCGCCGCCCGCCCCGGACGGCCCGACCCGCGACGTCAGCAGACCAGGTCGAAGGTCTGGCCGTTGTTGCCGACCACGACGCCGTTGAGGCGGATGACCCCGCCGACCTCGACGCACACGCCCGCCGGCGCGTAGAACTGCAGGCCGTAGCTGTAGCCGGTCAGGGCGTCGTCGGTGACGTCCTGGGCGTAGTCGAGCGAGCCGCCCTGGGGCAGGAGGGTGCGCGGCCGGACGATGATCTTCTCGGCGACAGCGCCGCCCACGTAGTTGTTCACCCGGACCCAGTTGGTCTGGCAGGTGCGCGAGTAGCGCAGTTCGACCACGCCCGTCACCGCGCCGTTGGCGGGGTTGAGCAGGTTCTTGCTCCAGTAGGTGATCGCGTTGCCGGAGCATCCGGTCGCCGCCGGGTCGGTGTAGTCGTACTGCGAACCGGTGGCGGCCGTGGCGGTGCCCGTCGTGAGCGGTACGCCTACCGCGGCGGCGACAAGGCAAGCGGCGACGAAGCGCGCGGGTCTCCTCATGTGATCTCCTCGTGTCGGCCGCGCCTGCTGGAGGAGGCGGGCTGGAACCGGACGGTCGGATGTCCGGTGTTCCCTTTGTACGAGCGCCCGCCGCCGCCCGGCCGCGCCGTCCCACCGCGCTCCTTCGGCGTGCAACGTCCGTTGTAGTGAGGCGCGTTGTCTGCTAGGGCCGTCCGGGGCGGATTCCGCCGCCCGGGCCGTGCCCGGCGCGACCCGAAGCGGCCTCGTCCGGTCCAATCCGGCCTGGCACATTTTGCCGCACTGCGTCCCGTGCCTCCCTGGTTCCCCATATGTCCGGAAAACCTCTCGCCGCGCGCCGGAAACGTGGTGAGAGTGGTGGGCCCGGCCGGCACTGGATGGGGTGGCGCGCGAGCGAGGGGGCGGACATGGCGCGAGCGGCGGTGGGACCCGCAGTGATCCGGTGGAGTTCCTGGCAGACGCAGGCCGGTTGGCTGCTGCGTGCGCACCGGCTGCGGCACGCCGATTCCGGGCTCCGGCGGCTCCCGGGGTTCGCTCGCGCGTATCGCGAGGACGCGCGGTTCGCGGGCGGCGTCAGTCCCAGTTCCCTGTCCCGCTGGGAGAACGGACTCGTCCCGGTGACCGCCGCGTGCGTCCGCCGGTACGAGGACGTGCTCGGCCTCGCGCCGTACCGCCTGCTCCTACCGATCCAGACCGTCGCCCGCTACGAGGGAGGTGCCGCCGCGGTGGCCTTCCTGCGGGGTAGCGGCGACGGGCCGCCCGAAGGCCACCGCCGGCACGTCGACCCGCTCCTCGACCGCGTCCTCGACGGCGGGGTGCTGACCGGCGCCGACTGGGACGACCTGACCCGATGGGCCGCCCACGGCGGCGGGCACGTCTCCCCCGGCCGCATCCGGGAGGCAGTCGTGCGGCGACTGCTCGAGGAGACCCTGGTCTCCGGCGGCTCGTCGTGGATGCGCCGCTTCGAGGCGCTCAGCCGCCTGATAGCCGACCCACGCTGGGGCCCCGACGCCATCGCGGCGTGTGCCGCCGTCGCCGAGCGGTCCGAGCACGCCGGCCTCATCGAGGCCGTGTGCGCGCTGGACGGCAGTCCGCACCCCGACGCCGGGCGGGCGGTGCTGCGCCAGCTCACCGACCCCACCACCGCCGACAGCCTGTACGGCGCACTGCTGGCCTGCGCGCGCAAGACCCGCAAGCGCCACTTCGACGCCGCGCAGACCCGGATGCTGACGGCGGTGGTGGAGGGCGTGCTGACCGACGGGGCGCGGGCGGGACACCCGGCGCCCGTGGTGGAGGCGGCCGCCGTCCTCCTGCACCGGCTGCCGCTGCCCGCAGCCGACGCCGCGCGCCTGGCCGCCGCAGCGGCCGAACGCCACCCCGTGGTTCGGGCCGTTGTCGCGCACGGCTCGCTGACCGATCCGGTCACGGCCGCGGTCACCGTCTCACGTGTCGTCGCCCGGCTGGACTCTCCCCCGCAGGCGACCGCCGTGCTGGGCTCCGTGGTCGACGACCTCCTCCAGCACCCGATCGCCGACATCCGGCTCTACGCGGCGATGCTGCTGGACGCCAGCCCGTACGGACCGCAGGTTGCCGCCTCCCTGGCCGCGGAGCTGCGCCGGCCAGCGACCGTCCGCACCGAGGTCCGCGCCGTTCCGGTGCTCGACGCGCTGCGGGTCCTCGGCGGCCCCGAGCAGCGGGCCGTGGTCGCCGACCTCACCCTGGCGCGAGGCCTGCCCCGGGGTGTCGTCCTGGCCGCCGTGCACGCGCTCGGGCACATCGGCGGGCGCAGCCCGGAGACCTACTGGCGCGCCGTCTTCCACCAGCACACCCAGGGGCCCGCGGACACCTCCGAGCGGCACCGCGTCCTCAAGCGGCTCGTCTACGGCTTCGCCATGGCCGGTGAACTCGACCTCCTCGTACGTCTCGTGGACGAGCACGCGCGGACGGCCCCCGCCCAGCCCCTGTCCGGCTGGTGGAGCGGGCTGTCCCAGCACGTCCGTGAGAGCGCCAGACGCTGAGGCCGCCGCCGACCGGCGTCCCATGCCGACACGCTGGGCGTTCATCCTCTGCGTCCCGACGTGCGCTTGTCCTACCTTCCAAGCGTGGGTCTGAGACGGTCATTCGTAAGATCGTCGGACCCGGGGGCAGCGTTCGTCTGGTTCAGTGCTCCGACCAAGGTGCAAGGGGGTCTGCGGCACCTACCCCTGGGTTGGGACCGGTTCACCCGCGTCCATCGGACGGCACGAACTGGTCCACTTCCCGCCCGACCTGCGGCCGGCGTGGCAGTTCCCCTACGAGGCGGGGCCGTCCGCGGGTGTGATCAGCGGGTGCTATGCGCTCAACGTGCTCGAGGGAGCATGCCTGGGCCTGCTACTGCACCGACTTGCCGGTCGTGAGAGTACGCGGCGGTGCCGTCTCCGCCTGGCGCAACACCGCCGGCGGCGCCGGGGCGCTGATCACGACGAGTCCAGGTTGGCGCTGGTCGGCGGGGACAGGGACGAGCGCGACTGGCTGACCGTCGGCACCGGGGGCGACGAGGTCCTGCACGTCAGCGGCCGGTACCGGCTGACCCTCCCGGGGGCCTGCCGCTGCCGCCCTCGGCGCAGTCGTTCGACCGCGGCCGGACCCACATGTGGTGGCCGGCGACGACTGGTACCGGCTCGGCGTGGAGGACGTGCCCCGCCCCGCGCACTGAAGGGCGCACGCTATCCGTGATGTCTCATATGACAAGACGCGCGTCTTGTTCCGCGAGAAGAAGGGCTAGAACTGAGCTGCCCCGAGTTTCGTAGAGTCCGGTGATCTTGTTTCAGGCGGACTGTGGGACAGGTTCCTGGCTTCGCCAGTAGTCCTGTTCGTACTCGGCGGGCGGTACGTAGTCGAGTGCGGAGTGGAGTCGTTCTTCGTTGTACCAGGTGATCCACTGGAAGATCGTCCGTTCGACCTGGTCGATGTCCTTCCAGGGGCCCTGCATCTCGATCAGCTCGGCCTTGAAGGTGCCGTTCAGGGCCTCGGCCATGGCGTTGTCGTAGCTGTCGGCGACTGATCCGACGGAGGCGGCGGCGCCGATGTCGGCGAGCCGGTCGGTATACCGGATCGATACGTATTGGCTGGACTCAACCGGTCGTTGCAACACCGGCTTGCTGGAGCAAGACTAGCTGCTCGTTGAATGCCTCGGCCGGGGTCCTCCAGCCAAGTGTCTTGCGGGGTCTTGTGTTCAGCGCGTGAGCGACAGCTTCGATTTCTTCGGCGGACCAGCGTGTGAGGTCGGTGCCCTTCGGGAAGTACTGGCGCAGGAGTCCGTTGGTGTTCTCATTCGTGCCTCGCTGCCACGGGCTGTGCGGATCGGCGAAGAACACGGGGATACCGGTCTCGACCCTGAACTGCGTGTGCGCCGACATTTCCTTGCCGCGGTCCCATGTCAGCGACCGCGTCAGCTGCTCGGGGAGCATCGACATCGTGTTGGCGAGTGCCTTCTTCATGGAGATCGCTCCGTAGCCGGCCAGTGCGGGGCCGTTCTTCGTTCGAGGGATCGTTCCGTATCCCTCTTCGCGGGGCAGATGAATCAGCATGGTGAACCGGGTCGACCGCTCGACAACGGTGCCGATCGCCGACCGCTCCAGCCCGATGATCAAGTCCCCTTCCCAGTGGCCGGGGACAGCGCGGTCCTCAGCCTCGGCGGGCCTTTCGCTGATCAACGCCTCCGGCGTGACGTGCGCCCAGGTCTTGCGCCGTGAACGCGCCCGCGGCGCCCGCAGAGCGCGGCCGGTCCGAAGGCACAAGATGAGCTCGCGTTTCAGCGCCCCGCGGCCCTGGATGTAGAGGGCTTGGTAGATCGCCTCGTGACTGATGCGCATGGATTCATCATCCGGGAAATCAAGCTTGATCCGATTCGCGATCTGCTCTGGGCTCCATGCCTGAACCCACGCGCGATCCTTGCGGTGCGGCTTGTTCCGCCCCGTCCACGAGCCCGTCACCGGTCCCGCGATCGGCATGCCACCCGATGTGGTGATCTGGCCGGACAGCCTCTCCTGGACGTAGGCGTGCAACCTCGGATTGTCGACCAATTTCGCTGTCTTCGGACGCTTGGCCGCCATATCCGCTTTCCATTACGCGACCGACGCCCGGTAGTCGAGCGTCCCGCTTCTTGTGGCCGCGTTGCGTCGCAGCTCGCGGGAGATGGTGCCTGGATCACGACAGACGTTCCGGGCGATCTCGCGCACTCCCTTGCCCTGGGCCCTGAGCAGCGCGATCTCCTCTCGCTCGGAAAACGACAGGTACCTGCCCGAGGGTGGCTTCGCATCGAACGGACACATCCCGCCACACTGGCGGTACCAGCGGGTCGCCACCGCCGGCGCCACGCCGATGACGGCGGCGGCCTCCTCAGCGAGAAGTCCCTTGGCAATCTCCGTCCAGAACGCCGTCTCGACCGGACGCTGATACTTCGGATGTCCCGGGGATCTCAGCTTCGGCCGCAGCGCCCGGTCGGCTGCCTGCTGGCGACGAACCATCCAACACCTCCGTGATCACAAGGTGTTGCGACGATCAGTTGAATCCGCCTTGCGAGCCCCTGTCGCTGTGATGGACGAGGCCGGAGTCCTTCTCGATCCTCCGCCTCCACAGGGCCATCTCCAGTGCGTCCAGTGGAAGTTCGGTCCGCATGTGGTTCGCGACCTGCCAGCCGACGATCATCCATGAGTACACGTCCAGTACGAACGCCACGTATGCCCATCCGGACCAGGTGCGGACATAGGTCATGTCGGCGACCCACAGCTGGTCGGGCCGGCTCGCGGTGAAGTCGCGGTCGACCAGGTCCGGCGGCCGGGGCGCCGACGGCTGCGGGACGGTCGTGCGGCGCCGCCGGCTACAGATGACGCCCTCCAGGCCCAGCTCGGCCATCAGCCGCTCGACGGTGCAGCGGGCCACCTGGTGGCCCCTGCGCCCGAGCGCGCGGGTGATCCGGCGGGCGCCGTACGTGCCGCCCGACTCCGCGTGGACCTGCTCGATCAGCGGCATCAGCTGCTCGTCACGGAGCCGGCGCGCCGACTTCGGCCGCTTCTTGCGGGCGAAGTACGTCGACGGCGACAGCTCAAGAACCCGGCAGACGGGATCGACCCCGAGACCTCTGTCACGCAGGTGGTCGATCACCTGCTCGGCCTCGTCCGGGGACGGTCGATCTCCTGGGCAAAAAACACGCTGGCGGCTTTGAGGATCTCGTTGGCCCGCCTCAACTCCGCTACCTCTTTGCGGAGTTGTTTGAGCTCGTCCTGCTCTGCGGTGGTCAGCCGGTCATCGCGTTCGCCGCGGTCGGCCTCGGCCTGGCGGACCCAGCCGCGCAGGGCCTCCTTGTGGATGCCCAGATCCTTCGCGACGTGCGCGATCGGGCGACCGGTCGTACGGACCTCGCGGATCGCACGCTCACGGAGTTCATCGTGGTACGTACGGGGTGCTGGCATGACGCTGATGGTTCTCCTTCGCCAGGACCGTAACCCCGGCATCAGGGACTCCACCAAACTCAGAGCAGCTCACCCGGCCGGCGGCGCACGGCGTGCGGCCCCCGGCTCAGGGTGATTGCGGGGCGGCGTGTCGCAGGCCGTCGAAGAGGAGGGCGGTGATCTGCCGGGCCTCGACCAGCCAGCCTTGCGTGGCGCGCATTCCGCAGATGCCGCCCAGGGCGCGCAAAAGGGTGGAGCCTGTGACGTCGTCGCGGACGGTGCCGGCCGCGCTGCCGGCTTCGAGCAGCAGGGAGAGGGCGCCTGCCATACGGGTGCGTGCGTCGTCGAAGACGTGTGAGTCCGTCGCCATGATGCTTTCCAGCACACTGGACATCCCCTTGCCCACCGCCGCGTGGTCCACGAGCAGCAGCAGGAAGCGCCGCAGCGCCTCCTCCGGGGCGTGCTGGTCCAGCAGGACGCCGGGCGTGGCGCACAGGTCGTCGACCTCTTTGCGGTAGACCTCCTCGATCAGCGCTTCCCGGGTTTCGAAGTGGCGGTAGAGCGTTCCGACGGCGACGCCGGCGCTGCGGGCGATGTACTCGACGTGCGCGTCGGCGTCACCGCCGAGGAACGCCTGGCGGGCCGCGGACAGCAGTGCCTCACGGTTGCGTTGCGCGTCGGCGCGCAGCGGGCGTGATGCCGGCAAGAGAACCCCCATAAAGTGAGTCTGGTTCCGTTTACGTGTACCTTTTCCGGAGTCAGGTTCATCTTACGGAGGAGAGACCCATGCCCATCACGGACAACAGCCTCGACGGCCTTCGAGTACTGGTCACCGGCGGCAGCCGGGGCCTGGGCGCGGCGACCGTGCGCCGCTTCGTCGCCGCGGGCGCGACCGTGCTGACGGCCTCCCGCAGCCGGCCCGAGGAGGACAGCGGTGCCACATTCCTCGCGGCGGACCTCTCCACGCAGCAGGGAGTGGCCGAACTCGGCCGCCGCGTCGTCGACCAGGTGGGCGGCGTGGATGTGCTCGTGAACAACGCGGGCGCGGCGAGCTCCCCGGCGCCGACCCTGAGCCGGTCGGACGAATCCTGGCTGGCTGACCTGGAGATGAACCTCCTCAGCGCCGTGCGTCTGGACCGGGCCCTGGTGCCGGGCATGGCCGAGCGGGGCTCCGGCGTCGTCGTGCACGTCTCCTCGATCGCCAGCCAGCTGCCTCAGCGCACCGAGGCGTCCTACGCCGCCGCCAAGGCCGCGCTCAACACCTACAGCCGCGAACTGGCCACCGAGGTCGGCGAGCACGGGGTGCGCGTGGTCTGCGTCCTTCCCGGCTTCGTCGTCACCGACGGTGCCACCGCCCACCTGAAACACATGGCCGAGAAGCAGGGCATCACCACCGAAGAGGTCACCCGGCAGATCGTGGACCACCTGAACGTCCCCATGGGCCGCCCCGGCGATCCCGAGGACGTCGCCGAGATGATCGCCTTCCTCGCCTCCGGCCGCGCGAAATGGCTCACAGGAGCGCAGTTCCGCGTCGACGGCGGCATCATCCCGACCGTCTGAGCAACCACCGACAGCACGAACAGGACACCCCATGCCCATCACCCTGACCTCCGTGATCATCGACGCCGCCGACATCGAGAAGGAGAGCTCCTTCTGGCACCGGCTGCTCGGGGGCACCCTCACCCCCACGCCGACCCACCACTTCGTCCAGGCCCCCGGCCTCCCGGTGATCGTTGTCCAGTCCGCCCCCGGACACACCGCCCCGAACTGGCCGGACGGCACCTCCCAGCAGATGCACCTCGACTTCGGCGTCGACGACCTCGCAACCGCCGACCGCACGGCCACCGACGCCGGCGCCACCCGGCTGCGCCCCACCGACGAGATCGCCCCGGAAACCCGCACCGGCAGCCGCGTCTACGCCAGCCCGGCCGGACACCCCTTCTGCCTGCGCTCAACCTGAGCCGGCCGCCACCCACCGAGCCGCGCATGTCGTCGAACGAACGTTTGCCGACATGAGACCGACGCGTCCAATGAACCCGTGCAATCCGGGGGTTCACGACGGCGCGAATCCATTCGGGAGTGTCTAATAAACGGCGGATCTGTTGATCATGGAGACGCCAAGTGAGTGAGATGACCATCGAGCGCGAGTCCGTGGCTGAGCCGGTCGCTGTGGCCGCGTCGGACGGGCAGTTGATCGCGATGCTGGTCGACCGGGCCCGGAGCGAGGGCGTGCAGCTGAGCGGCGGGGGCGGGTTTCTGCGACAGCTGGCGAAGCGGGTGCTGGAGTCTGCCCTGGAGGGCGAGATCACCGGCCGCCTCGGTTACGGCGAACACGACGCGGCCGGCCGGAACACCGGCGACAGCCGCAACGGCACCCGGTCCAAGACCGTGCTGACCGACGTCGGACCGGTCGGGGTGAAGGTGCCCCGGGACGTGGAGGGCAGCTTCGAGCCGCAGATCGTCAGGAAGCGGCAGCGACGGCCGACCGGCGTCGACGAGATGGTGCCGTCGCTGTCCGCGAAGGGACTCACCCACGGGGAGATCTCCGCGCATCTGGCCGAGGTCTACGGCACCGAGGTCTCCGAGCAGGCCATCTCCACCATCACCGACCAGGTGATGGAGGGCATGGCCGAATGGCAGAACCGGCCACTTGACCGTGTCTATCCCGTTTTGTTCGTCGATGCCGTCAACGTCAGGATCAGGGACGGGAAGGTCGCGAACCGGCCCGCCCACGTCGTCATGGCCGTCACCGTCGAAGGCACCCGCGACATCCTCGGCATTCTCGGCATCTGGGCCGGCGACGGCGGCGCGGGAGCGAAATACCGGCTGCAGGTCTTCACCGAGCTCAAGAACCGCGGCCTGGACGACGTGCTGATGCTGGTCCGCGACGGGCCCAAGGGCCTGCCCGACGCGGTCGGGACGGTCCGGCCCCGCACCATCGTGCAAACCTGCATCGTCCACCTCCTGCGCAACAGCTTCCGCTACGCGGCCCGCCAGGACTGGGACAAGATCGCCAAGGCGCTCAAGCCCGTCCACACCGCACCGAACGAGGCCGCGGCGGCCGAACGCTCCGGGGAGCTCCAGGACGCCCGGGGGAAGAAGTACCCGGCGATCATCAAGCTGTGGGAGAACGCCTGGGCCGAGTTCGTGACCTTCCTCTCCTTCAACGTCGAGATCCGCACCGTCATCTGCTCGACGAACGCCATCGAGTCCGTCAACGCCCGCATACGCAAGGCCGTCCGGGCCCGCGGACACTTCCCCACCGAGGCCGCCGCCCTGAAGTGCATCTACCTGGCACTGATGAGCCTGGACCCGGCCGGCAAGGGCCGCAAGCGCTGGACCACGCGCTGGAAGGCACCCTTGAACGCCTTCCAGATCGCCTTCGAGGGCCGGCTCACCCCGGCCAACAACTGAACCTCAACAGCCAAGATCAGCCCTTAAATTGACAGACCCTCTGCTGCTGACAGGCCGTTCCGCTGCGGGCCGGCGTCCGCAGCAGGCACGGCTGCGTCCTCGACGGTACCGCCTGTCGTGCCCGGGGCGAGTGCGGCCAGGGCGCGGTCGTGGACGCGGCTGAGCAGCAATACGCAGAGGACTGCCCCGATCAGGCAGCAGAACATGTCCCATTGGGTGTCCCAGACATCGCCTTGGGTGGCCAGGAAAGCGTCCGCGGAGTGGCCGCTGATCAGGGACGACCACCATTCCAGCATCTCGAAGAAGGCGCTGAAGGCCAGGCAGGCGCAGACCGTGAGCGGCGCGAGCCACCGGCTGCGGCGCAGCGGCGATGTTCTGACCAGTAGCTCCCGTACCAGGATGGCCGGGACGAAGCCCTGCATGAGGTGGCCGAGCCGGTCGTAGGGGTTGCGGGAGAGTCCGAGGGTGTCCCGCACCCAGTTCCCGGCCGGGACCTGGGCGTACGTCCAGTGGCCGCCGACCGCCAGCACGAGAGCATGCAGTACCAGCAGCCAGCACAGCAGGTCGGTCAGCGGGAACCGCCGCCAGAGCGCGAGGACCAGCGGCACACCGATGATCACCCAGAACGTCTCCATCACCCACGTCACCCGGTCCACCGGCTGCCACCCGGACACCGCCATGATCACCAGCACCGCCCCGAGCGCCACCACCGGCCCCCGGCGCCGCTCCGCCGCCCGCGCCTTTTCCCTCATACCGCCGCCCCTGCCGCTCGACTCCAACCGTGTCTTCCTGTGTCAGTGCGTGACGGTGAAGGTCGCGGCACTGGGCGCGAAGGTCGTGTCACGGCCCTTGGCCGTGGCGAGCGCGGAGACATACCAGATGTGCCCCCGGGCATCGCAGCCGCGTCCTTGGCGGAGTCCTTCATTCTGTAGGTGCACAGCGAGGTCGTGGACGACGTCGTCCTGCACGTGGCGTTCTCGACGGCCTTCATCTCACCGGCCCTGGGTGCCAGGCCCGAACTCGCCGGCCACGCCAGCACCTTCAGGCTCTGCACGCCCGAGTCGTCGGCCACGGTAGCGGTGAAAGCCAGCGATGGCCCGGCACCGCCGGCCGACGGGGCGTAGTGGGCCGCGGCCTTCGTGATGGCCGGCTCCGCGGGCGCCGCGGCGTCCGCGGAGGTGACCATCACGAAGGCGCCGGCAGCGACGGCGGCAGCTGAGACGAGCGAGATGACGACGATGCGTTTGGACATGGAGTCTCCCTGAGATCGGCTGCTGCTGTGTCATCGGCGGGCAGTCGGTCGATACGCCGCACGCTGTGCGACCAGCGTGCGGCAGCCGCCCCTCGCCCGGCATGAGTACGCCTACTCAACCGCAACACCCACCGAGCTCGTGCCAGAGCAACGACCAGGACCGGCCCCTGTCCGGGTGTGACGAACAGACCTGCGACACCGCCGACACGAGAACGACGACTGGCACCTGCGGCCAGTACGGCATCACCGACCGGGCACCGAGCCCCCGCTACCCGACCGAAGGAGACGGCCATGAGGCGCAACCCGAGGATCGACCGCCTGGCGCGACTGGTGGACAACCTGCTGGACGGACAGGCCGCGCACGGCCGCCCCGCGCCGACCGCGCCCCAGATCCGGGCGGACCCGCGCGAACTTCAGCACAGCCGCGGCCGCCGTGCCCACCGGCGGCCGAACGCCCGCAGGTAGGCCACGCACGCCACGCGTCCACCGCACCTATCCGTATTCCATGCGGGGGAATGTGCAGCGGCCCGGCCGGGTGCGACAACAGGCGTGGGCCAATACGCGGAACCGCCCACAGGAGCAGCCACCCCCACGACAGCCGATCCGCCCCGGCCTCAACGTTGAACGGCACCCGCAGGGTCACCCCGTGACAGCAGACGGACCCCACGTCCACATGGCATGACCAGGCAATCAACAAGCGAAAACGGCTGACGCGCAGCCGCTGCCACCACGGCGCCCACTCGCAGATCCGCGCGGAGGACTTCGCGATGCCCGCGCCGGTGGGTACCGCTCGACCGCCGCGGTGTACGACGCGGGCGGGGCGGACAGAGGCACGGCCCGAGCGCGCAGCAACCGAAGCGCGCCCCCACTCCCGAGATCGGTCACCGGTCCGATCGTCACGCCGCCCCGCCCCCCTGACGCTGACGCAGTACATGCGTACACCTCGCCCCGGAGGTCGGAAGCCCTCCCCGCAGGTCGTGGTGATCACCGTAGGGGCCCTGTCGCGGCCTCGACCTCAGCCCTTGCCGAAGTGCACCGCGGGGAAGGCGCCCGCTGCCCTGAGGGCCGTGGAGAAGCTGCCGGCCAGTTCGGTGAGGCGTGCGGTGGCGGCCGGGCCGAGGTGGTCGTACGGGGCGGCGTCGAGGCGGTCGGTGAGCACCTCGGTCTCGCCGCGCAGGGCCGTGCCCCCCTGCGTGAGGTCGCCGGCCTCGTCCAGCAGGCCGCGCTCGCGCAACTGGTCCCGAGAGGTGTCCCACTGCTGTGCGGACCACCCGCGGGTCCGCATGAACAACGCCGATGTCGGTGCCGTGCCGGTGGCATTGTGCAGGACCAGCGCCTCGATGCCGGACAGGCCGGCGATCGCCAAAGCGGCGAGGTGACCGTCACCCCGGTGTTCGCGCAGAAGCGTCGCGGCGTGCCACAGGGCCAGGTGCGGCTCCTCAGGCACCGGGAGGCCGGCGTGCGCGGCGTACAGCGGGCGCGCCTCGCGGTGGCACGCCTCGGTGGCGCGCAGCGCCAGCCCAGCTGCCTCGGCCATCTCCTTCGACGCGAGAACCTCCTGTCCGAGCTGTCGTCGCAGCATCCCGTCCACGCCGCGCAGTAGCGCCGCGAGCACCGCCTCCGGTGTGGTGACCGTCCACGCGGCGGGAATGTACCGCTTCACATGCTCGTGGTTGAAGTTGTAGAACGTCGCCGTGACCGCGCCCGCACCGACAGCGCCGAGCGGGGCAGCGCGGCCCGCGTAGTAGGACATGGCCCCGCGCTCCAGCCCGAGCCCCGCGAGTTCGTCCTGCCGCTCCGGTGCGAAATACACGGCTGTGTGCAGAGGGCTGACGGCGTTGTGGCAGTGGCGGCCTGTGCTCGCCTGAAAGGTGGTCATGCTGTGGCTCCGGTGTCGATGATCAGGTGTGGTCGTGCGGCCAGGCGGCCGAGGCGTATCAGGCTTCCCTCCCGGGTTCGTGGTGGGCGCAGCCGGTCAGCCCGGCCGCGGTCTGGGTGAGGTGCCGGATCAGTACCTCGGATGCGGTGTCGGCGTCGCGGGCCAGCACAGCCTCCTCCAGTCGGCGGTGCTCGGCGGCGCCGTCCCGGTCGGGGTTGCGGTGCGCCGACCAGCGCCGGGCCAGCTCGCTGGCGGTCCACAGCCGGTCGAAGGTCTCCAGCAGGACGGGATTGCCGCACCCCTCCAGCAGCGTGCGGTGAAAGAGGCGGTGGGCTTCGGCCCAGGCGCTGCTGTAGTGCTCGCCCTCCTCTGCCACGTACGCCGGGGTGCGGGTCAGACGGTGGTGGGAGGCTCGTACGCGGGCTTCCCAGTCCACATCGCCGCGTTCGACGGCCATGCGCAGCATGACCGGTTCGATCGTCCGGCGGGCCTCCGCGATCTCCTGCCAGCGGCGGTCGGAGTACGCCGGGACGGCGAAGCCGCGGTTGGGCAGCCGGTCGGCGAGGCCCTCGCCGACCACCCGCACGAGCGCCTCACGCACGACGGCCAGGCTCACGCCCTGCTCTTTCGCGAGGTCCTGGGGTTTGAGGGCATCACCGGGGGCGTGGTCCCCGCGCATGATCGCGTCCCGCAGGTGTGTGTAGACCTGTTCGGAGAGGATCTGCTTCTCCGCCGGGGGTGAGGTGTGAGTCGTCTGGGTCATGCCCACACAATAGACGATCCGAGTGATAATCGATTATCTGCGTTATGATCGATCTCGGCGGTGAGCGGAAGCGTGACTACGTCGCCTCCTGGCGCCACCACGGCGGGACCTCCGCCGACCGCATCACCGCCACCCCACAGCACACCTGAGAGGCACGACACCATGAGCTCCAACGACCCCTTTGCCCGTCTCCCCGAGGCAGCCTCCTTCACCGTCGTCAGCACCACCGTCACCGATGGCGCCCCCTGGTCGATCGAGCAGTACTCCGGCCTCTCCGGCGTCCCCGGCGGGAAGGACGTCTCCCCGCAGCTCTCTTGGAGCGGCGCCCCGGAAGGCACCAAGAGCTACGCCATCACGGTCTACGACCCCGACGCCCCCACCGGGTCCGGGTTCTGGCACTGGGCGGTCGCCGACATCCCCGCCCCCGTCACCGAGCTGCCCGAAGGTGCCGGCGACGACACCGGCTCGGGCCTGCCCGGGGGCGCGTTCCAACTGCCCAACGACGCCCGCGCGGCCCGCTTCATCGGCGCCGCCCCGCCGGCCGGACACGGCCCGCACCGCTACTTCACCGTGGTGCATGCCCTCGACGTCGACACCATCGGCGTACCCGCCGACGCCACCCCGGCCGCCCTCGGTTTCACCATGGCCGGCCACATTCTCGGCCGCGCGGTCCTGACAGCCACCGCTGAGACGCCCGCCTGAAGAACAGCCGCACAAGGCCCGCACCGAGCGCAACCGGGCCCTCCGCCTGGTCAACAACGTCCGGCGCCGGGGGCTGAGGACCGTGGCGAACCGGCTGGCCCTTGACACGCCTACCTCGCCCCCCTGGCCGCCAGCCCTCAGGCCGGTCACGAGGGGCGTCCGAAGCTACAGGAAAGCTTCGGACGCCCCTTTCGGCCCTCGGTGACGGGCAGCGGGCCGTCGTGGTCGAGCCAGGCGGCCCGCTGGGTCAGCCGCAGGTGCGGCCGGTCCCACACCTGGGCGGTGGCCTTGCCGCAGAGGGGGTGTCGGTGACCGTGGCAGCCTGCTCCGCGCCCCAGGTGGCGGCGTCTCCGAAGACCCCCCCGCCGTGCCTGGGCATCCGGCCGCCCTTCGGGTGGGTCCGGAAGAACTCCTCCCGCGAGGGCGCCGGGCGGCGCATCACCCGGTCCGAGCGTGTCCGGCCCAGGGCCTCGACCGGGGCGACCCGCGTCAGTGCTGGAAGAACTCGGGCAGATCGCGGTTGAACTCCTCCTTGCCGCCGAGTAACGAGCGCGATGCCGTGCGAGCCGCCTTCGTAGACCCTCAAGGCGGCGTCGGGGTGATCTGCGCGGACCTGCGGCCGGTGGCGTCGATGGACACCGCCTGGTCGTCGTCGCCGTGGACGACCAGGGTGGGGACGTCGAACTTCTTGAGGTCCACGGTGAAGTCCGTGTCCGTGAAGGCGTCCACGCAGGCTACGCCGCCCTCGATGGTCTCCTGCGCATGGCCACGAGCCGGAAGGCGTCCTTGTCGCCCTGGGTGACCTTGTTCCCCGGCCGATCGGCGCTGGAGAAGCCGACTGCGGTGTCCTTCCGGAACTGCGAGCGCTCGGCGATGACGCCGGCCTGGATCTGGTCGAAGACCTCCTGCGGGACACCACCGGGGTTATCGGGCCCCTTGAGCATCAGATGCCGGGCCGGAGATCAGCGCAGGCAGGATGCCGGCCTTGTGGACGGGCACGCCCACGACGGTCCGTCCCGATGATCTGGACATCATCTGCCCGGCACTGAAGTGCACCACGGCGGAGTCGCTGCTCCACGAACCGGAGATAGCGGCGGGCACGGCGGCCACAGGCCCGCCCGCAGGCGGCGACCGGATCCGCCTCGGTGGTGCCGCGGCTGAGCCGCGGGCGGCCGGACCCTTCCGCCCCTGTGACGGCGCCGCCGAGGAACTGCCCCGGATGTCGGCTGCGGCCGGTGTCCGCTGTCTGCCAGCCCGGCTGCGGTCCAGGTCCGGCCACAGCGGCGGGCCGGCTTCCGACGCGGTCTTGACGGAACAGCGTGCACAGGTGGTTGCCGAGCTGGTTACGTCTCTGGTTGCGCGGTCGGTTGCCGACCTGGTCGCCGGACTGCGCAAAAGTTCAAGAGCTTCGCCGGCACCGGCCGCCAACTGCCAGCCAGCCCGCACGCAGGGCGCGGCCTGCTGCAGCCGGCTCAGGTGTCCGGTTGGCGAACCCAACCTGTGAGACGTACGGCGAACCGATCTGCCAACCGTAAGCCACCGCCTTAGAGTGGCGGCCATGAGCGGGGTGGAAGAACAGATCGTGGGGGGCCGCTACCGCCTGGAGCAGGTGATCGGACAGGGCGGGATGGGCCGGGTCTGGCGCGCGCAGGACCTCGTCCTGCGCAGGACGGTGGCCGTCAAGGAAGTCACGCCAGAGGGCACCAGCCGAGAGCTGCGCCTCGCGCTGGCGTCACGGATGCGCCGCGAGGCGCAGCTCTCGGCCCGGTTCCGGCACCGGGCCGTCATCACCGTGCACGGCGTGCTCGAAGTCGACGGCATGCCCTGGATGGTCATGGAGTTCATCGAAGGGCACTCACTTCACGACGAACTCGAGGAGCACGCCGAAAACGGCCGACTGCCCTGGCGGCGGGCAGCGGAGATCGGCGCAGCTGTTGCGCAGGCGCTGGAGCACGTGCACGCCCGCGAAGTCGTCCACCGCGACCTCAAGCCGGAGAACGTCCTTCTCGGTCCCGGCTCCCGTGTGGTGCTCACCGACTTCGGCATCGCACGGCTGCTGGACAACACCGTCACCAGGCTGACACAGCCCGGCACCGTACTCGGGTCGTTGCACTTCATGGCGCCGGAGCAGGCCGCCGGCGCCCCGGCCGACACCGCCATGGACATCTGGGCGCTCGGCGCCACCCTCTACGCCACCGTGGAAGGGAGGTTGCCCTTCCCCGTGCAGGAAGAAGAGGCCCTGAAGCACGCGATCATGCACGCGCCCGTCGACCCCCCACTGCACGCCGGCCTACTGGCCGGACTGCTGGAGCAGTTGCTGTCCAAACGGCCCCAGGACCGCCCTTCGGCGGCTGCGGCCGCCCGCGCTCTGGCCGCGGCCGCAGCGGAGGGGGCGGCGGAGCCGAAGCCGGCCCCGCGCCGGCCGCTGGCCGGCCGCCCCACGCGGGTGGATCCCGCGCCGGTCCCGATCCCGACGGCCGTCGTCCGGCCCGCGCCGCCCTTCGGCGGTCACGTGCCGACCGCGCGGCCGCCTGACTTCCATACCCGCCGCACAGAGACAGCCCGCGTCGCGCAGCCCGTACGCGGCTTAGAGCCGGCCGGCGGACGACCGCCCGCGCCGTTCGGTACCGACGAGAGGGCCACGCGGTCGTCGGCGGACCAAGCTGCCGCCGTCCTGCGGCAGCCCCGTCCCTCCCGACGCCTCCTGCTGGCCGGAGGCGGCCTGGCCGCGGCCGGAGCGATCGGCGCGGCAGCGTACGGAACACGGCACCTGCTGTCTGGCCACGCCCACAACACCGGCCTCGCGGTGAGCCCCGACGGGACGCTCGTGGCCACGGCCGACTCAGCCGGGAAGGTACGGCTGGAGAACACCACGGACCCGACCGACGTGGTCACCCTCCACGCCGGCTCGCCCGCCGTCGACGTCGCCTTCTTCAATCCCTCGACCGTCCTCGTCGCGACGAGGAACGGACGCATTCGCGCATACGAGACACTCCGGCCCATCCGCGGCTTCGACTGGGATATCCATGTGCCCGCGGTGACGTGCCTGGCCGTCGACAGGATCGAGCACCGGGTCGTCGCGGGACACAGCGACGGGACAGTGACGATCCTCAACTCGACCATGCGCACGGTGCTCCAGGTTCTGAGACCGGAGGGCGCCTCGACGGCCCACCCGATCCTGCGCACCGCGGTCAGCCCCGACGGCAACTGGCTTGCGGCCTCGACCGGCCAGTCGAGCGTGGCACTGTGGCGTACCGACAGCTGGGCCGCCGCGCCGTCCCTGCGCACCACGCACACAGGCGACCGGGTCACCGCCCTGACGTTCAGCCCGGACAGCACGACGCTGGCAGCAGGCGGGAGTTCCACGCGGGCCTACATCTGGCGCCTGTCCACCGGCAAGGCCGCCGCGGTGTTCGAAATCTCCCGTCCGGACGTCGGCGCCGGACTGAGCGACCTCGCCTTCAGCCCCGACGGCCGCGCACTGGCCACGTGCAGCGACACACGCTTCGGCGACGGCAGCGACCCCGTAAGCCTGCGGGCCAACCCGCTGAGGCCGTCAGCAATCACGGACCACGGCATCAGCGGCGAGCTGTTCGTCGCCGTGCGCTTCCTGTCCGCTGCCCGAGTGGTCGGCATGAGCCGCCACGGCGACCCGCAGCCTGCTCCAGTCAGCGCCTGACCCACCGGGTTGCTCCTCGGGCACAGGGCGGGGGCCACGCCGCCGATCCCGAGTTCCGCCTCGGTCACGATGGCGGCGGAGGTGATCAGTTTGTGCTGCGCGACAGCACGGCGCGAAGCGCGTTCTTGACGCACAAGCTCAGCCGCAGGCGGCGACGGGCGTGATGGACGTGACGCCGGCCAGCGGTACGGCGGCCGGTGCGGACTGCCCCGCGACGGCCAGGCGGAGCACGTCGCCACCGGAGGAGACGAAAGTGCCGCAGACGGTGCCGGTGCCGTAGGTGACGCGCAGCCTGCCCGAGTCGTGCCCCGCAGTCTCCCCCGGCGCCCACCAGGTGAGGGCGATGCCCGCGAACAGGCAGGCCAGGGCGAGCGCCACGGCCCGCCGAGCGCGGGTGAGCAGCCGGGCGGCCCGGATCGCCGTTGCTAGGTGGAAGGCGTCTAGCGAGCCGTACTCGCGGTGGATGTCGGCCAGGGTGACCGCCAGCGAGCGGGAGCCGGCCTGGGCGGCCAGGGCGTGCCAGAGCCCGGCAACGGCCAGCGCGAGGCCGCCGCCGATCAGCACGGTGACCGCGAGCCGCCAGCCGACGGGCAGGTCCGCGGCGGTGGTGCGGCCCTTCACAACGACCGCCGTGCCCACGAGGGTGACGAACGCCGCCAGGCCGTTGCGCCATGCCTCCGCGCTGGCGCGGACGTTCGGGAGCGAGTCCCGTACCAGGGCCTGGAAGCGGTCGCGTTCGGCCAGGTCGGCCTCGATGGGAGGCCGCGGCGGCAGCCGGAACGCGGGGCTCATCCCGCGGCTTTCTCTATGCCGATCCGGAAGCTGACGCCGCACCCGGTCGCCCCCCGGGGGGCGTCCTGGTGCGCGGTCCCGCAACTGCACGTGAGATCAAGGAAGACCACGTCGGCGGCGTCGGAGCTCTCGCCTCTGCTCGGGCCGGACAGGCCGGTGAGCGCCACGGTGACCTGCCGGTCGGCGAAGTGGTGGCCGCAGCGCGGACACGGACCGGTCACCACGAAGTACGGTGCGCCCCCCGCCTCGTGCCGCTCGACCGTCAGGTTCGCGGAGGTGAGGAGTTCGAAGGCGCGCATGGTCCAGTGGTAATCGGTGGTCGCGGAATAGCTGATCCCGGCTTCGTCGGACATGCCCATATGTTAGTGAGTAACGTCGTATCCTGGCAGGAAATCCGACTATCCTTCGCAGTGCCTGGGGGGGGCCACGTATGGCGACGGAGAAGGACGACGCGGCGGGCTCGGACGGCCTGGCAGGCCCGGACGTCGGACCGGGACCCGGCGACGCCGTGAAGAAGCTGGGGAGTTACGCGCACGGCTTGGTGGTCGAAGGGGTTCGGCTGGAGGGTTTCGGGCGCACCGCCGAGGCGGAGGAGCTGTTCCTCGAGGCGGCCGGGCTCGGCGACCCGGGGGGCATGTACAACTGCGGGCTGCTGGCCGAGCGGCGGGGCGACCTGTCAGTGGCGCAGCGGTATTACACCTGGGCGCATCTCAGAGGGCACCCGGAGGCCGCCAACAACCTCGGGGTGCTGCTCCACAACGCGGGAGACCCGAAGGCGCTCGACTGGTTCCGCACGGCGGAGGCCATGGGCCACCCGCAGGCAGCGGGCAACGCGCGGGCGCTCCTTGCCATGGCCGAGGGCGAGCGGCCGGCGGCGCGGACCCCGCGGCGGAAGTGGCACCTCCCCCGGCGGCGGCCGGCCCGGCCCGCTGCGGACGCGCACGCGCTCCACCGGGACGCCCAGACCGCGTACCGCGTCTTCGGCCTGACCGGGAAGGACGCGTCGCTGGTGCGGGCCGTCACCCTCGCCCGGCGGGCGGTGGAGGCCGCCTCCGAGCGCGATCCCCTCCGGGCGGAGATGCTGGCCGCTCTCCGGGACCTGCTCCGTGAGCGGTACGAGCTCTACGGGCGCAGCGTCGACCGCGAGGAGGCGATCGGCGCGGCGGTTGCGGCGTTCAAAGCCGTCCCGGCAGGTGACCCCCGGCGGCCGCTCGCCGCGCAGGCCCTGATCGCCGTGCTGGCCCTCCGGTTCGAGGCCGACGAGGAGCCAGGACCGCTGGAGTGGGCGGTGGAGGAGGTCGGGCGCCCGGTGCTGGCGCAGCCCGGTGGCGATCCGCACGGGCGGATGGCCCTCGCGGCGAGCCTGTGCGGTGCGCTGACCAGGCTCGCCGAACGGGCCGACACGGGCAGCGGGCTGGACGACGCGGTCGCATTCGGCGAGCAGGCGGTCGCGCTCGCACCGCCGGGCGACGCCCTGGCCCTGGGGAGCCTGGGGGCCGCGCTGCTGGTGCGCGGCACGCGGCGGGGCTCGCTGGACGATCTGAACGCGTCGGTCGCAAACCTGGGCGCGGCCCGTAGCGGTGACGACCCCCGGCACACCGTACGTGCCGCGACGAACCTCGCGAGCGCGCTGCACGCCCGGGCCGACCTGACCGGGCGCGAGGCCGACCGCCGGGCTGCGCAAGAGCAGGCGGAGCGGGTGGGCCAGGGGCCGGGGGCGGCCGAACACCACCTGGAGACCCTGATCGCCGCGGCGTTCGCCGCGGAGGGTCCCGACGCGGCCGGGGCCGTCCGCCGCGCGCTGGAGGCGGCGCCGCCCGGCCACGCCCGCCGCTCCATGCTGCTGGCCCGGTTGGCGGTGCTGCTCGACACCGCGGACGACCGTACGGCGGCCGTCACCGCGGCGCGGGAGGCGGCGGCCACCGCACGCGGTGCCCTGTCCCGCCTCGACGCGCACTGGACGCTGGGGCGCGTGCTGCGGAACGTCGCCGAAGCGGCCGGGGAGCCTGCCGAGGGGGCCGCAGCTCCGGGCGACGGCCCCGGGGCGGCGGACGACGCGGGCACCGCGCCCGGGGGCGGTGCCCGCGCACAGGCCCCCGAACCGCCGGTGGACGCCTACGCCACGGCATCGGAGGCGGTGGACGCCTTCACCACAGCCGCCGAGACCTGTCCCCCCGGGCACATCGCCTACTCCCAGGTGACGTTCGACCTCGCGACCGCGCTGCTGACCCGCCACCGGCTCGGCGGCCCGAGCAGCGACCGCGAGGCCGCGCTGGACGCCCTGCGGAGGGCGGCCCAGGCTCCGGGCTCTTCACCGCAGGACCGGCTGCTCGCCACCAGGTTCTGGGCGGGTGCCGCGTGGGAGGCGGGGGACGCGGAGGACGCCCTGGCGGGCTCCGTCGTCGCGGTCCGGCTGATGCAGGAGTTCGGGTGGATGGGCCTCGACCGGGACGACCAGGAGCGGAGCCTGCGCGACGGGGCCGCGATGCCCCGCGAGGCGGCCGCGCTGGCGATCGAGACCGGCCGTCCCGAACTCGCCGTCGAACTGCTGGAGCAGGGCCGGTCGGTGCTGTGGCATGCGGCCCTCCAGTTGCGGGGCGACCTCGCCGCCCTGTCCGCGCGGGAATCCGGCCTGGCGGCTGAACTGGAGCAGATCCGCTCGGCCCTCGTGGCAGGCACGGCGACCACCGGCGGGACGCCGCCGGGCGAGGAGCCGCCGGGCGAGGAGCCGCCGGACGCGTATCGGCCGGGTGCGACTCCGCTGGGCGAGGAGCAGCCGGAGGCGGAGGAACAGCCGGGCGCGGAGGCGCTGGACGCGGAGGCCCGGCTCCGGCTGGGGACCCGGTGGGCGCACAAGCTGGCGCAGGCGCGGGCCCTCCAAGGATTCGAGGACTTCCTCGCCCCGCCCCGCTTCGAGACGCTCGCGACTGCCGCGGCCGAGGGCCCGGTGGTCATCGTCAACATCAGCAGCATCCGCTGCGACGCGATCGTCGTCCTACCGGACCGCCGGGTCGAGGTCGTCCCGCTGGAAAAGGTGGAGATGCGGGAGACGGACGAGGTCGTCAACACCTACGTGCGGCACCGCGAGGAATCCGTGGGCCCCGGGGCCGGCCTTCTGGCCGGCGAAAGGGCCCGGCACACCGCGCACAAGACGCTGGAGTGGCTGTGGGACCGCATCGTCTCCCCGGTCCTCGAACGCCTCAGGGCGCTTGGCGGCGGCACGGTGCCGCCCCGGATCTGGTGGTGCCCCACCGCCTCGCTGGCCAACGCGCCCCTGCACGCGGCGGGCCGCTACCCGCTCACCGCGTCCTGCCCCGGGGGTCCCGAGCCTGTCGGCCTGCCGTTCTTGACCGTGTCCTCGTACACCACCACGCTGGCCTCGCTCGTCGAAAGCCGGCGGCGGCCGACAGCGGCAGGGGGCCGGGTGCTGGCGGTCGGGGTGACCGACACCGGCCGGGGGCACACCGCCCTGCCGGGGGTGGCGAAGGAGGTCGCGGCGCTGACGGAGGTGCTCGACGGCGAGCGGCTGACCGTCCTGCTCGACGGCGCCGCCACCACCGGGGCCGTCGGGGAGCTGCTGCCCGGCCACGCGTGGGCGCACTTCGCGTGCCACGGCGGGCTCGACATGGCCTCGCCGTCCTCGGCCGGGCTGTGCCTGCGGGACGGCGACCTGAGCGTGCTGGACATCGCGGGGCTCCGCCACGAAGGGGCCGAACTGGCCTTCCTCTCGGCATGCCACACCCGGGTCGGCGGCGGCAACCTCATGGACGAGGCGATCCACCCGGCCGGCGCGTTCCGCATGGCCGGTTTCCGGCACGTGGTGGCGACGCTCGGCAGCGTCAACGACCAGGCGGCGGCGAAGGTGGCCGCCGAGCTGTACCGGCATCTCGCAGGCCCGGCCGGCCTCGACTCCACCGGCACGGCCGGGGCTCTGCACCGGGCGGTGGCCGCCCTGCGCGCGGACCACCTGACCGACCCGACGGTCTGGGCGTCCTTCGTCCATGACGGCCCCTAGCGGCGCATGCGGCCGAGGGCCGTGGCCGCCAGCTGGTGGCAGGCGGTGAGCTCACCGCTGACGAGGTTCTCGACGAGGCGGCCGACGCAGCTGTGCCGGCCGGTCTGCCAAAGCTCCAGCAGGCGCGTACCGCAGCCGGTCCGGACGCGACGGCGGAGTTGTGCCTGAAAGCTGTTCCCCACATCGTGCTCGCGGTGATCCCGGCATCCGCGGACCTGGACCGAGTCGGCCGTCCGACCCGCGCCCCGGCGGGACGGCCGGGGCGGCGGGAGCGGTGTCACAGGGACAGGGCCACGTCGTAGTCGGTCAGCCAGCGGTTGAGCTGGACGACCATCTCCGCGGCCGCCCGGTTGACGCGGGCGGAGGCGTCGGTGCCGCCGTCGAGGTAGGCCTCGACGGCGGCACCGTGGAGGAGGGGGTGGGCGGGGGCGTGCCGGTCGGCGGCGATGCGGGCGAGTTCGGCGCGCAGGGCGGCGGCGTAGGCGGGGTCCTGGGTGGGGGGGTAGCCGGCCTTCTTGCGGTAGAGGACCGAGGGCGGCAGCAGGTCGCGCACGGCGGCCCGCAGGAGGCTCTTCTCCCGGCCGTCGAAGGACTTCATCGCCCACGGCACGTTGTAGACGTACTCCACGAGGCGGTGGTCGAGGAAGGGCACGCGGCTCTCCAGGGCCGCGGCCATTCCCATGCGGTCCTTGCGGTCCAGGATGATGCGCAGGTAGCCGGTGAGGTTGAGGTGGGTCATGCGGCGGATGTCGCGGTCGGTCCCGCTCTCGCCGTCGAGCAGTTCGATCCCGGCGACGGCCGACTGGTAGACGTCCTCCTCGTAGCGGCGCAGGTCGAGGCGGTCGACGAGGTCCGGGGCGAGCATCGCGGTGTACGTGGCGCCGCCGGGGCCGAGCTTGTGCCGGGCGAACTCCAGCCAGGGAAGGCCGTTGGCGCGGCGCAGGCCGGGGTCGAGGAACCAGTCGTAGCCGCCGAAGAGCTCGTCGGCGCCGTCGCCGGTGAGCGCGACGGTGCAGTCCTCGCGGAAGGCCCGGCACAGCAGCAGCAGGGAGGTGTCCAGGTCGCCCAGGGGGGTCGGCATGTCGCGGGCGCGCAGGACGTCGGAGCGGGTCCGGGGGGACATCAGGCTGGCGCCGGCGATGTCGACGCTGGTGTGGATGGTGCCCAGGTACTCGGCCATGGTGCGGGCGAACGGGCCGTCGGCGGTTGTGCGGATGTCGTCGGCGCGGAAGTCCTCGGCGGGGCCGAAGCCGACCGCGTAGGTGCGCAGCTTGCCGTTGTCGGGGCTGAGGTGGCGCACGGCGAGCGCGGCGAGCGCGCTGGAGTCGAGACCGCCGGACAGGAACGATCCCAGGGGCACGTCGGAGACGACCTGGCGGCGGACGGAGTCCTCCAGCAGGTCCCGGACGGTGGCCACCGTGGTGTCGAGGTCGTCGGTGTGGTCGCGGGGCTGGAGGGACCAGTAGCGGTGGACGGCGGTCCCGTCGCGGCCGAAGCGGACGACGGTGCCGGGCACTTGTTCGTTCACTCCGGTGTAGACGCCCGATTCGGGGCGTTTGACGAAGCCGATGACGGCGCGCAGGCCGTCGAGGCCGACCCGGGCGGGCAGGGCAGGGTGTTCGAGCAGTGCCTTGATCTCGGAGCCGAAGGCGAGGCCGCCGGGGACGTGCGCCCAGTACATCGGGTAGATGCCGAACCGGTCGCGGATCAGGACCAGTTCGCCGCTGCGGCCGTCCCAGACCGCGAAGGCGAACATGCCCAGCAGGCGTTCGGCGCAGGCGGCGCCCCACTCCAGGTAGGCGTGCAGCACGACCTCGGTGTCGCTGTCGGTGGTGAAGGCGTGTCCCCGGGTGCGCAGTTCGGCGCGCAGTTCGGTGTAGTTGAAGACCTCGCCGGTGTAGGCGAGGGCGACCGGTGCGCTGCCGGGCACGTCGTGCACGAGGGGCTGCACGCCGCCGGCGACGTCGATGACGGACAGGCGGCGGGTGCCCAGGGCGGCGTGTTCGCCGGTCCACACCCGCCCGTCGTCCGGGCCGCGCCAGGCGAGCGCGTCGGTCATCGCGGTGACGAGTCCGTGCTGTCCCGGGTGGGCCGGACGGTAGTCGACGAAACCCGCTATTCCGCACATATGTCTGATCTCCTGTCGGTGGGGTGGTCCGGGGTGCCGGGGGGGCGGTGCGCCGGTGCGGGGGCGCCGTGCTGCGCGTCGCGTGCCGCCCGGTCGCGGAATCCGTCGCCGATCGCGGTGCACATGGCGCCGAGCGAGGCGCGGGCCCGCGCGGCCTCCAGCAGGGCGGGGACGACGTTCTCCCGCCGGCCGGCCGCCGTCCGCAGCCGGGCCAGGGGTGCGGGGGCGGGCCGGGCGCTGACGGGCCGGCGGCGGCCGGGGATGACGCCGGAGGCCCGCTGCTGGCGGACGAGGGCGGCCTCCGCCGGGCTGTGGTCGGCGTCGGCGACGCCGACCAGCGGTCCGCGGTCGTGGTACGCGGCCTCGTCGATCTCGCCCTCCAGCCAGCCGCTGCGCAGGCACGCCATGAGGCCGCCGCGTGCCGCGATCCGGTCCAACCAGTCGGCCGCGCCGCGTTCGATGTCGCCGGCGAGGCCTTCGATGACCGCCGAGCCGCCGAGGGCGTCGGCGTACCGGGCCAGGTCGGTCTCCTGCTGGAGGATCTGCTGGACCCGCAGCGCGACGCGGGCGGACAGCTCGCCCGGGGTCTGGGTGGCCTCGTCGAACCCGCACACGTGCAGGGACTGGACGCCGCCGAGCACCGCGGCGATCGCCTGCACGGTGGTGCGTGCGACGTTGTTGAGCGGTTCGGAGGCGGCCAGGACCGAGCCGAAGGTGTTGACCTGGATGCGCATCTTCTGGCTGCGCGGGTCCTGGGGCGCGAACAGGTCGTGCATGCGCCGGGCGTAGAGGCGGCGGGCCGCGCGGTACTTGGCCGCCTCGGCCAGCAGTTCCATGTGGGCGCCGTAGATGAAGCTGAGCTGCGGGGCGACCTGGTCGACGGTGAAGCCGCGTTCCAGCATGCCGCGCACGTACTGCTCGGCGTCGGCGATACCGAGGGCGATCTCCAGGTCGCGGCCGGCGCCGGCCTCCCGGGCGTGGCCGCCGGAGATGGAGACCGGGTTGACCTTGGGCAGGTGGCGTACGCAGTACTCGACGACGTCCAGCGAGAGGCGGAAACTGTCGTCGAGGCCGAACACGCAGGCCTTGCGGGCCAGCCATTCCTTGAGCATCTCGTTCTGGAGCGTCCCGCGCAGCGCCGGGGGCGGGGTCGCGCTCTCCTCGGCCACCACGATCCACATCGCCAGCAGCACGGGGGCGGTGGCGTTGATCGTCATCGAGACCGAGACCTTGTCCAGCGGGATGCCCGCGAAGACCGCGGCGAGGTCGTCGACGGTGGCGATCGACACCCCGCACCGGCCGACCTCGCCGAGGGCCCGCGGGTCGTCCGGGTCGAGGCCCATCTGGGTGGGCAGGTCGAAGGCGAGGGAGAGCCCGGTCTCGCCGCGGTCCAGGAGGTAGCGGAAACGGGTGTTGGTGTCCTCGGGGTCCCCGAGCCCGGCGAGCTGCCGGATCGTCCAGGGCCGGGTGGTGTAGCCGGTGGGGTGGATCCCGGCGTCGTAGGGGTATGTCCCCGGCGTGCCCATAAGTGGCTCCTAGTCGTGGAGGAGTTCGCCGGTGATCCGCAGCAGCTCCCGGCGCTGCGGCCGGCCTCTGAGGTAGAAGTGGCCGCCGGGCAGGAGGGACACCCCGAAGGGCCCGGTGGTCTCGCGGCCCCATCCGGCCAGCACGTCCCCGGTGGTGTCCTGGTCGCCGCCGACCACCCGCACGGGCAGGCCGAGCGGCGGTCCGGGACGGTAGCGGTAGGTCTCGTAGGCCGCCAGATCGGCCCGGTAGAGCGGCATGACCAGAGCGAGCAGCGCGGGATCGGCCGGCAGCGGGCCGTAGCGCTCCTCGGTGAGGGCGAGCAGGCCGGCGTCATCGAGATCCGCGAGGTGCCGGCCGTCCCGCGGCGCGGCCGGCGGCGGACACGACGACAGCAGAAGGAACCGCGGCTGCGGTGCTCCGCGGTCGCGCAGGGCCCGGGCGGTCTCGAAGGCCACGAGCGCACCGAGACTGTGGCCGAAGAAGGCGTACGGCTCCTGCGGAGGGGCGAACACGCCGAGGAACTCCTCGACCATCCGGTGGACATCCCGCAAAGGCGTCTCAGCGATACGGGAACCCCGCCCGGGCGACTGCACACCCCAGCACTCGACATCCGCAAGAGCCTCGAACCAGGACAGATACTCACCCGGCAGCCCGCCGCTGTGCGGGAAGCAGTACAGACGCAGCCGTGCCGACGGCCGTGCGCACCGCCGGACGAGCCACCGCGAAGGAACAGCTGTCACCGGGTCGCCTCCCGAAGGGACGGTTGTCACGGGGTCGCCTCCCGGCGGGCGGCGACGGCACGGGCCAGGTCGTGCGGGGTGGGGCCGGTGTAGAAGTCCGCGGTGGTCAGGGGGATGCCGAACTCCTGGCGTATCCAGGCCGCCAGCCGGGTGGCCATCAGGGAGTCACCGCCGAGGTCGAAGAAGTTGTCGTGCGGTTCCACGGCCGGCAGTCCGAGGCCGGCGGCGATCACCGCGGCGATCCGCCGTACCGGGTCGGCGTCGGCCTGCGGCGGTCCGCCGGCCGGCGGCACCGCGGCATCCGCCGGCACGGCCGCGGCCGGGGGCCGGGACGGGGTGCCGGACTCCTCCCCCAGGTGCACACCGGCGGCGCGGACGGCGGTGTCCCCGGCGGACGGGGACACCGCGGATGCCGGGGACGCCGGGGACGGTTCCCGGGGTTCGACGAGGAAGCGCCGGCCCTGGAAGGGGTACAGGGGCAGCTTGACGCGGCGCCGCGCGCCGTGCCGCATCGCGTCCCAGTCCAGGACGGCGCCGGCCCCCCACATGCGCCCGGCGGCGGTGAGCATCGTCAGATGGTCGCCCGCCTCGTCGTTCGGGTGCGGCAGGGACTGCACGACCAGGTGGCGCGGCCCCACATCGGGGTGCTGCCGGGCGAGGGTGGCCAGGGTACGGCCCGGGCCGACCTCGAGCAGGGTCCGCTCCTGCCCGGCGGTCACGGTGCGCAGGGCCGCGGCGAACCGCACGGTGCGGCGCAGGTGGGCCGACCAGTAGGCGGGGTCGGTCAGCTGGCCCTCGGCCGCCCACTCCCCCGTCATGTCGGAGACGAACGGCACCCGGGGCTCCTGCGGGCCGGCCTGCGAGACCAGCTTCTCGAAGGCGTCCATGACGGGTTCGACGAGTGCCGAGTGGCCGGCCGTGGCGATCTTGAGCAGGCGCGAGTCGATACCGCGGTCGCGCAGGTCGGCGGCGAACCGCTCGACGAGCTCGGTACGCCCCGACACCGCGCAGCGGCCGGGGCCGTTGACCGCGGCGACCGACAGCCCGGCGGGCAGTACCGGCTCGACCTCGGCCTCGGGGAGTTCCAGTGCCAGCATGCTCCCGGACGGCAGCGACTGGAGGAGGCGGCCCCGCTCGCGGACGAGGCGCACGGCGTCGGGCAGGGTGAAGACCCCGGCCAGGCAGGCGGCCGCGTACGCGCCGAGGCTGTGCCCCAGGACGGCGTGCGGACGCACCCCCCAGGACTCCCACAGCCGGCACAGGGCGTACTCCAGGGTGAAGACGGCGGGCTGGCCGATCTCGATGGTGGCGAGCCGCTCCGCGATCCGGGCCTGCCGGCCCGGATCGTCCGGCGGCGCGAAGACGGCACGCAGGCCCGCGCCGAGGCCGGCGTCGAGACCGCAGACCTCGTCCACCGCGCGGCGGAAGGCCGGCTCGGCGGCGTACAGGTCGCGGCCCATGCCCAGGTGCTGGCCGCCCTGGCCGGGGAAGAGGAAGACGACGGAGGGCGCGCGGCCGGGCGCGGCGGCGTCCAGGAGCCGTCCCGGGGTCCGTGCCGACAGCACCCGGCCGGCCTCGGCGGCGTCCGCGCAGACCGCGAAGCGGCGCAGCCGGTACGCCGCCCGGCCGGTCTGCGCGGTCCAGGCGGCGTCGGCGAGCGGCGGCGCGTCCGGGGCGGCGAGGCGCTCGGCGAACCGGTCGGTCACCGCCTCCAGGGCCGCGGCGTCCTTGGCGGAGAGCACGAGCAGTTGCGGGCGGCCGTCGGGAAGCGGGGCGGCGGCCGGGGGGGCCTCCTCCAGGACGACATGGGCATTGGTGCCGCCCATGCCCAGGGCGTTGACGGCGGCACGGCGCGGACCGCCCCCGCGCGGCCAGTCCGTCCGCTCGGTGACGACGCGGAAGGGCACGCGGTCCCAGTCGATGTCGGGGTTGGGAACCCCGAAATTGAGGCTCGCGGGTATCACGCCGTGCTCCACGGCGAGGACCGTCTTGATCAGGCCGGTCACACCGGCGGCGGCATCGGTGTGGCCGACGGCGGTCTTGACCGATCCGAGCGCGCAGAATCCCGCGTCGCCGGTGTCCTCGCGGAACGCCCGGGTCAGCGCGGCGACCTCGATGGGGTCGCCGAGCGGGGTGCCGGTGCCGTGGGCCTCCACGTAGGTGATGGTGCGGGCGTCGACGCCGGCGACCAGCTGGGCGGCGCGCACGGTCCGCGCCTGGCCCTCGACGCTGGGGGCGGTGAAGCCGACGGAATCGCCGCCGTCGTTGTGGACGGCGCTGCCGCGCAGGACCGCGTGCACATGATCGCCGTCGGCCAGGGCGTCGGCCAGCAGCTTGAGGACGACCAGGCCGGCAGCGCTGCCGCCGACCGTGCCGCGTCCGCGGGCGTCGAAGGCCCGCACGACACCGTCGCCGGTGACGATGCCGCCCTCGACGTACGAGGCGCGCGGCGGCCGCACGTGCACCGTCGCGCCGCCGGCCAGGGCGAGAGCGCATTCGCCGGCCAGCAGGGACTGGCACGCCAGGTGGACGGCGACAAGAGAGGTCGAGCAGGCGCTCTGCACGGTGACGACCGGGCCGCGCAGCCGCAGCCGCTGCGCCACGCGCAGGGTGAGGAAGTCGGGGGCGGTCGACAGGTGGATCTGCCAGTCGTCGACGAAGGGCAGGGCATCGCGCTGGGACTCCAAGGCCGCACGGTAGCGGGTCGTGGCGCCCCCCGCGAACAGGCCCACCGGCTGCGGGCAGGACACGGAGCCGTACCCGGCGTCCTCCATGGCATGGTGGGCGCACTGCAGGAAGACCCGCTGCTGAGGGTCCATCACCAGGGCCTCGCGGGGGGAGAACCCGAAGAAGTCCGCGTCGAAGAGATCGGCGCCGGCCAGCAGTCCGTGGGCCGTGACATGGCCCTCGGGGGTGCCGGGAAGGCCGGTCCATGTGGTGATGTGCCCCGTGCCGGCGCACAGGTTGCGCCAGTACTGGTCCACGTCGGCGGCGCCGGGGAAGCACCCGGCCATGCCGATGACGGCGATCAGCGCGCCGTCCGGGTCGTCGGGAAGCGCGTCGGTCATCGGGTTCCTCCATCCAGGTCGGCGGCAGGGCCGGCGGCGGGGGTGCCGGTCCGGGAACGGCCCCGGCGGAGCCGTGAGACCCCGCCGCGGCGGCGTTCGGCCGCGGCGGCGGACAGGGGCGGGGCGGCCGGGGCCGCGTCCTGGCCCCGTTCGAGGAACGCGGCCAGGGCGGCGAGGGTGGGGTGCTCGAAGAGCGCGATCAGGGGGAAGGTGCGCCCGGTGAGGTCCTGGAGGCGCAGGTGGACGGTCTCCAGGAGCATCGAGTGGCCGCCCAGGTCGAAGAATCCGTCGTCGGCGCCGATCTCCTCCAGCCCGAGCACCTCGCGCCAGACCGCGGCCACGGTCTGCTCGGCACCGGCGCGCGGCGCCCGGTGCGGGGCGGACGCCGAGGAGGCGGGAGCGGGCAGCGCGGCACGGTCCACCTTGCCGCCGAAGCTGACCGGCAGCCGTTCCAGGACGGCCCACTGGCGGGGAACCATGTAGCCGGGCAGCCGTTCGGCGAGGCGGGCCGCGACCGCGGCAGGAGCGACGGTACCGGGCGGCCCGGAAGGCACCAGCCACCCGGCGACCCGGCCGTTGTGCAGGCCGACGTGCGCTGCCGCCACCTCGGGCAGCGCGAGGAGCGCGGAGACCACCTCCTCGGGCTCGATCCGGTGGCCGTCCAGGGCGATCTGGTCGTCGGCCCTGCCGTGGAACTCGTAGGTACCGTCCGGCCCCAGCCGCACGAGGTCCCCGGTGCGGTAGAGCCGCAGGGGGCCGCCGCCGGGGCCGGGGCGGGTGACGAACCGTTCGGCGGTCAGGTCGGGGCGCCCGAGATAGCCGCGGGCCAGGCCGGGACCGCCCAGGCACAGCTCCCCCGTCGTGCCGGGGCCGACCGGGCGCAGGCCGTCGTCCACGACCAGCGCGACGGCGCCGGCGACGGGGACGCCCAGCGCAGGGGCGCCGGTGTCGTCGCCGGCGGGCACGGGGCCGGCGAGCGCGACGACGGTGGCCTCGGTCGGCCCGTAGTTGTTGACCAGCAGGAACGGCTGGTCCGGGCGCGGCCGGCCGCGGAGCCGGTCGCCGCCGGTACGCAGCAGGCGCAGGGCCGTGCCGTCCGGCCACGGGGCGGCGATGAGCGGTTCGGCCAGCCGCGTCGGCAGGAACGAGACGGTCACCCCGGTGCGGACCATCCACGCGCGCAGGGCGTCCGGGGCGAGCACCGTCTCCGGCGGCGGGACGTGCAGGCAGGCGCCCGCCGCCAGGGCCGGCCACAGCTCCCACACCGAGGCGTCGAACGCCGGGGAGGCGATCAGGGTGCACCGGTCGGAGGGTGTCAGGGCGGCCGTGCGGGTGTCCCAGGCGACGAGGTTGGCCAGCGAGCCGTGCTCGACCATCACGCCTTTGGGCTCGCCGGTGGAACCCGAGGTGAAGACCACGTAGGCCAGGTCGTCCGGGCGGGAGGCGGCGGGCCGGGGCGCGTCCGGGGCCGGGGCCGGGCCGCCGCCGGGCTCGGGGTCCGGCGGGCAGGGCAGGACGTGCTCGGCGGCCGGGGCCGGGCCGCCGGGAGCGGCGAGGACGATGCGCGCCCCGGCCGCCGCGGCGAGCCCGTCGAGCCGGCCGGCCGGCTGCGCGGGGTCGAGCGGGAGGTAGGCGGCGCCGGACTTCAGCACGGCCAGGAGCGCTGTCGCGTACTGCGGGCCGCGCGGGAGGCAGACTCCGACGATGCGGCCCGGTCCGGCGCCCAGGGCGCGCAGCGTCCGGGCGAGGCGGTCGGCGGCGCGGTCGAGCTGCCGGTAGGTCAGCACCCGGCCGCCGGCGGCCACGGCGGGTGCGTGGGGGGATCGGGCCGCCCGGCGGGCGACGAGTTCGTGCACCGGCGGGAGCGGGGGGACGGGGTGCGGGTGCGCGGCGGGGTCCTCGCGGGTCACGGGGCGGCCTGCCTTCCGGGCGTGTCGTCGCGCGGTCCGGCGACGGCGGGGAACGGGTGCGGGGGGACGGGACGGGCGGTACGGGGTGCGGGGCGGGGCGCCGCGGACGGCGGGGTCAGTCCCGGTGCATCAGGGGGGCGATCTCGCGTTCCCCGACGCGCTCGCGCAGGGCGGGATCGGTGACGCCGAGGCCCGGCCGGTCCGCCAGGCACAGCACACCCACCTTGCCGATGTGCCGGTTGGCCTGTACGAGGCGGGCGGCCTCGCCGACCTCGGCGAGCGGGTACGTGACGGACAGCGCGGTCCTGATCGCTCCCAGGCCGATGAGCCGGTTGGTCTCCCACTGCTCCTGGAGGTTCGCGCCGTGGCTGCCGATGATGCGTTTGAGCCGCATCCACAGGTAGCGGTTGTCGAACTCGTGCCGGTAGCCCGTGCTGGAGCCGCAGGTGACCACGGTTCCGCCGCGGCGCACGACGAAGACCGACACGCCGAACGTGGCGCGGCCGACGTGCTCGAAGACGACGTGCGGGTCCTCGCCCACCTGGGAGCGGATGATCCTGCCGAGGCGTTTGCCGGCTTCCACGACCTCGGCGGGGGTGTCCCCGCCCAGGCCGATCTCCTGGCGGTCGATGACGACCTCGCAGCCGAGCCTGCGGGCCGCCTCGGCTTTCCGGGGGCCGCTGACCACGCCCACCGGGATGCCGCCGCCGTTGCGCACGAACTGTGCGGCGTAGACGCCCAGGCCGCCGGTGGCTCCCCAGATGAGGACGACGTCGCCCTGCTTGATGCGCGCACCGCGGTCACCGACCAGCATCCGGTAGGCCGTCGCGGCGCACAGCGGGTTCACCGCGGCTTCCTCCCACGTCAGGTGGGGTGCTTTGGGGAGGAGCTGGCTGGCTCGGGCGACGGCGTAGTGCGCGAGGCCGCCGAAGTTGGTCTCGAAGCCCCAGGCCCGCTGGTCGGAGCCGAGCATGCCGTCGCCGTGGGTCGCCGGTTCCTCCGCGTCGACGTAGGCGGTGGCCACGACGACGTGGTCGCCCGGGTGCCAGCGGCGGACCCCTGACCCGGTGCGGACCACGATGCCGGCGGCGTCCGATCCGAGGACGTGGTGGGGCAGGTCGTGGCGGGCCGACCAGGGGTCCTGGCGGGCGTAGTGCCGCAGGAACGCGAAGGTGGGCACCGGTTCGAAGATGGCCGACCAGACGGTGTTGTAGTTGATGCCGCTGGCCATGACGGCCACGACGACCTCGTCGGGGGCGATTTCGGGCATCGGGACCTCGCCGACGCGCAGTGACTTGCGTACGTCCTTGTCCGCGACGCCCTCGAACAGTCCGATGTCGTCGGCGCGCACGTGGGCGGCGGTGTAGTGCGCGGGCAGCGGCAGGGCCGCCAGTTCCTCGCCCGCCGCTCCGGCCAGGACCGCCTCGGTCATCGCTTCCATGTCGTGCTCCCCCTTCGGTTCACGGGTTGTCGCCGGGTGCGCGGACCGTGTCGATCCGCCCCGGCAGGGTGTGGCCGCCGATGTGCTCCCGCAGGTGGGCCCGCAGGGCCGCGGCCGGCAGCGCCGTCACGGCGACGGCGACGGCGACGGTGCCGCGGGGGGTGGCACGGGCCTCCACACGCGCGGCGTCCACCCCGGGGCAGGCGGCGAGCACCCGCTCGACGAGCGGCACGTCGATGAAGCCGCGGTGGCGCAGCCAGCGCTGCCCGTCGCGGCCCAGGTACTCCAGGCGGCCGTCCGGTGTGATCCGTCCGAGGTGGCCGGTGAGTGCCGGCGCCGCGGTGCCGGGCCCGGTGGTAACGGCGATCCGGCCGGGTACGCCGGCGGGCAGGGCGCGCCCGTCGGGTCCGTGCACGGTGGCCGTCCGGCCGGGTGCCGGGGTCAGCAGCGGCGGCCGGACCGGGTCGGCGCCGGGCAGGGCGGCCCAGCCGTGCACGGTGCCGTCGTCGATCCAGTGCGCGCCAAGGACGCGGCCGTCGCCGGCCCAGCGGGCGAGTGCGGCGGTCAGGCGCAGTTGGTCGAAGGGGACGACGAGTTCCCGGACGCCGGGCGCGGCGCGGGAGGCGGTGCCGGCGGCGGCCAGCGGTGCGCACAGCCGCCGCACGGGGGCGCCGTCGGGGGGCGGCCCGCCGGTGGTGAAGGCCGTGCCGCGCAGCCGGGCCAGGGCGGCCTCGACCGGCTGCGCGGCGTCCGGCGGCCCCTGCCACCAGGTGGGTCCTGCCGGTCCCGGGGCGGCCGGGAGGGCGGCCGCCGTGCTGCTCGCGGCGTCCTGCGGGCCGGCGGGGCGGGCGGGACCGCGTACCCGGGCGGCGGGGAGGACGAAGTCCCCTGCGCGGGCGGCGGGGTGGTGGGCGAGCCGGTGCAGTGCGCGGCGGAAGTGGTCGATGAAGGCGGTGGCCTGCTCGGGGCCGGTGTTCTCGGTCCGGTGGTCGAGCCGCACCGTGCAGTCGGGCCAGTCGGCGCGGATCTGGAGGGTGCGTTCGAAGGTGCTCGCGGTGTTCGGCGAGACGAAGTCCCAGTCGGCGGTGAGGCCGGGTATGTCCAGGTCGAGGTCGCGGGGCGCCCGGGGGAAGGACAGGCCGAGCTGGGTCAGGGCGGGCCGGGCGCAGGGGTCCGCAAGCGCCCTGGTCAAGTCCGGGAAGGGTATGTGGCGGCGGGTCCGCAGCCGTGCCACGGCGGCGGCGGCCTCGGCCATCAGGTCGTCGCCGGTGGCCGCCGGGTCCAGCGGCAGGTCGGTGGGGACCACGTTGATCTGGGCTCCGGCCACGTCCCGGGTCTCCGGCACGCTCACGTCGGCGGCGACAGCCAGGGGTACGTGGCGGTTGCCGTAGGCGGCGAGTTGGAGGCCGAGGGCGGCGACCAGGGCGGTGAACGTCGTGGCCCGGTGGCGGGCGGCCAGCGCCCGCAGCGCCTCGACGTCGGGCCGGGCGATCAGGACCTGGTCGCTGCACCGGACGCCCCCGCCGGAGGGGGCGGTGGTGCCGGGCAGCAGGAGCGGCTCGGCGCACGCGGGCAGCACCCGGGTCCAGTGCGACCGCGCGGCGGCCGTCGTGGCCGGGTCGGGGACCGCGGCGGCCGGGCGGGCCAGCGGCGCCGAGAGCGGTGGCGCGGTGCCCGAGCGCGCGGCGCGGAGCGCGGCGGTGAGGTCGCGGGCCACCAGGAACTTGCTGCGCCCGTCGAATCCGGCGTGGTGCAGCGACATCACGAGGGTGGCGCGGTCGCGGCCGTGGTCGAGGAGGGCGAAGCGGATCGGGCCGTCGGTGGCCAGGTCCCAGCCGCGGGTCTGCTCGGTCCGCTCCCACCAGGACCTCACCGCCCGGCGGGGGCCGCCGGGCGCGTCGGGCAGCGGCAGCGTGTCACGGCGGAAGGAGAGGGCCTGGGCCGCCGGCAGGACGAGCAGGCGGACGCCGGCGGGGGTGGCGCGCATGACGGACCTCAGGGGTTCGTGCCGGTGCAGGACCGCGAGGGCGGCGGTGCGCACGTGCCGTTCGTCCAGCGGCCCGGTGAACGCCACCGCGAGGTAGCCGCTGTTGCTGGCCGCGTCGGCGGTCTGCTCCTCGGTCCACAGGGCCAGCTGGGCCGCGGTCAGCGGCACGCCGGCCGTCGCGGGGGCCGTCACGGCCGCTCCCCGCGGCCGGGGCGCCGGGTGCGGCGGGCGGCGAGGTCGGCCGTGACCAGCGCGGTGACCGCGTCGCGGTCGATCTTCCCGCTGGGGGTGCGGGGCAGCCGGGGCAGGACCGTCAGGCCGAGCGGGACGAAGGCGGCCGGCAGCACCTGGGCCAGGGCGTGCAGCACCTCGCGTTCGTCCGGTGGCGCCGCGCCCTGGTCCAGGACGACGGCCGAGCGCAGGCTCCGGGCACCGGAGGGGTTGGTGACGGCGACGGTGACGGCCGCGTCGATGCCGGGGCGGCGCAGCAGGTGCGCGTCGACCTCCAGCGGATCGACGCGCAGGCCGCGGATCTTCACCTCGGTGTCGAGGCGGCCGAGGTAGTGCACCCGGCCGTCCTGGACGCGCACCAGGTCGCCGGTGCGGAACGCCCGGGTGTGGCCGCGCGGTGTCGGCGCGATGCCGGTGTAGCGGCGGGCGGTCAGTTCGGGGCGCTGGTGGTAGCCGTCGGACAGCGGCAGGCCGGTGACGAGGAGTTCGCCGGTCGCGGGGCCGTCGCCGGGCCGCGGGGCGACCACCACCTCGCAGCCCGGCAGGGGGACGCCGATCGGCGGCAGGTCGGGCCAGTCCTGCGGGGGGCCGGTCAGGATGTGCGAGGTGACCATGGCGGACTCGCTCTGCCCGTAGTGGTTGACCAGGCGGCAGTCCGGGAGGCGCGCGAACAGGGCGCGGATCTGGGGTGTGCACAGCATCTGCTCGCCCGCGGCGTTGACCTCGCGCAGGCGCAGGGCGCCGGGCAGCCGGACGGCTGCCACGGCCAGCATCTGGAGGGCGACGAACGGCAGGAACAACCGCTCGATGCGCTGGTGGGCCAGCCAGGTCAGGAGTTCGGCCGGTTCGCGGCGCAGCCGTTCGGGGACGATGACCACTGTTCCGGCGCCGCGCAGTGTGCCGAGGATCTCCTGGAAGCTGACGTCGAAGTTGAGCGGGGCGAACTGCGCGGTCCGCAGGTCGCCGCGGGGCGAGTGGCCGGCCTGCCACTCGACCATGGCGTCCAGGCAGCGGTGGGTGACGGACACGCCTTTGGGCCGGCCGGTCGATCCGGAGGTGTAGATGGTGTAGACGGCGCGGTCCGGGCGGCACTGCGGGGGCGGGGGGGCCGGGGCCGCGGTGCCGTGCGGGGGCGGTGCGGGGACCGGGCGGGACGGGACGCCGCCGGGCAGAGCGGTGGCGGCGCCGGTGTGGAGCACGAGTTTCGCGCCGCTGTCGTGGAGCATGTCGGCCAGGCGCTGGTGGGGGTACTCGGGGTCGAGCGGCAGGTAGGTCGCGCCGGCCAGGGCGCAGCCGAGCATCGCGGCGACGGTGCCGGCACGGCGCGGTCCTGTGACCGCGACGCGGTCGCCGGGGGCCAGGCCGAGGCGGGTGAGGGTCTCGGCGACGGCTCCGGCCCAGTGCAGCAGGGCGGTGTAGGAGACCTGCTGCTCCTCGTCGGCGACGGCGGTCCGGGCGGGGTGTTCCGCGGCGGCCTTGGCCAGGGCCTCCAGGAAGCAGGCGGGCTCGGCGGCGCCGCCCCACAAGGTGACCGGTGCCGTGGTCATCGTGCGACCGCGGCGAGGGCGTCGGCGAGTTCGCCGATGGTGGGGTGGTCGAAGATCAGGCGTACGGCCGTGTCGGTGCCGGTCTCGCGGGCGATGTCGGTCGCGATGGCGGTGGCGGTCATGGAGTCGCCGCCCAGGTCGAAGAAGTTCTCCTCGGGTGTGATGCCCTCGACGCCGAGTGCCGTCTGCCACAGGCGGGTCAGCAGGGGGATCAGCGGGGTCCTCGGGGTGCCGCTCGGCCCGGTCATGCGTCGTCCTCCTCGGGGTGGGCGCCGTCCTCGACGGCGGTCAGGGGCAGGCCGGGGTCGGCGGTCCAGCGGTCCGCGAGCGCGACGAACAGGTCGGCCAGGGCGTCGGCGGCGTCCGCCTCGAACAGGTCGGCGGAGACCAGGAAGGTGCCGTCCCAGGCGTCGCCGCGCTGCTGGACGTGCAGTTCCACCTCGAAGCGGGTGGCCACGGGGTGGACGGGCCGCTCGGTGACGTCCAGGCCGGGCAGCCGGGGCGTGCGGGGTGCCGGGTGCAGGTCGAAGGCGGCCCGTACCAGGCCGGTGCCCGGTCCGCTGGTGCGGGCGGCGGCCACGGCCTGCTGGTAGGGCAGCGGGTGTTCGGCGGCGCCGAGCACCGCTTCGCGGGTGCGGGCCAGCAGGTCCGGCAGGGTGTCGTGCGGGGCGCAGGCGACGCGGGCCGGCGCGAGGTTGACGAGGAAGCCGACGAGGCGGCGGTGTTCGGGGGCGGCGCGCTCGGCGACCGGGATTGCGACGACGACGTCGCGGGCGGCGGCGCAGGAGCACAGCAGGGCGGCGAAGAGCGCCAGGGTCGCCATGAAAGGGGAGCAGCGCTCCTGCCGGGCCAGTGCCGCCAGGCGTGCGCGGGCCGGATCCGGGACGCGGAAGGTCCGGGCGTGGGCGCGCCCGCTGCCGCGGCCGGCCGGTGCGAAGTCGTGGGGCAGGGCGGGCGCGGCGCCGGCGCCGGCCAGTGCGGCGGTCCAGTAGGCGAGGGCGCCGTCGGCCTGCCGTGTGCCGGCGGTGCGGCGGGCGAAGTCCAGGAAGCTCGGCGCGGGAGGGAGTTGCGGGGGTGCGCCGTGGTGGAAGGCGGTGTAGGCGGTGGCGAGTTCGTCGAACAGCAGGCGCATGGAGACGCCGTCGAAGGCGATGTGGTGGACGGTCAGCAGCAGGACGTGCTCGGACGCGCCGGTGCGCAGCAGGTCCCAGCGCAGGACGGGGCCGGTCTCCAGGTCGAACGGGCGGTGCCGGATCTGCCTGATCCACTCGTCGGGGCCGCCGGGGTGGTCCCCGGCGGTGTGCAGGACGTCCGGGACGGTGGGCAGCGCCCGCTGCCGGGGCCCGTCGGCGGTGCCCCGGTAGACGGTACGCAGGATGTCGTGGCGTTCGGTGAGCAGGTGGAGGGTGCGGCGCAGTGCCGGGATGTCGGGCGGCCCGTGCAGTGCCAGGGCCCGCTGGACGACGTGGCCGGGGTGCCCCGGGTGCAGCCGCTCGCCGAACCACAGGCGGGCCTGGTTCGGTGTCAGGGGTGCGGCGTCCCGGGATGCCGGGGCGGGCAGGGCGGCGGTGCGGTGGTCAGCGGTCACCGTCGTCCTCCTGGCCTGCGGCGCGGTCGGCCGCCAGGTCGTCGTACCGGTCGCCGGCCAGGAGCGCGTCGCTGACGGCCCTGTGGTCGGGTTCGCCGCCGCCGACGATGCGCTCCAGGCGTGCCCAGCCGTCGGCGAGCCGCTGGGTGGCCGCCGTGCAGTGGATGTCGGCGAGGTCCTGGCGGTCGAGGCCGGCGTCGGCGTCGCGGGCGGCGCGGCCCAGGGTGAGGACCATGGCGGTCAGTTCCTCGACGGCGGCACCGATGATCACCTGGATGCGGTCGCGGGCGATGAGGTCGGGGTAGCGGGGGTGGTCGGCGGCCAGGCGGCGGCAGGTGCGGTGCAGGCGGCGGGCCTCTTCGCCGGCCGCGGCCAGGTGGCCGCGGTTGCGCGGTGACAGGCGGGAGTCGTCGGCGGGCGCCGCGGGCGGGGCCTCGGGGACGGGACGGGGGTAGAAATAGGTGAAGGAGAAGTTGCCCAGCCGGCTGCTGAGCAGGGATTCGACGCCGCCGGCGATGCGCAGCCCGCGGGCGTCGCGCAGCAGTTGCTCCATCGGTGCCGGGTCGGCGCCGCGGGCCGCCTTGCTGCGGGCGGTCTCGTAGCCCTCTCCGGCCAGCAGGGTGGTGGTGCGCTCGGCGCAGTTCCAGGCGAGGAGCGAGGTGATGTTCTTGGCCGCGAACTGCTCCAGCACGGCGTTGGCGCCCAGTGGGGCGTCCTCGGCGCGGGCGGCCCACTCGGCGACCGCCTCCATGGCGTAGACGTCGGCGAGGTCGGCGGCGACGACGCGCTGGATCTCGTCGTACCCGGCGAGCGGCCTGCCGTCGACGGTACGGCGCGGGACGAACTGCCGGGCGTGGCGCAGGCAGGCGCGGCCGATGGCCAGGCCGGGGGCGGCCACGACGAACAGCCGGCCGAGGGCGAGGGGGAAGACCTGCCGTCCGGCGTTCCAGGCGGCGGGGTCCTCCTCGGCGAGGACCCGCTCGCGGGGGACGCGGACGTCGGTGAGCGTGAGGGTGGCGTTGGGGCTGCCGGCCAGTCCCATGAACCGCTGCCGGTCGCCGACGGCGAAGCCGGGTGAGGAGGTGTCGACGAAGAAGATCCGGGTGCGCCGGACACCGCCTTGTTCGACGGCGGCGGTGACCGCGAGCAGATCGGCCAGGGGGCCGTTGCCGATGAAGACCTTCCGGGCGTTGAGCAGGTAGCCGCTGCCGTCCTCGGTGGGCCGGGCGTCGGCGGCACGGGCCCAGTTGGCGGCGCCGCCCGGCTCGGTGTCGGCAGCGCCGGTGAGCGCCCCGGCCGCCAGCCGCCCGCGCAGGAAGTCCAGGGTGGGGCCCGGTGCCAGGACGGGCAGGTAGGGGACCGCGCCGAGGCCGTTGTGGTAGGCGAGCAGCAGGCCGGCTCCGGTGCACGCGCCGGCGGCCGCCTCGATGACCCGCAGGACGCCCCACGCCGTCAGTCCCCGGCCGCCGACACCGGGGTCGGCGGCCAGGTGCAGCAGCCGCCGGCCGCGCAGGTGGTCGACCAGGCCGTCGGGGAGGTCGCCGGTGTCCTCGACAATCTGCGCGGTCTTGGTCTCGCGCAGGGCGGCGGCCATCTCGCGGGCGGCCAGGTCGGCGCGGCGCGTGTCCTCCGCGGCGGGCGCGCGAAGGCTCGTGACAAGGTCGAACGGCACCGTCCCGGTGAGCAGTTCCTCGATCAGGCTGCGCCTGCCGGGATCGCTCATGGGGTTGCGGGGTGCTGTGCTCATGGCTGGGTCTCCGTCGTCGGGGCAGGGCGGCGGGCGGGTGCCGGCGGGGTCAGGTGGCGGTCGGGGTGCCGGAGGGGGTGCCGAGTCCGATGCCGCGCATCAGCCGGGCCAGCTGCCGGCCGCTCCGCTCGTCGTCGGCCTCGAAGCGCCGGATGACGCGCTCCTGGACGTCCGGCGTCTTCTCCTGGCTCAGCTTGAAGATGGCGTCGACGTGGGTGACCCGGAAGTGGAAGGCGCCGACCCCGGGGGCGATCTGCCGGAAGTAGTCGAGGGACTCGGCCAGGTCCCACTTGTCGCCGAACGCTTCCTCCAGCGTCCTGACGGTGTGGCTGACGATGTCCAGCGTCTCCTGCGGGTCCTGCACCGGGTGCACCGTGCCGTGCAGGTGGACGGAGGTGAAGTCCCAGGTGGGGGCGGCGGGGGTGGTGCGGTAGAGGGTGGGGGTGACGTATCCGCAGGGGCCGTCGAACATCAGGCGGGCGGCGAGACCGTCGGTCAGCGACTTCCAGTGCGGGTTGCCGCGGTCCATGTGCCCGAGCAGGCCGCAGCCGGTCAGCGGGCCGTCCGCGGGGGCGCCGGGCGGCAGGACGACGGGGACGTGGGTGGCGTGCGGGGCGGGGACGGCGTTGGAGATCATGACGGCCAGCGGGTGGCCCAGCACGAGGTCGCGGGACCAGGCCTCGTCCGCCGGCTGGTAGAGGGCGGGGACGTGCATGTGTACTCCTTCGGGCGTCGGAAGGCCCCGTGCGGGGGTGCCACGGGCCGCGGGCGGGGGCGGGGGCGGTTCGAGCGGACCGCCGGGGGCGGTTCAGGCGGGCGGGCGGGGCATCTCGACGAGTTCGGTGAGCACGCCGTGGCAGTCGCGGGGGTGCAGGAACGTCACGGCGGTGCCGCGCGATCCGGTGCGGGGCGGGTCGAAGAGCGCGGCCGGCCCGCCGGGCGGCAGCCCGAGGATGGCGGCCCGGACGTCCGCGGTACCGAAGGCGAGGTGGTGGACGCCCTCGCCGTGGCGCGCGAGCCATGCCGAGACGGCCGAGTCCTCGCGCACCGGCGCGATGAGCTGGAGGCAGGTCTCGTGACCGTCGTCGGTGCCGTTGACCCGCATCAGCACCTCGCGGATGCCCTGGCTCTCGATCACCTCCCGGTGCACGGCGTCGAACCCGAACACCGAGCGGTAGAAAGCAGCGGTGGCCTCCAGGTCGTGGCAGACGATCCCGACGTGGTCCAGGCGTGTGAACATCCCGTCTCCTCAGGCGGCGGCGTCGGCGTCGCGCTGGGCGACGATGGACGAGAGGATCTCCCCGGCCCGCACGGCTGTGGTCGACAGCAGGCTGGAGGTGATGCCGTGCGAGTACTCGGTCGCGCCGCCCTGCACGTAGATGCCGCAGTGCAGCGTCTCCTCACCGGACACCCGGTAGTTCCGGGCGACCTCCAGCCGGCCGGCCTCGTCCTGTTTGCAGCGCGAGGCGGTCGAGCCCAGCAGGCCGAGGGGGTCGCAGGGGCGGTAGCCGGTCGCGCAGACGACCACGTCGGCCGCGACGGTCTCCCGCCGGCCGGTGGGGGTGAACTCCAGGTCCACCGCGAGGGCGTCCGGCCCGGGGCTGACGCAGTGCAGCCGGGTGGCGTTGCGGACGTGGAGGCGTTCGCGCCCGGTGACCATCTCCAGGTAACCGCGCCGGTAGAGGTCGTCGATGAGATCGACGTCCACCACCGAGTAGTTGGTGTTCCCGTGGTACCGCAGGAACGCCTCCTTGAGCTGCGGCGGCGACCCGAAGTGGTGGTCGACGGCCTCGGGGTCGAAGATGCGGTTGGTGTAGGCGCTGTCGTCGGCGGCGCTGTAGCCGTAGCGGGAGAAGACCGCGTGCACGTGCGCGTCGGGGAAGACGCTGTGGAGGTGGGCGACGACCTCGGCGGCGCTCTGTCCCGCGCCGAGCACCACGAAGGCGGAGGGCCGTCTGCGGAGCCGGCCGATCTCGCCGAGCAGCCGGCTGCTGTGCCAGATGCGGTCGTCGTCGGGCAGCCCCTCGGGCAGCACGGGTTCGATGCCGGTGGCGATGACGACGTTGCGGGTGCGCTGCCGCAGGGTCCGCCCGTCGGCGCGGCGGACGACGACGTCGAGGCGGTCGGTGCCGCCGGGGCCGCCGACCGGCTCGATGTCGAGGACTTCGCAGCCGTAGTCGACCAGGTGGGCGCACTGTTCGGCGACCCATTCGAGGTAGTCGTGGAACTCGACGCGCAGCGGGAAGAACGACTTGGCGTTGATGAAGTGCGCGAGCCGCCCCCTGCTGTGCAGGTAGGAGAGGTAGCCGTAGGAGCTGACCGGGTTGCGCATGGTCACGAGGTCCTTGAGGAAGGACACCTGCATCGAGGCGCCCTCGATCAGCATCCCGCGGTGCCAGCCGAAGGCCGGCTGGCGCTCGAAGAACCGCGCGGTGACGGCCTGTCCGGGCGGTGCGGTCTGGTTGTGCTCCTCGACGGCCACGGCGAACGCCAGGTTGGAGGGGCCGAAACCGATCCCCGTGACGTCGACCGTCTGGTTCTCGCCGTTGTGTCCGCCCAGCACCTGAAAGTCTCCTCGCACGTGTGTGATCAGCAGTCCGTAAAGCCACGCGGGCGGAATCGGGGAGCAGGCGCGGTCCGGCGATTCCGAACTAAGTGGATCAGCGGGGGCCATCGCCCGGAAATGCCTTCGCATTCGAGTACGCGACCGGATGGCACCCGCCGGAGCATGATTCCGATCTTCCGCGGCGGAAGAGACGGCTTCCCTTGGTTTCACGTTGAACAGAATCACCCGGACGGATTGATCAATTACCGTCCATCAACCGCCGGGTACCGGATGCCTCCGGGCGAGACAGAGACTATCATGATCATTTTCTGCCAGGGACGGAATTTTCGGACAACACATCTGGCCTGAACCGCCCGCAGAGCACCTTTGATCAATTCCGCGCCGAGGCCGGCAGTGCGGCGTAATACCAGGTGGAAGCCGGTCCGGCGCATCCGCACCGCTGGGCATTGCTTTCCACGGAATACACCGGTAGTCATCCGCCGGACAGCGACAAGAACGCGGCCCGATGAATGACAAGATCCATTCTCACGCAGTCCGGATCAATGGGTCTAGTTTCGATCGCCCGCGTGCTACGGTTTCGATCGGCCGGGCCGGCGCCCGCTTTGAGGGCGCCCCGGCCGGCGAGTGGTATCGAATTGAACGAATCGGCGCGAGACTCCCCGGCCCGATCGGCGAAGATCCCGGACGGGACCGCGCGCGCCGCGCCGTTGCGCGGGCATGCGCGGCAGGCCGTATTCACCGTTCCACGGGCACGGATTACTTCGGAGGAAACCCCATGTGCGGCGTCGTCGGCCTATTTCAGGGCTGCCCGGCAGTCAGTTTCTGCCCCGCGCGGCTGCGCCCGGACCGCACCGACCGCGCGCAGGACCCGGACCCGGACGCGGGCACGTCCGCTCCGGCGCCGGCTCCCGGGGCGGGGGACGGCGGCGCGGCCGGGGAAGAGCCGTACCGCAGCCCGTTCCGCACCTGGTACGAGCGGGCGAGCGTGCGCCAGGCGCCGCGCCGGCTGGTCACCGCCGCGGACGGCGGCGTGGCGACGTTCTTCCCCCCCGCGCTCGTACCGCTCGCCTCGCACCGGCTGGTCCGCGATCTCGGTCCGGCCGCCTACGAACAGGTCCTCGTCCAGCACCTGTACCGGTACCTGGACTTCACCGCGAAACTGGAATACCTCGTGGTCAACCGCACCGCGCTGGGCATCGCGCACGGATCGGTCGACCTGGGGCTGCCGCGGGAGATGCGGCTGGACGCGCTGAAGATCTACTGCGACGAGGCCTACCACACGCTGATGACCGTCGACCTGCTCGAACAGATCACCGACCGCACCCGGATCGCCCCGCGCCTACCGGAGGAGCCCTACTTCCTGCGGCGGCTCGCAGCGATCCAGGAATCCACCGAACCGGAACTGCGCCCGCTGGTGGAACTGCTCTTCGTCATCGTCTCCGAGACGCTGATCACCGGGAGCCTGTCCGCGATCCCCCGCGACCAGGAACTCCTGCCGCAGATCCGCGACACCATCCAGGACCACGCCTCCGACGAGGGCCGCCACCACGCCTACTTCGCCCTGTTCGCGCGCCATCTGTGGGGCGCCCTCGACACCCGCACCCGGCGCTGGGCGGCCCTGCGCCTGCCCGGCCTCATCCACACCTTCCTCGACCCCGACCTGGACTCCATGCGCGAGGAACTGCTGGGCTACGGGATGCCGAAGGACTCCGTCGAGCAGGTGCTCGCCGAGGTCTTCACCTCCGCCGGCGTCCAGGCCTACGCCCGGTCCTCGGCCGAGACGACCGTGCGGCACTTCGCCGCCCTGGGCGTCCTGGAGGACCCCGAGGCGCGCGAGGCGTTCGACCGGCAGGGGCTGCTGCCGCCCGCCGGCCCGGCCCGCGCGTCCTCCGCGCCGGCTCCGGACCCGGCGGACCCGGTCACCCGCCGAGCGCCGTAGCGCGCTCCTCACGGCGGGCGAAGACCGCCTCGCGGCGCTCCTCCATCTGCCGCATCACCGCCCGGCGCTGACGGGACGACAGCCGGTCGACGTACAGCATGCCGTTGAGGTGGTCGGTCTCGTGCTGGAGGCAGCGGGCGAAGTAGCCGGTGCCCTCCACCACCAGCGGACGGCCGTCGGCGTCGCTGCCGCGGACGACCGCGCGGGCGGCGCGGGCCAGGCAGTGGCGGGCGCCCGGGACCGACAGGCAGCCCTCGTCCTCCTCGATCAGGCGCCGCCGCCCGTCGTCCGGCTCCGGGTCGAGCACGGGGTTGCAGATGTGACCCACGTGCCGGACACCCTCGTCGTCCAGGCAGTCGTAGACGAACAGGCGCAGGTCCACACCGACCTGGTTGGCCGCCAGCCCGGCGCCCTCGGCGATGTGGTTGGTGAGGAACATGTCGTGGACGAGCCGGCGGAGCTGCTCCGTGCCGAACTCCGCGACCGGCGCGCACGGGCGGTGCAGGACCTCCTCGCCGACGACCGTCACCCGCCGGAAGGAACCCCGGAGATCCTCCTCGGTGAGAACCGGGTGGGACGCGACGGGCACGCCCATCAGGACGACCCGCCCCTCGGACCCGGCCCTGGCGGCGCCGACTGATGTGGACACGGACATGGTGCTCCCCCCGCTGAGGACACAGCAGCGACACGGCAAGGACAGTGACCCAGAGCAACGGATGGTCACTCTGGGCGACTTGACATGATACTTTGCAAAGGAACACGATGACAAGATGAGCCACGACCGGGCCGACGACCCCCAACCGCAGCAGGGCGCCCGTCCGGCCGGACTCGTCGAACACCACGTCAGGACCGCGCTGGTGCAACTGCTCCGGCAGGTCGGGGCGGTGACGGCCAACGAAGCGGCCCGCAGGCTCGGGTGCAGTTCGGGACTGTGCTCGTTCCACCTGCGCCAGCTGGCCCGCGCAGGCGTGGTGGAGCCGGCGCCCGGCTCGGGCCGCGCGAAACCCTGGCGCCTGGTGCCCGGCGCGTCGGACGCCTTCCCCGAAGCTCCGCCCGTACCGCCCCCGGCCGCCGCACCGGACCCGGGGCCGGCACGGGCCGAGCAGGACCCGGGGACCGGCCCGGAGAACTTCGCCTGTTTCACCTACGGCCTCGAAGACGAGAGTTTCCGCCGCTGGCTCGAACTGCGCGACAGCGCGCCGGCCGCGTGGAACGGGCACGACCAGGCGTTCAGCACCGTCGCCTACCTGGCCCCGGCCGAACTCGACGAGATCGCGACGGCACTGCGGGACATGCTGCGCCGCTACCAGGACCGCGAGTGGCTGCCGGACACCCGGCCCGCCGACGCCGCACCGGTCGCGGTCATCAGCCGCCTCTTCCCGATCCTGCCCACGGCCCCCGGCGAGGAGAGCCCGCCCGGCCGCTGACCCCCCCGGGGGGGCCGCCGGCCGGCCGCCCGGCGGCGCCCCGTCCTGTCCCGCCCGTCCCGTCACCTCCGTCGCGTCACCGCCCGCACCGGCGCGCACCCCGTACCGCCGCCGCGACCGTGCACGCGCAGACGCCCGGGACGACGGCCAACCGCCGCGGCGGGGGCCGCCGGGCCGCCCCCGGCGCGTGCGGCAGGCAGGTCCGGGCGCGGGCCCCGGCGGCGTCCGAGGCTGCCGCCCCCGGGCGCGAGAGGGCGGGGAAGGGGCGATTGACGGGCCGTCAGGGGTATTGCATACTTTGCAAAGTTTCGGGTCCGGCCGCCCTCCGCGCGGGTCTCGCGGCCGGGACCCGCGGCCTTCCACCGCCTTCCACCGCCGGGCGCCGCCCTGCCACCGCCGGGCCGACGACGGCCCGCGAGCCGGAGCAGGGCCGTCCCGCCGTACGGGCGTCCGCCGCCGAAAGGAACTCCATGTCCGCAACCGACGTCCCCGGGGCAGACGCCCCCGCCCCGGCTCCGGCCCCGCCCGTGGCCGCCGCGCTGGCCCTGTTCGGCGCGGCCTTCCTGGCCATGCTCGACCTGTCGATCAGCGTGGTGGCGCTGCCGGCCATCCGTGAGGACCTGCACGCCTCTCTGTCGGGCCTGCAGTGGACCGTCGACGGTTACACCCTGTGCTTCGCGAGCCTGCTGCTGGCCGGGGGGCTGCTGTCGGACCGCCTCGGCCACCGAACGGGGCTGCTGGCCAGCCTCGCGCTGTTCGTCGCGGGCTCCGTGGCGAGCATGCTGGCCGGCGACGTGGGAGTCCTCATCGCCGGCCGCGCCATGCAGGGCACCGCGGCCGCGATCCTCGTCCCGGCCAGCATGGCGCTGATCGCCAACCTCTACCCCGACGTCAAGCAGCGCGCCAAGATGCTCGGCATCTGGAGCGCGCTGTCCGGCATCGCGATCGCCCTCGGCCCGGCGCTGGGCGGCGTCCTGGTGGGCCAGATCGACTGGCGGGCCATCTTCGCCCTGAACATCGTGCTCGGCGTGGCCGCGGGCACGCTGGCGCTCGCCGCGATCCCCAAGGCGCCCGCCCACGCCGCGGCCCGGCTGGACGCGGCCGGCCTGCTGCTCGGCATCGTGTGGACGTTCTCGCTGGCCTTCGCCGTGATCGAGGCGAGCCCGCGCGGCTGGTCCTCGCCCTGGGTCGTCGGTGCGTTCGTCGTGGCCGCCGCCGGCCTCGGCTCGTTCCTGCTGGTCGAGAGCCGCCGCGAGAACGCCATGCTGCCGATCGGGCTGTTCCGCTCCGGCGGCTTCACCACAGCCGGCCTGGTCGCCTTCGCTCTCGGCTTCTCCCTGTCGACAGCCTTCTACCTGCTCTCGCTGCACCTCCAGCAGGTCCTGGGCTACTCACCCGTCAAGGCCGGGCTCGGCTTCCTCCCGGCCGCCCTGGCGATGATCGCCACCGCGGGACTCGGCGGCAAACTCGCCGAGAAGTACGGCCCGCGGCCGGTCACCCTGGCCGGCGTACTCGTCGGCGCCGCCGGCCTGTTCAGCATGGCGAGTGTCGGCCCGGGAACCGGCTTCTGGACGATCGCCTGGATGCTGGTGCTCATCGGCGCCGGCCTGGGCATCTCCCTCCCGCCGAACAACAACGTCGCCCTCGGCTCGGTGGGACCCGAGCGCGCCGGGATCGCCTCGGGCACCGTGGAGACGCTGATGCAGTTCGGCACCGTCGTCGGCATCGCCGTCCTCGGCCTCGTCCAGGCCACCTCCTTCCGCAGCTCGCTCCGGCACGCACTCGGCCGGCACGCGCTCTCCCCCGAGGCGGCCGGCCGGATCACCGACGCGGTCACCTCCGGACACACCCCCGACACCCCCGGAATGTCCCACGACACCCTCTCCCGCCTGGTGGCCGCCTCCTTCTCCCACGGACTCGACCTCGCCTGGGCCGTCTCCGGGGCGCTCGCCGTCGCCACCGTTCTGGCGGCCCTGCTGATCCGGCCCGCCCGGACCCAGCCGAAGACCGGCACCACCACCCCCGCAACCGCCGACAGCGTCGGCGCGGAAACAGGCTGACGCAACAGAACCGCCGGCACCGGTGCCGGCGCGGAAGCGGACCGGTCGGCACCGGTCGGCGCGAAGCAGGCCGAAACGCCGCACGACTGCGGGAAGGGCAGCTTCTGGAACCGGACATCCGCGGCTGGGTCAACGAGTGGAACAAGAACCCCAAGCCGTTCGTCCGGACGAAGACCGCCGACGACATCCTGGACACCCTTGCCGCGTACTGCACACGAATGAGCGACTCAGGACACTGGGCGCCGAGATGACAGGCGACCGGGGCTGACCGGGCGGGGAACTCCTCCCGCGTCCGAGAAGGGCCTGCCGTCCTGCTCCGGCCAGGAGACTGCGGCGGCAAGCCCTTGCCATGACATCGGCGCAGGTTCCATACGCTCCCGCCGACCAGTCCTGAGACCCGGAAATGGTGCGCGTGTACGGCCAATGGCTATGGCGGCGTCAGCCGATGAAGGGGCCTTGCAGCGGCCGGGATCGCTGCGCGGGGCTGGGATCCCGACGATGCCCGTAGTCTCGAATGTCGGCGGAGAGATTTTCCTGGGAGCGTCTGCAGATCACGGCAAGATCGATTCTCTGAGCGGTATGGGAGAGGAGGGTCTCCCGGCCTCCAGGGTCCCGAGGAAGACTGAACCCCCGGCCCCCGACGTCCGCAGTGTGGTGACAACCGCCCGGGCCTCCTTACGCGGCCTCCTTCCAACGGAAGGAACCACGGCCGGTCCCGGAGTCGGGTCTCCGCGCTTTCGCGGCGCGCTGCGGGGTCGTACAGGACGGTGTGGGTGCTGCTGTGTGGCGGGGCTCGCCGCTGGGACGTCGCCGCGCGGGCGGCTGGCGGTCACCGCCGGGTGCTCTCTGAGCTGCTTGACCAGGGCCCGCATACGCGCGCGTCCGGACGCCGCGGTGCCGAGCCCGTGAACGCCTTCTGCACCGCAGTGTCCAGGCCGTCCCCGAACATGCTCATCACCTGCAGACGAGGTGACTTCCACGCTCCTGTCGTGGGATTCTTTTCTTCAGCAGGTGTCTTCATCTGTTCATAGACAGCTTCTGGGAATGACGCCATGGCGCGGTATCAGCCCAACAAGCGTTTGAGCGCGCTGCTCGCCGAGTCCGGCTGGAGTGCTGCCGATCTGGCCCGTGCGGTCAACCTCCTCGCCGGGAAACAGGGTTTGACGTTCCGTTATGACCGCACGTCGGTTGCTCATTGGCTTTCCGGCTCCCGGCCGCGCTCTCCGGTTCCGGACCTGGTCGCGGCAGCGTTCAGCAACCGGACCGGCCGCCCGGTCACCGCCGGGGAAACCGGGCTGGAGAGACCGGCTGCGGTCCCCTTCATGCGTATCGAACCGGGTGATGCCGACGCTGTCCTGCGTCTCACGGCTCTGCTGCGGGCCGATGTCGATCCGGCTCATCGCGTGGGGCTCGCAGCCGCCGCCTATCAGCAGACAGCTGTTCCGCAACCGATCTGGAGACCGGCTTTGTTCACGGTACCGGCGGCCCTCGACCGCGGTCGGGCCACCGAGCGGGCCGAGGTGCAGACACTGGAGGAGATGGCCATGCTTTTTGCCGGCCTGGCCGACCGGCACGGGGGGTTACATGCCCGCTCCGCACTGGCCCTCTACCTCGCTGACGACGTCGGCCGGGTACTGTCGCGACAGGCCTCCCCACCGGTACGCCGCCAACTGCACTCAGGGACGGCGCAACTCGTCCACGTGCTGGCCGTCATGACAGCGGACGCCGGATACGCGAGCTTGTCCCAGTACTACTTCCACGCCGCCCTCAGTCTGGCCTACGACGCGGGCGACCGACGCGTCTACTCGATTACCCTGCGCGCGATGAGCGTCCAGGCCCTGCGCCTCGGATTCCGGCGGCAGGCCCTGCATTTCGCGGAGGTGGCGATGAATGTCGCCGGGCCGGACGTGGAGCCCGCCACCCAGGCTTTCCTCCTCAGCCAGCGTGCCCTTGCCCGGGCCCACCACCGACAGGACCGGGCGGCTCGGGACGATCTCGACGCGGCGCAGGCACAGCATGCCCTGGCCACAGGTCCGCCAGGCCCCTTCACGATGTACGCGGCGGCAGGCCTCCACTACCAGGCCGCACGGACCCTCCTCGTCCTCGGCCGGGCGCATGAGGCGATCCACGGCTGGGAGATCTCCCTGTGCGAACGCACCCCGGACCAGCGCAGAACCTCCGCGCTCACGCTGGCCGCTCTCGCCGACACGGAACTCGGCATCGGCCATCTGGAGGCCGCCTGCCAGCACTGGAGTATCTTCCTCGACCTGTACCCCTATCTGCACTCGGTCCGGGCCCGCCAGGCCCTCGTCTCGCTGCGCCGGGGCCTGCGGATCCATCATCGTCAGCCCCAGGCCGCCGCCATCCTGGAGCGCGCCCGCGCGGCGCTCCTGGACCCTTCCGCCCGGCCTCTGCGCAAGTGGCCGGCCAACCCCTGAACGACGCTGCCACGCGATCGCGCCACAGCCAGCACTCGCCACCTCCTGGTACCCCGCCCCGCCCTGACGGCCACGATGTCCGGCGTCCTCCGAGCGGGGCGACGAGGCAGCGGCAGCGGACCGTCCAAGGCTCTGGAACTCCAGCCCGGCCGGGCGGTTGAGGCTGCCTCGTTCCCCTGTCTTCACGAGATCGCACGAGCCCGGACGCTACCGACCTGGATGTGTGACACGGCCTGGCCGCTCGACCCGCCGTCCGCGTCACCTCTTCACCCTCCTGGGACCTCCTCCCCGGCGCCGGCGGGCAGAGGACGATCGACGTCCGGTCCTTCGCAAGGGCGCAAGCGTTCTACACGTGCACGGTTCGGAACTCGTGCACCGCTTTCGCAGGCAGCTGCGCGGTAACAAGGATGGGCACAGGCGAACAGGCACTGCGGGCGGGTTCGCGGGGATAAGGTCCGTTGTCCCGCCCGCGGGCCTCCGCGCGCCGGTCCTGCTGAGGCGGGCCGCACAGGGCTCCGCGGGCCCCTGCGCCCGCCCCACGCTGCCGGGCGAAGCCGGGAGCCGCGGGTTCGTTCCTCAACTGTGTGCGGGTCCGGTGCGGGAGTGCCAGGGCTCAGGCATGGGCGGGTGCACCGCCGCTCGGGGCCCGCTGATTCGGATTCACTCATCAGGAGGTAACTGTGGAGTCCCAATTCGACACTGCGGTGTCGGCGTACGAGCACAGCATGGAGAAGATGCCCTTCCGGGAGCACGTCGAAGCGTGGAGCTTCTTGAACGCCGTCGGTGACGTCACCGGGCGCAGCGTGCTCGATCTGGGATGCGGCAGCGGGCTGTACGCGCGCCGGCTGCGCCGGGAAGGCGCGGCGCGGGTGGTCGGGATGGACGAGTCGGCCGCGATGGTCGAGCACGCCCGGCGGCGCGAAGAGCGCGAGGGGCTGGGGGTGGAGTACCTGGCGGCGAACGCCGCGGGGCCTGCCGCCGGAGACCTGCCGGACATCGCCGGTTCATTCGATGTGGTGACGGCGGTGTATGTGCTGCCCTACGCGTCCAGCCGGGAGGCGCTGGAGGGGTTCTGTGCGACGGCGCGGCGAGCGCTGCGCGCGACGGGCGGGCGGTTCGTGGCTGCGGTCCTCAACCCGGAGTTCTCCACGGATCCGCAGTGGTACCGGGGCTACGGCATGCTCCTGAGCTCGCAGCAGTCACCGGCGGAGGGCACCCCGGGGCACCTGCGGGCGTGGGTCGGGCCGGAGACGCTGGATCTGGACTTCTTCCGCTGGTCCGCAGCGGCGCACGAGCAGGCTCTCAAGGCGGCCGGGTTCGACCGCCTCTCATGGGTCCGCCCGACCGTATCCGAAGAGGGCCGCGCGAGGTATGGGGAGGCGTTCTGGGCGAACTACCTCGACTGCCCTCACGCACTGATCATCGATGCGCACGCCGGCCCGAGGGCTGTACCCGACAGCCGTGCCCGCCCCGCCGAAGACACCTCAGCGGCACCGGACGAGTGAGCTGTCACCCGCGGCTCTCCCTGCCGACCCGCCCCAACCGACCAGAGGAATGAGACCACTGCAATGAGACGAGTCCGTACAGCTTCACCGCCCCTCACCGGTACAGACGCACCCCCGGGATGCGCGGCACAAGACGCCCCCGGGGCCAGCGGGTTCCGGGTGGAGGGGTTGGACCTTCACGACCCTCGCCTGGCCGAGCGGTACGGCACCCTGGTGCTGGGCCTGTCACCGTTCAACTCCTTCTACTCCATGCAGACCGTGACCGCCCTGTGCCAAAGCGCCGCCACGTCCTTCTCCGACGTACACGTGGTCCTCCCCGGGGCCCCCGAGTCAGCGCTGCGCTACATATCCGCCGGCAAGGCGCCCCGGCACGCGGTCCAGCGGTCCAAGCGCGTCATCCACAACATGCGCAACGTCGCACGTCGGACCCTGGCCGACTGCGGGGTGCCCGACACGGACAGGCGGGTCCATGTGATGACCCGTTTCGTGTCCCACCCGCGCTACCAGAAGAGCCGGGCCCGCATCGAGAACGCCTATCGCACGCAAGCTCCGATGCGCGAGGCGGTGCATGCGATGACCCGCACGGCCCTGGCCGCTTCCACCGGCTCGGAGCCCTCTCCGGCTCAGATCGAGGTCAATACCCGCTATGTCTTCGCCGAGGCCCCGCTGCTGCTGGACGCGGCCGGAATGCTCGCGCGACCCAGCGCCCTGTTCGTCTACCACCGCAGGGTGCCCGTCTACGACGTGGTGGCCGCCGGCCAGGTACCCGGGCTCACCGTGGGGGTGGGGCACGTCCTGTCCGTGCTCAACGATGAGAGGAACGACCGTGGCAACGACGATTCCCGATGAACTGACCTGGCCCGACTCTTTCCCCACCCGCGGACACGGCCTGCCCCCCGAGATGTTCGACCTCCTGCGGCGCGAACGGCCGGTGGCGCCTGTGACCTTCCCCTCCGGCCAGCGTGCCTGGCTGGTGACCCGCCGTACCGACATCACCGCGATCGGATCCAGCCGCAACTTCTCCCGCGACCTCACCTGCCCCGGCGGGCAGCGCATTGCCGGAGACGATTTCAACAGTGTGCCCGGCGGCATCTTCAACCTCGACCCGCCCGAGCACACCACCGTACGGCGCGTCGTGCAGCCGTTTTTCAACCCGTCCGCCGCGAAGGCCCTCGAACCCGCCATGGCCCTGGCCGCCGCGGACCTGGCGACGGCGCTGCGCGACGGTCCCAACCCCGCAGATCTGCACCGTGCCTACGCGCATCCGCTGGCGGCGACCCTGGCCTGTGACCTGATGCGCGTGGCACCACGTCAACGGCGCAAGATCGTGCCCAAACTGCGCTCCCAGGTCGACTACACGACACCGGCCGCCAAGATCGACACCTCCACTCGGTGGATGCTCGACTTCGCCACCGAAGTCATCGAAGCCAAGAGCGCCGAATACGAAGACGGAGGCGAACCGCGCGACCCGATCGAGGCGCTGATCCACGCCCACCGTGACGGGACCATCACCTCGGAGCATCTTCACGCCACGGTGATGTACCTGTTCGTCACCTCCGCCGAACCGGTCACCGGCCCGGTCACCACGGGCGTCTACACCCTGCTGCGGCACGGGGACCAGCTCGCCCGCATACTGCGCGACCCCGGCCTGTGGCCCACCGCAGTGGCCGAACTCCTGCGCCTGCATCACAACGGCATGACCTCGATGCCCCGGCTCGCCCTGGCCGACACCGAACTGCACGGGGTGCGCATCCGGGCCGGCGACGCGGTTGTCACCCCCTGGGTCGCCGCGACCTGGGACCCCGAGCACTACAAACAACCGGAACGATTCCGTCTCGACCGCAGCACACGGGAGGACCCGGCCATCACCTTCGGCACCGGCCCTCACTTCTGCCTCGGCGTCAACATCGCCCGCCTGTACCTGCAGACTGCGCTCTCAACCCTCTTCACGCATCTGCCGGAACTGGCCTTGGCGGCCAAACACGAGGACATCGCCTGGGAACCGGACACCTACCTGTTCACCCGGCCGACGGAACTGCCCGTCACCTGGTCCTGAGAGCCACGTTGCCGCACACCCAAAGGCCGCCTCAGGGAACGCGGCCGGCTGGCTCCGAATCGTGCTCACGGCCCCGTTCGTACCGGCCGGCCGGTACCGCTGCTGGGAACCACCCGTGTGAGGGCGCGCACCCGCACGCCGCCAGGTCAACGTCCTGGGTGCCCTGGCTGAGCACCCGTACCGCCACAACTGCCTCAGGAATCCGGCCGGGCGGCCGCGACGCAGAACTCGTTGCCCTCCGGATCGGCCATCACGATGTGGTGGCCGTCGAACTCCTCCACAGTGGTACCGCCCGCCTTCACCAGCTGTTCGGACTTCGCCCTGATCCGCGCCCACCGCTCCTCGGGAGTGCCGTGCCCCGGCACCCGGACGTCGATATGGAGGCGGTTCTTCACCGTCTTCGGCTCGGGGACCTTCAGGAGGGACAGCCGGGGGCCGGGGCCGTCGGGATCGCAGAGCCACGCCGCGTCGTCCACCGAGTCGTCCGCCGGCAGGTCGAAACTCGCGAACCACTCCTCGCGGGTGGCGAAGGGCGCGGGCGGGGGCTCGTCGACGTAGCCCAGCGCCGTTTTCCAGAAGCCGGCGAGGAGCTTCGCGTCCTTGCAGTCGAGGGTCAGATCGATCGTCAGTGCCATGGCAGGACCGTACTGCCCGTCTGTGACAACCGCGGCCGGGCGCCGGGGCGCGTACCTCACGCCCGGGGCTTGGTCGCGAACACCCACCGGTTGCCCGCCAGCGCGTCGTTCTGCTCGGGCAGCGGGCCGCGGCCGTGGTGGCGGGTGAAGTCGAAGGGGGTGTGGACCGCGGTGGACCAGCCCTTGCCCGTCAGGTCACCGGCGGAGTCGGGCCTCGGCTCCAGGTCGAACAGGGTGAGCAGGTTGATGCCGATCTGGTCTGCCGTCGAGGTGTAGAGCGGGCTGTCGCGGTACGCCAGCAGGTCCTTTTCGAGCTTGACCTCGAACGCCAGAGCGCTGCCGCCCGTGCTGAGCCGGTCCACCGTGTCGATGAGGTACGTCTCGGCGGCCGGGGGCAGGTAGAACATCAGCCCCTCGGCCAGCCAGACGCTCGGTGCGGCCGGGTCGAAGCCGGCGTCGGCCAGCGCCGCGACCCAGTCGGCACGCAGGTCGACCGGGATGGGCACGCGCGCCGCGCTCGGGGCCGCCGACAGCCCGTCGAGGACCTCGTGCTTGAACGCCAGCACACCTGCCCTGTCGATCTCGAAGACCACCGTGCCGGCCGGCCACGCGAGCCGGAACGCCCGCGAGTCCAGCCCCGCCCCGAACAGCACGACCTGGCGGGCGCTGCTCGTGTGCACCGCCCGCAGGAGGAAGTCGTCGAGGACCCGCGTCCGCAGACCGAAGTACCGCGCGAACCGCCCCCACAGCGGGTTCGCGTCCCCGTCCGCGACCTGGTGAATGCGCACCGGCCAGCCCGCGGACGCCGGTGCGGCCAGCACGAAGTGCTCCGCATAGACATCCCGCGCCAGGGCGTCGTCGCGGTGGGTCTCGATCGCCCGGGCCGCGGCGACCAGGAGAGCGGTCACGCCGACGCCTCCTTCCACACCCTCCGCACCAGCGTTGCGAGGCATTGTGCCGGTCACATCTTCTCCCTCGGGCGAGTCGGGACCACGAACAGCGAGGTGCAGCAATGACGGATCAGCGGCGGACGCAACGGATGCCGCCGCGAAGGATCAACGGTGGACGTACGGATGCCGCGGGCGCCCCGGCCCCCCGGCAGAGCGCCCGGCGGCGCGGCCCCGCGGCCACCCGGCCCCTCCGGCCGGCGGCGTCGCATGCTCATCGGCTCCGCCCCTCCGGGATCAGGACGGGCTTGACCACCAGGCCCGCGTCGCAGTCGCGCTCGGCGTCGTTGATGGCGGCGAGCGGGTACGTACGGATCAGCTCGTCGAAGGGGAACCGCCCGGCCTGCCACAGCCCGGTCAGCCGGGGGATCAGAAGTCCCGGCACCGCGTCCCCCTCGCAGATGTGCGAGATCCTCCTGCCCCGGTCCAGCGCCCCCGGCTCCAGCGGCAGCGCGCTGTGGAGCCGCGCCACCAGACCGAGGTGGCCGGTCGGGCGCAGCGCCCGCAGCGCGTCGTTGACCAGCCGGGCGGAGGCCGTGGTGTCCAGCGCGTACTGCGTCCCGCCATCGGTCAGTTTCCGGATACGGCCCGGTAGATCGGCCGACGCCGCATGCAGCGCGATCGCGCCGAACCGCTCCGCGAGAGCCAGCCGTTCGGGATGCCGGTCCACCGCCACGGCCACCGCCCCGCAGGCGGCAGCCGCCATCACCGCGGCCAGACCCACCGCCCCCGCACCGAAGACCGCGACCGACTCGCCGGGCCCGACACCGAAAGACGTGAGGACCGCCCCGGCACCGGTGAGGAAGCCGCAGCCGAGCGGCCCGAGCAGTTCAATGGGCAGCGCGGGATCGACCCGCACGGCGTTACGGGCCGCCACCACCGCGTACTCCGCGAACGAGGACTGGCCGAACCACCGCGGCGCCAGCGCGTCCCCGGCCGCATCGGTGAACCGCCCGGCTCCCTCCTTGCGCCCCCCGAAGAGGTTGAGCGACGCGAAGGAGTCGCAGTAGGCGGGGGCTGCGGCCATGCAGTTCCGGCAGTGGCCGCAGGAGTCGAAGCTCAGCACGACGTGGTCGCCGCCGGCGAGGCCCGTGTGCGGGCCGCCCGTCTCGACCACGACCCCGGCCCCCTCGTGGCCGAGCACCGCAGGCAGCGGGGAGCGGCCCGCCGAGTGCCGGACCGCGAGATCGGTCCGGCACATCCCGCAGCCCGCGATCCTCACCAGGACCTCGCCGTCGGCCGGCCCCGAGTCCAGGACCACCTCCTCGACGGCGAACCGGCTCTCGTACGAGCGCAGCACCGCCGCACCGAACCTCCTGCTCACGCCTCCTCCGGACGGTGCACGACGAACGGCCTGAGATTCCCGTAGAGCCCCCACGGCCCGCCCGCGACACCCACGCCGCTGTCCTTGATGCCCGCGAAGGGCTGGGCCAGGGACAGTTCCGCGTGGTGGTTGATCCACGCCGTCCCGCACTCCAGCCGGCCGGCCACCGCCTCGGCCCGGTCCAGATCGGTCCCCCACACCGAGCCGCCCAGCCCGAAGCCGGTGTCGTTGGCCGCCTCGACGGCTTCGTCCAGGCTCCCGTACGGCAGCACCGGCAGGACAGGGCCGAACTGCTCCTCCGTCACCACCGGACTGCCCGGCGGGACATCGGCCAGGATCGTCGGGGCGTGGAAGTAGCCCGGCCGGTCCAGCCGGTGGCCCCCGGTCACCGCCCGGCCGCCGTCCGCCAGCGCCCGGGCCGTGTAGCGCTCGACCCTCGCCAGTTGAGGAGCGTTGTTGACCGGGCCCAGCTGCGTACCCGGGTCGAGGCCGGGTCCGACGACCGCGGTCTTCGCGCGCTGCGCGAGAGCCTCGACCACATCGGCGTAGAGCCGGGCCGGGGCGTAGACGCGCTTGACCGCCATACAGACCTGCCCGCAGTTGCGGAACGCCGCCCAGAACAGCCGGTCCGCGACGCGCTCCACATCCACGTCCTCCAGCAGCACGGCGGCGTCGTTACCGCCCAGTTCCAGCGTGACCCGGCCGAGGGACGCCGCCGCGCCCGCCGCGACAGCCCGCCCCGTCGCAACCGAACCGGTGAACGTCACATGCCGGATCCCCCGGTGCGACGCCAGCCGGGCGCCGAGCGGCTCATGACCGGTGACGACCGTCAGCACATCCTGGGGAAGGACCGCGGAGATTACGGACCCCAGCAATCGTGTGGCCAACGGCGTGAAGGGCGACGGCTTGAGCACCACCGTGTTCCCCGCGGCCAGCGCAGGCGCGAACTTCGCCGACGCGAGCTGCAGGGGGAAATTCCACGGAACGATCGCGCCGACCGGGCCGAGCGATCGCCAGCGGACCTCACTGCGCACCGGCCGGCCGTCCCTGATCGGCTGCGGCCCGGGGGCCAGCTCGGCGAAGTAGCGTATACGGGCCGCCGTACGGGCGACCTCCGCGTACGACTCGGCCAACGGCTTGCCCTGCTCACGCGTCAGCAACGGCGCAAGATCCGCCCCGGCCGCCTCCACCGCATCAGCCGCCGCGAGCAGGGCCGTGGCGCGGGCCGCGGGATCGGCCCGCCAGCTCCGCCATGCCCCGTGGGCCCGGCTGACGACGGCGTCCAACTCGTCCGGCTGCTGATCGGGAGCCGTATCGAAGGCCTCGCCCGTCGCCGGATCGAGGACGGCGAAGCGCTCGCCGCGCGTCCCGGGTACGCGGCAGGGCTGACTCATCGGCATGCCGGCGATCAGCTCGCGGCAGCGACGGCAGCCGCGTGTTCCCCGGCATGCCGGTCCATCTCCGCCCGGAAGGCGGCCACCAGCTGCGGCTGGATCCTCCCGGTGTTGCGGTCGCCCCCTTCACAGACCGCCCCGCGCACCCCCACGATGTCCGTGCCCATGGCGGTCAGCGCGCCGAGGTCTCCCGCTTTCACGCTGCCCGCGAGGGCGGCGAGCAGACCGGCCTCGTGGGCCAGCCGGACGAACTCCGCGCAGACCTCCGGCGGTACGTGGTCGAACAGCCGCGTGCCGTCCTTGACCGCGGTGTCGAGCATGGCCGCGTCGGAGCCGGAGCGGCGGGCGATGTCGGGCAGCGCGAGCGGGTTGACGCAGCCGATCCGGTGGGCGTCGGCGTAGCCCGAGGCGACGACGAACGCGTCCGGCCGGTAGTCCTTCACCGCCCGGACGACCCCGCGCATGACGTCGACGGCCTGGTCGGGCGTCGTGCATCCGTAGAGGCCGACCTTGATGTACGTGGCTCCGGAGACGGCCGCGCCGAGTGCCGCCTGGGCCACCGTGCCGGGTTTGTACGGCACGTCGCCCACGGTCGCGGACACCGGTTTGTCCGCCGGGATCGCGTCGCGGATCTCCCTGATGACCCACGGGAAGTTCGCACCGAGCGAGCCCTCGTCGGGCTTCTTGACATCGACGATGTCGAGGTGCTCGGCCGCCTTCGCGCAGTCGAGGGCCTCCTCGACGCTGTCCGGGGAGATGAGAAGCAACAATGCGGACTCCTTCCACCGCAGATCCACCCGGCCGAGAGGCAGGTGTGCGGCGTCGACGGGATTCCTTGCGGTCTGCTCATCATCGCTGCGGCCCCCGGCCGCTGGTAGGGCGCGCGGAGTGCGAACAGGTACCGCCACGGCGTATCCAGTGCGCCGTGCACGCCGGTTCGCACGAAGCGCTTGTTCGGACTGGACCAGGACGGAACGATCGCGCGCGAAGGCTCGCTGGACCGGGTGCCTGCGGCGTCCGCCCCCGTCGTGGACGCCGCCCGCGCTCGTATCACCGAGCGGTTCGGCGCTGCGCGGCTACACAGCGCCCACCCCTCCGCGCGGCACCGCGCTGTCGCCCTGGTCGGCGCACCCACCGCACGGATCGCCGCGAGGGTGCCGGCGTCGGTGCCCGTCGAACCGGTCGAACTCGACGACGCGCTCGCCGCTCTCCGCGGGCGGCTCGACCATCTCCGGGCCTGGACCGCGACAGCCCCGGTCCCCGCCGCCGCCTCCGCCGGAAGCGGCTGCGTGCGGAAACCGGGGCGCCGCAAGGCCGGGCGGGATCAGGCGGAGTAGCCCTTCGGGGGTATCAGCCGGGCGAGCTGGTCGAAGGAGAGCCAGTAGATCTGGTTGCCGCTGAAGGACGCGGGGTCCGCGATGAGAACGGTGCTGTTGGCGTCGTCGTAGCCGATGACGGTGAAGTAGTGGTAGATCGTCCGGTCCGACGGGTAACCGGGGGGCTGATTGCCCGGCGGGGCGACGATGTTGGCGACCAGCGGATAGTTGCGGTCGATGTCGAACACGACGTCGGACCACAGGAGGTTCCGCTGCGCCTGGGTGGGCGGATCGTCCGGCATCTCCTTGCTCTCGTACCAGCCGCCGCCGAGATCGGAGTTGAGCACCTCGGTGACCTGTCCGATCCAGTCGGTGCCGTCCTCGGTGGTACCCAGCTCATCGGCGAGTACGCTCTGGCTGGGCGGTGCGATGCGGGCGGAGAGCGCGATCCGCGTGGCGGCCGGGCCGCACCAGTAACCGGTCTCCTGGACCTGGTAGTCGACCTGGAGCCAGTGCGCACCGGCGGTGCTGCCGGAACGGACGCTCAACCGCGTGCCCGCCTTGCGGTAGCCGCCGGCGACGACCGCGCCGTCCTTCGAGCCGTGCGCCAGTACGGACACGACCGGGACCGCGGGTGCCGCGGACGAGGCCTGGGCCGTGCCGGTGAAGCAGAGAGTTCCGGTGACCAGGGCGGTGATCGTGGCGGACACACGTCTCGTACGCATGGGGGCTCCTGGGGGCAGCAGGTCAGGACGGGAAGGAGCGGCTGCGGGGCGCGCTCAGCCGCGGGTGACAGCAGGGGCCGGCGTGGCGGCTGACCCACCAGGAGCATAAGTGGCGCAAGTTGCGGCTTACTTGGGACGCCGGGGTGCACGACGCCCGCGCTTCGGCGTCGATGTCCGCTCGGACGCGACGTCAGGGACCGGTCGTCACGAAGTACCGCCGGCGAGACCGCCGATGCGGTAGTGCATGACCCGGTAGTTCTGGTTGTCGTACCACTGGCTGACGGCGATGTGGAAGTCGCCCGTCGTGGAGCCGGGGACGATGAAGCCGCCGTACGGACTGGCGACGGCGTTGCCGTACTCGGCCCCCGGGACGGTCGGCACGATCATCGTCTGCTCGGGCGTGGTGAAGAAGTTGGACGTCGGCTGGGCGAAGAGCTGGACCCGCAGGGACAGTACGTCCATGTTCAGCCAGGTGAAGGCGTATCCGCCGCCCATGGCGCGGAAGCAGATCTCGCCCCATTTGCGCGCGGCGGTGATGGTGGTGGGGTAATTCCCCCACGCCCAGGCGCCGTTCGCATAGCCCCAGGGCTGATACGCGGCGGGCGTGCCCAGTTGGGTCTGCGGGACCCGGTGGAGCAGCAGGTCCGACACCACGTCACGGTTGAAGGCCGTCGACAGGACGTAGCAGTATCCGTCGCCGGCGACCGCGTACGTCTTCTGCTGGAACTGGCCGTTGTACTGGTTGCCGGGGAATTGGCAGAGGTACTGCCAGGTCTCGCCGTTGTCGTCGGACTTCCAGAAGTCGCTGTGGTCGGTCCGGTAGATCACCCCGCGCATGAGGTGCATGTACATCGTGTTCCCGATGGTGAACACGTCCGACGGGATGGCCGTCGTACCGCCGGCGTGGCCCTCGGGCACGAGGCCGCCGGCGTGCGGGCCGCCCACACTGCCGTCGATCGCCAGGGAGGCCGGGGCGCTGCGGCTGGAGCGCAGACCGACCGGGGCGCGCCAGTCCGGGCCGCCCACCCCGCTGCCGTTGAAGGTGTCGCCGCAGACGAACAGCATGGAGCCGTCCGGACACCGTGCCGGGATGCCGAGGTCGGTCCACGGCGCCGCGAAGCGGCCGGTTTCGGCCGGGCCGGTCAGGTTCTTGATCTTGCTGCCGGCCGGTGCTGCCGCGGGCAGCGCCCCCGCCGCGGCGGCCGCTCCCGGCGTCGCCAGCAGCGTCCCGGCGCCCAGCCCGGCGCCGACGAGGCCGGACAGCACGGTACGGCGGGTGGGCCGGCCGCCGGGTGTGGCGGCCGGGGACGGGCGAGGCCCGGGCGGGGAGGCGGACGGCGGCTGGGACATGGGGACTCCTCGGAATCGGGTGGCCGGTCCGGGCCGGACGCGGCGGTCGCGGCGGACGGCGCCGACGTCGTCCTCGACTCGTCCGTGCGGCATGCGGCCCCCGTAGGGGCGCCGGGTGTACGGGAGTTGCCGGCGATACGGGGAGGCGGACCGTCCGCGCCGCCGGTGGGTTCAGTACAGAGACAGGCCGTAGGCGGCCAGGACTTCGGTGAGCGGCTGGTAGTAACTGGTGCCGCCCGCAGAGCAGTTGCCCGACCCTCCGCTGAACAGGCCGATGGCCGTGGAGCCCGAGAACAGCAGGCCCCCCGTGTCGCCCGGGTCGGTGCAGACGGAGGTGGCGATCAGGCCGCTCACGACCTGCCCGCCGCCGTAGTTGATCGTGGCGTTGAGGGCCTTGACCGTGCCGCAGTGGGTGCCGCTGACAGGGCTCTTGCGGCAGACCTGCTCGCCGACGTAGGGGTTGCCTGCGGACGGGTAGCCGCCCCCGGGGTGCGGCACCGCCGGGTTGTCGTAGCGGATCAGGCCGTAGTCGTTGCCCGGGAAGGACGTGGCGACGGTGGGGCCGATGTACGTGCTGAGGGAGGCGTTCGTGTACCAGGCCGAGGTCCCCTGGGTGCAGTGGCCCGGCATGATGATGTAGTACGTGCTTCCGGCGCGGGCGTTGACCTGCGCCTGGCAGGCGGTGCCGTTGTTGGCGTAGATCATGTCGCCGGCCGAGACCTGGGGTCGTGCCACGCCCCCTGCGGGCGCCGCCGCGGCCGGGCCGCTCGCGACGGCCGCGGCGGCCGCGAACGCGGCGAGGGCGACGGCGGCCAGGCCTGAGCGGCGGGCGGCGGGCCGGGCGGTGAAGCGGTGTCCGATGCTCAACGGAGCCTCCTGGGTGGACAGGTCGCGTCGGTCCTGGCGGGCGCGCCTCATGAGTGCCGGGCGCCACGGTGGCACCCATTCACGGCATGCCCCTGACACGGTGGGGCCAGTATGGGAACGGGCGAGGACAGGCACAAGGGCACAATCGGGCAGGCCCGGCGCGGTGGGCCACGCTGACGGCACCGGCGCGGGCGGCCGGGCGGCTGCCGGGCGGCAGGCTGGCCGCCGCTGTGCCCTGCCGCCGTCCGGCGGTGCCTCCCGCCCGGAAGAACCTGCCCGCGCGGGCAGGTTCTTCCGGGCGGGAGGCACCGCCGACACCGCCGCAGGCGCCGACGTCGTCCGCGAGACGGCCCAGCGGGCAGGAGCCGACATCACCGGGATCGACGGCTCCCACGTCATCATGATCTCGCACTCCGACACCGTCACCCAGGTCGTCCTCAAGGCGCTCAAGAGCGTCAGCCGACCGGAACGGACGGACACGGGCGGGTGGTCCGTTCACCCTTCTGGAGGTCAAACCCGCCGTCCGGCGTCGGCCGCGGCTCGTACGGGGCAGGCATCGTTGCGGGGCCGGGCGACGGGTCCCGGCGCAGGCGTACCGGCACTGGCGCACCCGCGCGGGCGTACCGGCACTGGCGCACCCGCGTCCCGCGACGACGAGGAGGAGCGGCACGATGGCTTCCGACACCCCGCACGGCCCGCCGCCGACCCCGCCGGAAGGCCCACAAGGCCCGGAAGGTCCGCAAGGCCCCGCCGGGAACGGTCCCGGCGGCAGCCACGAGGTCCCCGCGGGCCGCGGCACGCCCGGGTTCGCCGCCGACCTGCGCGACGCGGTGAGCCTGCGCGCGGTGCTGCTGATGGCCGGCGTGCTCGCCCTCCAGCTCGGCTTCATCCTGTCCTACGTCGGCGCCTTCCACTCGCCCAAGCCGCACCACATCGCGGTCGGCGTCGTGGCGCCCGCCCAGGTCGCGGGCAAGCTCACCGGCCGGCTCAACGCGCTGTCCGGCAACCCGTTCAAGGCCCGCGCGGTGCCGACCGCGCGGCAGGCCCGCGACCGGATCCTCGCCCGCGACCTTGACGCGGCGATCGTGGTGAGTCCGCAGACCCGGACCGACACGCTGCTCGTCGCGTCCGCGGCCGGGCCGTCGGTGTCGACCGTCACCACCCAGATCGCGCAGAGGATCGAGACCGGGCAGAACCGGCAGATCCGGATCACCGACCTGCGCGCGCCCGGCCCCAAGGACGGCCGCGGCCTGTCCTCGTTCTACGTCGTGATCGGCTGGATGATCGGCGGCTACCTGGTCGCGGCCATCATGGGCGTGACCGGCGGGACACGGCCGGCGACCGTGCGCCGCACGGGCTTCCGGCTGGCCGGCCTGGTGCCGTACGCGATCCTGTCCGGCCTGGGCGGCGCGCTCATCATCGATCCGGTCCTGGGCGCCCTGACCGGGCACTTCTGGGCGCTGTTCGGTATCGGCGCCCTCATCGTCCTCGCCGCGGGCGCGGCCACCGTCGCCTTCCAGGTGCTGCTGGGTGTGGTCGGTATCGGCCTGGCCATCCTGGTCTTCGTCGTCCTCGGCAACCCCAGCGCGGGCGGCGCGTACCCCAACTCGCTGCTGCCGCCGTTCTGGCGGGCGATCGGCCCCTGGCTGCCGCCGGGCGCGGGCACCACCGCGGTGCGCAACTCCGTCTACTTCGGCGCCCACCACACCACCGGCCCGCTGTGGGTGCTGGCGGTGTACGCGGCGGCCGGCATCCTCGTCGCGCTCGCCGCGTCCGCCCTCCACCTGCGCCGCGCGGCCACCCGCGGCGCCCCGGCCTGACGCCCGGCGGGCGGGGCGCCGCCGGAACGGCTCAGGGGCGCTGGGCGATGTCCTGCGCGTTGTCGGTCGGGCCGGAGCGGGTACGTGAACGGGGTCCGCGAGCGGAAGGTGCGGCGGTAGGTGTCCGAGGCGGCGCTGCGCGCCGGGATCCCTTACGTGGACGTGGCCGCCGAGATCGAGGCATCCTCGATACGTTCGCGCACTTCGCGGACCGCGCCCGTACCGCGGGAACGATCGTCGTGCCCGCGATGGCCTTCTCCGGCGGCCTCGGCGATCTGCTGGCCACCGCCGCGATGGGCGACTGGACGGCGGCCGACGAGGCCCACATCGCGTACGGGCTCAGCAGCTGGCACCCCACCGCCGGGACGCGCGAGGCGGGCGCGGTGTCCCGGGAGCGGCGGGACGGCCGGAGCATCCGCTACGCCGACGGGCGGCTGGAATACCACCGGGACGAGCTGCCGACCCTGGAGTGGCCCTTCCCCGAACCGCTGGGCACCCGGGCCGTCATCGGAGATTTCACGATGGCCGACGTCGTCACCGTGCCCAGCCACCTGGCGATCCCGGACGTGCGCACCTACATGGCGGTCGAGGCGGCGCGGGACCTGTCGGCCCCCGAGACCCCGGCGCCGGCCGCGGCCGACGAGCACGGGCGACCGCGCAGACCTTCCTCATCGATGTCGTCGTACGCTCCGGCGGCAGCGAACGGCGCGCCGTCGCCGGCGGGCGGGACATCTACGCGGTGACCGCCCCGCTCGCGGTGGAAGCGGTCGACCGCGTCCTGAGCGGGCGGATCAGGACGTCTGCGGGAGTCGCCTCCGCCGGCGAGATCTTCGACGCGCCCGGCTTCCTCCGCGCGCTGTCCCCGCACATCCGCCTGGAGTTGCGGCTGTAGCGGGCCGGACGCGCTGTCGCGGGGGTGTCAGCGACGCCGGCGTGTCAGCCGCGCAGGGCCGCGTGGCGCCGCAGGACGTGAACGACGCGGACCGCTGCGAGGATTGTGGCGACCGAAGCGCCCGTGACCAGCAAGAACCTGCCGACAGCGTGCGGAAGGTGCCAGACGGCGGCGGGGCCGGCGATCGCCGCGAACACGACGACGCCGAGGAAGCACGCGCTGAGCAGCGCGTAGCCGATCTCGACGGTGGTCTCGTCCCGCTCGGCCTGGCTCCTCTGCCGTGTCCTCATGGCTCAAGCATGGCATCCGGGCCGCGTGGGGGAACCCTGCGACCGGGCTGCCGCGGCACACCTTCCGGCTCGCGCGCGGGCGGCGCGGAGTCGGTCCACAGGCGGGGGCCGCCCGCGTCGCGCAGGCGGCGCAGGAAGGACAGCACGCCCGCGCTGCCGGTCGCCCAGCCCGGCGCCGGGGCGGCCAAGATGTTGTCGGGGAACAGCGGCCGGCGCAGGGTGCCGCCGCTGCGGGTCAGGATCAGGGCCGCCACGTCCTCGGCGGCGCGGCTCAGCCGGTCGTCGCCGGTGAGCGCCGCCGCGTCGATGAGCAGTTCGCCGACGCCCGACAGTCCGCAACACTGGGAGACCGGGCTCATCCGGGGCGCGAGATCCCGGCAGGCCCAGGCGCACCGCACTCCCAGGTCCGCCGTCCGCGGGTCCTCCTCGTGGCCGCCCAGCTCGATCAGCAGGGTGCCGATCCCGGCGAGTCCGCGGCACCAGGACCCGTAGCGGCGGTGTGCCTCGGGGCGGGCCGCCAGCGCCAGCAACCGCGGTGTGTGCGCGACGAGTTCGGCCAGGCCGCGACGTGCCGCCGCCCCGGCGGCCGGGTCGCCGGTGATGCGGTGGTAGGCGTGCAGGAAGTGGACGACGCCCGCCCGGCCGTGGGCGAAGCCGAACGCGAACGCCGCCTCGGACGCCGCCGCCGAATTCTGCGGTTCCGCGCGCTCCCGCCCGCCCTCGGCGGCCAGCAGCGAGCGGACGCACTCCCCCGCCGCGGCGAGCCGCGCGCCGGCCTCCTCCTCGCGGCCGGCCGCGTCGGCGCGTCGGGCCAGCGCCAGCAGTCCGGTCCCGGCGCCCGCCGCGCCGCCGATCTGGTCGCCGGTGTCGTCGTACGGGCGCGGGCTCGGCGGGGGGACGTACCCCTCGGGGGCGCCGGTCAGCGCGGCGGCGGAGTCGAGGAAGAGGTCGACGCCGGTACGGCCGGTGTGGAGTGCGGCGGTCAGTGCCGGCAGGGCGGGGTGGCGGGCGGTCCGGTGGGCGAGGCCGGTCACGGCCTCGCGTACGCCCGGGTGTTCCATGTGGTGGAGCAGTTCCAGGCCCGCGCCCGCCGCGCCGTCGTAGAGCGTCAGCCCGAAGTTTTGCCGCCCGTGCCGTGACCGCGGGTCCGCGGGCAGTTCGGCGGCGGCGGTCGCGCAGGTCGTGGCGGTGTACGCGATCAGGTCGTCCAGCAGGCCGCGGGTGATCCTCGGCGGCGACGGGAGCCGGCGCCCGCAGGCCGCCGGTGACTGCGGCGCGCGCCACTGCCGTGCGCAGGCGGCGCGTCGTACGGGCTCGGGGTCCAGGAGCCCGGCGACGAATTCACGTGCCGTCCGGTGCGTGGCGCCCGGGAGCGCCGCGGCGAGACAGGCCAGGGTGCGGTCGCGGTTGACGGCGTCGTCCCGGTCGACGACCACCGGGTCCATGCCGGTCAGCGCGAAGTGCAGGGTCGCGCCGAGCGCGTAGAGGTCGTCGCCCGGGCCGGGCGGCCCGCCGGCGCGGTAGGCCGGCATCGAGTAGCCCGGCGTCGCGCCGGCCGGCCGGTCGCCGTGCAGGGCGCTGACGCCGAAGTCGACCAGGTACGCGGTGCCGTCCCCGCCCAGCACCACGTTGGACGGCTTGAGGTCGCCCACGACGACGCCGCGGGCGTGGACACCGTCGAGCACGGCCAGCAGGCGGCGTGCCAGCGCGGCGATTCCGCGGCCGGCCGCGGTCCGGCCCGCGGTACTCGGCTCGTACGGGCCGTGGGCGAGTACGTCGCGGCGCAGGTCGCGGGGGCCGCAGTCGGTGGTGACCAGGTACTCGTCGTCGCCGTGCCGGAGGTGGTCCAGTACCCGGGGGACGCCCTCGACGCCGGACAGGGCCGCCAGGACGGCGTGCTCGTGGCGCAGGCGCCCGCGGGCGTCGACGCCGTCGGGGTCCTCGCCGGCGTAGGCCCTGGCCTGCTTGACGACCACGCGGCTGCCGCCGGCCGCTGTGTCCGCGGCGCGGTAGACGTCGCCGTGCGGGGAGCGGGCGATGCCCGTGGTGAGCCGGTAGCGCCCGCCGATCAGGCGGCCGGTACGGCCCGCGGGCGGCACGGCCGCGCGGAACGGGTCGGCGGCCCACGGCGGCTGGCGGTACCGGGTGCCCGCGCGCCCGGGGAAGCGCGCCCCGTCGGGGCCGGTCATGGTGAGCGCGGCGTCGTCGGCGCCCTCGGCCCGGAACGGGCCGTAGCGGTAGTAGACGGGGGCGTCGGGCCGGATCCGGCGGTCGCTGAGCACCCGGGGCCCCGACCGGCCGCTCAGCAGGCCGGCGAGTTCGGCGCCGAGCGCCGTCACGTCCTGCGGGCGCGGATAGACGGTGACCGCCTTGCCCACCAGCGCGGAGTCCCGCGCCCCGCTGTTCATCGCGTGCAGCACCGCGGCGTCGCGGGCGAACTTGGCGTCGCAGGCGTACCGCAGCAGCACGGGGACGACCAGGTCCGCCACGTGTGCCAGCTCGTCGGCGCGGGCGGAGATGTGCAGCTTCCATCCATGGAGCGGGAGTTCACCCGACCGGGGGTCGGCGGCGAACAGGCAGAGCCACTGGTCGTCGGCGACGAGGCGCCGCCCGCGGCCGGCGAGCAGCGCGGCGAGCCGCTCCTCCAGGTCGCGTTCGGGGCCGGGGCCGCTGGGCCGGTGCGCCGCGGCGCCCGGCAGGCCGGACACGGACGGGGCCGTGCGGTGCGCCTCCGAGAGGCGCGCCCCGGACCCGTCCGCGTCGGCCGGGGCCGTCCCGGCCGCCATGTCCGGTTCTCCTCTAGTCGCAGGCGACGCGGGTCGTCGCCGTCGGCCACGGCTCGGGCAGACACGCCTCGATGCCGCGGCCCGGGTCGGTCTGGTCCTCGAACGGGATCTCTTCTTCCTCCACGGCCACGTCGAGTGGGCCGGCGTCGCGGATCTGCAGTGCCAGGGGGCTCATGGCGGTCCTTTCCGTACGAAGAAGGGCGGGGACGGCCCGGCGCACCGAGTCGTCATGTTCCTGCCAGTTTCATCACCGGCGGCCGCGCGGGCAAGGAGGGTGAACCAGCCACCGCCTGCGGCCCGGTCCCGCGCCCGGGCGCCGCGTTCAGGCCCGGACCCGGGTGCGGCGTCGGGCCACCGCTGCCCTTTGCCCCGGAGCGGTCGGCCCTGACCAGGCAGAACGGCACCCACCGCGGCGCCGTGACATTCGCCGGCACCTCAGGAGGTGTAGCCCCGCCGGGCGCGGGCACGCGGACTGTTGGCCCCCAAGGGTGCCAATGTCCCCTCGGGGACCGGCGGCAGCGACCGCCTGGCCGCGCCCGGCCGTCCTCGCCCCCCCTGGGGCGGCCGGGCGCCCCACCAGCTAGCCTGCCCGGCCCGCGCCGGATGACGGAACACCGCCCGGCGCCCAGGGACCTCCCCGCCAGGGCGCCGACGATGCCGCGATCCTCCCTGCGCCACGTTCGCAGCCGCGGCGCGGGCGGCTTCAGCGGCATCACACGCAACGCCCGTAGCGCGGGTTCGCACGCAGGGTGTCCGGTTCTCGCCGCCGAGGGTGTAACGGGTGGGGCTCGCGTGCTGGACGGGGCGCTTCCGATCGCGCTGCGCCGCACTCGCGCTGGGCGACGCCGCCCTCGTCCCCTCCCCCGCGCACGCCGCGCTCGGCACCGTCACCTGCACCGGCTGGAGCTGCACGACGTACAGCCCCGGCATGACCGATACCGTCCGCCCCACGACGGTGACCGTGGTCGGCTGAACGTCATCGACGCGCACGGCCCGGCCGGCAGTTGCCCGGCACTCGGCTCCAGCGCATCGGCCGGCGTCACCAGCCTCGGCTACGCCACGGTGCTCCCGCTCCGGCCCTCGGCGCCGCCCGGCGGTGCCGGGTCCGGGGCCGATCGACGCGGGCAGGCGGCCCGGTCGGGGTGGGACCGGGCCGCCTGGTGTTGCGAGGAGTGGTCAGTTGTAGAGGTTGGCCTCCGTGATCGACCACCAGCTGGTCGAGGTGCCGGTCTGGACGACCTTGACGTACCGGGCCGTGGTGGCCGGGAACGTCGCCGTCACCTGGGCGCCGCTACCGGTGCCGGTCGCCACCGCACTGCCGAAATTCGTCCCGTCGGCCGAGGTGAACACCTGATAGCCGCGGGCGTAGTCGCTCGCGCTGCCGCCCGAGTCCATGACGAGCTTGGAGAAGGTCTTCGCCGCGCCCAGGTCGAGGGTGAACGACTGGCCGTTCGCCATCGGTACGCCGCTGCTCCACCGGGTGCCGGCGTTGCCGTCGAGCATGTTCGCCGGGACGTCACCGCCGCCGGTGGACGACGCGGTCGCCGTCCAGCCGGTACGGGGCAGGACCGCGCCCGTGCCGCCCGTACCGCCGGTGCCGGTGCTGCCGTCGGTGAACACGTTCAGCTCGGCGATCGACCACCAGCTGGTCGAGGTGCCGGTCTGGACGACCTTGACGTACCGGGCCGTGGTGGCCGGGAACGTCGCCGTCACCTGGGCGCCGCTACCGGTGCCGGTCGCCACCGCGCTGCCGAAATTCGTCCCGTCGGCCGAGGTGAACACCTGATAGCCGCGGGCGTAGTCGCTCGCGCTGCCGCCCGAGTCCATGACGACCTGGTCGATGCTCTTGGCCGCGCCCATGTCGAGGGTGAACGACTGGCCGTTCGCCATCGGCGCCCCGCTGCTCCACCGGGTGCCGGCGTTGCCGTCGAGCATGTTCGCCGGGACGTCACCGCCGCCGGTGGACGACGCGGTCGCCGTCCAGCCGGTACGGGGCAGGGCCGTCTGCGTGGTGCCGCCGCCCGTGCCGCCGCCGGCGACCGTGGTGGTGCCGGTGAGCCGGATGTCGCGCGACGAGGAGCCGACGTAGACGGTGTTGGTGCCGGCCGCGTTGGTCCAGCCGTTGTTCCAGAACTGGAAGCTGCGCGCGTCCAGGGTGATCGCCACGTGCTGGGTCTGTCCGGCGTTGAGGCTGATCCGGGTGAAGCCGCGCAGGTTCTTCGGCGGTTCACCGACCGAGCCGGGCTGGCCGACGTACACCTGCGGAACCTCGGCCCCGGCGCGCGAGCCGCTGTTGGTGACGTCGAAGCCGACCGCGACGCTGCCGTTCGCGTCCGGCTGGCCGACCGACAGGTTCGCGTAGCTGAACGTGGTGTACGACAGGCCGAAGCCGAACGGGAACAGCGGTGTGAGGTTCTGGCTGTCGTACCAGCGGTAGCCGACCTTGAGGCCCTCGGAATACTGCACCTGGCCGTTCTGGCCCGGCCACTGGGCGGTGGAGTTGGTCGGGCCCTGCGACAGCGCGGTCGGGAAGGTGACCGGGAGCTTGCCGCTGAAGTTCGTGTCGCCGAACAGCAGTGACGCGATGGCGTTGCCGTCCTCCTGGCCCGGATACCACGCCTCGACCACGCCCTTGACGGCGCTGACCCACGGCATGGTGACCGCCGAGCCGCTGTTGACCACGACGACCGTGTTCGGGTTCGCGGCGGCGACGTCGGCGACCAGCGTGTTCTGCGCGGCCGACAGGTCGATGCCGTTCAGGTCGCCGCCCTCGGACTCGAAGTTCGAGACGAACACGACGGCCACCTTGGCCGCCCGCGCCGCGGCGACCGCCTGGTCGTGCAGGGTCTGGCCGGGGATGCTCCAGCCGAAGGTGGCGTTGCTGGCGCCGCCGCCGTTGTAGTAGTCGACCTCGACGGTGGCGGCCTGCCCGGCGGTCAGCGTCACGCTGCCGGTGCGGGTGGTGCTGGACTGGTTCGCCCAGTTGTTGACGATCAGCTGCCCGTTGACGTAGACCCGGGAGCCGTCGTCGCTGGTCAGCGAGAGCTGGTAGGTGCCGGAGACCGGCGGGTGCAGGGTGCCGGTCCACTTGGCCGACCAGTCGGTGGCGTTGACCCCGGGGCCGGGCGACGCGCCGCCCCACACGTCGTCGACGGTGGACTCGTTGCGGGTCAGGACCGGGGTGCCGGTCAGCCCGGTGTTGTTGTAGTACGACGCGGTCAGGCCGGCGCCCGTACCCGAACTCGGTGTCAGGTACGCGCTGTCCACCGGCGGGAGCGCCCCGCTGGAGGACGCGGTGCCCTGGGAGTAGGAGACGCTGACGCCGCTGCCGGCCCGGCTCTTGATGCCCTGGTACGGGGTGACCAGGTACGGGCCGTTGACCGCCGCGCTGCCGCCGCCCTGCGACATCGCGTCGGTGCCGGCGTCGTCGCCGATGACGGCGATCGAGCTGGTGCCGGCGGCGACCGGCAGGATGGCGCCGGTGTTCTTCAGCAGTACCGACCCCTCCTGCGCGACCTGCTTCGCGGTGGTGTTGTGGGCGGTGCTGGTCACCACCGAGCCGGTGGTGCCGGTCTGCGCGTGGTCGAAGAGGCCCGCCTTGAACATCGAGGTCAGGATCCGGCGGACGTGGTCGTCGATCGTCGCCTGCGACACCTGGCCGTTGCCGACCGCGGTGGTCAGCGCCGCGCCGTAGTAGTCGCTGCCGGGCATCTCCATGTCCAGGCCGTTGTTCGCCGACGCGACGGTGGAGTGCGTGGCGCCCCAGTCGGAGGTGATGAAGCCGGTGAAGCCCATGTCGCCCTTGAGCGCGGTCTTCTGCAGCGGTCCGTTCTCACAGGCGAAGGCGCCGTTGACGGCCGAGTAGGAGCACATCGCCGAGTCGGCGCCGCCCTGCTTCACCGACGTCTCGAACGCCGGCAGGTAGATTTCCCGCTCGGTCCGGTCGGAGACGATCGCGTTGTCGGTGATGTTGTTGCGGTTGGTCTCCTGGTTGTAGACGGCGTAGTGCTTGACCTGCGCCATCGGTCCCTGGCTCTGGATGCCCTGGATGTCGGCGGCGCCCATCTGCCCGGCGAGGTAGGGGTCTTCGCCGAAGGACTCGAACGCCCGGCCCCATTGCGGGTCGCGCACGATGTTGATGGTCGGGGCCAGCACCACGTTGGTGCCCTTGCCCCACTGCTCGGAGCCGAGCACCTGGCCGTACTGGTTCATCAGCGAGGTGTCCCAGCTCGCCGCGCCCGCGACCGGCGCCGGCAGCTGGGTGACGTTGGTGAAGCCGTCCCCCGCCCCGACCGGGCCGTCCTGGAGGTGCAGCGGCGGGATGCCGAGCCGGGAGTTGCCGTCGACGCAGCCGACGTAGCCGCACGCCTGGCCGCCGTGCATCATCGCCAGCTTCTCGGCCTGGGTCATGGCGGCCAGCAGCTCGCTGGCGCGGTCCGCCGGGGTTTGCGCGGTGTTCATCCAGGGCTGGTCGGCGGCTGCGGCGGCCCGCTCGGTGACGGCGACGGCGCCGCTGCCCAGCAGCAGGGCCAGCGCCGTCAGCGCGACTCCCAGCGTGCGGCCGCGGGCCTTCGCGCGACGCCGGTGCGACCGGAGCCGCTTTTCAGGGCGGGGCGGTGCGTTCATACGTGCGCGCTCCGTTTCTGGCGACACGGCGTCCTTTGCGCGACCACCGGGTCACCGGGAGCCCGGGCCGGACCGCAGGAGCTGTCCGTGCGCGGGCCTGGGTGGGGGGTATCCGGCCGGGGAGCCTGCCGGTCCAACGGTTACGGGTGTAGCTCCGCTCGACGGACATAAACGACGGAGAGCGCTCTCCAACGGAGATGAGACTCGCCCACGCGCGTCCCCGTGTCAAGGATCCCGACAGCTTCTTTCACGCCTTAAAACAGCTGGCGCGAGCTTCCGTTTCGCTGTTCGGCACACTCGGCGGCGCGGTGGCAGGACGGCCGGTCGGGCGCGGCTGCGTCCGGCCCGGTGTCCGTCACCGGGCGGCGCGCCGGGGGACGCGGCGGCCCCGGGCCGGTCCGCCGTGACGAACCCGACCCCCCTGTGTGGTGGTGGCTCACGCCATAGGGGGCAGGCGAACCACCATCATGAGCCGGGCCTGTCGTCCCGCGTCGGTGTCCGGCAGGTGCGGTGGAAGGCGCGGTGGACGGGCGATGATCGGTGATGACTGAGCAGTTCCTTGTGGTGTCGGCCGGGCCGGGCGAGGTGATGCGGGCCCGCGGCTGGGCCAAGGAGCAGGTGGCGGGTTTCGCCTGGCCGACGCGCTGGCGCCCCGACGACGCGGCGGTCGCCCTGGTGGTGTCGGAACTCGTGACGAACGCGCTGCGGCACGCGGGCGGCCTGGTGGGCCTGTCGCTGGTGTTCGACGCGCGCCGTCTGCGGATCATGGTCAGCGACGACTCGCGGGTGCGGCCCACGCCCCGCCCGCGTGCCGCGGGCGGGTGGGGGCTGCTGATCGTGGAGCGCCTGACCGAGGCGTGGGGCGTGGTGCCCAGCCCCGGCGGCAAGCGCGTGTGGGCCGACCTCGCGGCGGCGGACGCCACGACCGTGCCGGCGCCCGTGCCCGCCGGCCACCGCCACGCCGGTGCGCCGGCCGCCCGTCAGGACTGCTTGAGCTGCTCCGCGGTGATCACCGGGAACAGCGGGAGCGCCCCCGTCAGGTCCAGGAGGTGGTGGACGGTGGGGCTCGGTGCCAGCAGGCGCACGCTTCCCTCCTGGTCCAGGGCGGTCTGGCGGGCCTGGACCAGCACATTGAGGAAGGTCGAGTCGGCGAAGGTCACCCCGGCCAGGTCGAAGACCAGGTGGGGATGGTGACCCAGCGCGCGGTCCACCGCGTCGCGCAGCGATCCGGCGCCGTCGAGGTCGGCCTCCCCGGCCACCGTGACCACGCTGGGGGATCCCAGGGCACAGGTGACCGACAGCGGCGGTCCGCCTTGGTGAGCGGCATCGGCGGATGAGTCCATGGGCACTCCTGAGTCGAACTGTTGTCGGTTAAGCCTGTCATGACAGCAGTGGGTAGCAGGAGGTTTGAACGGTAAAGATCGGATCCCGTCTGGAAGGCGGCGATCACTGGCGGCCGGTTTTCGATCGTGTCCTCGGTGACGTCCGCTCCCGCGGCCGTACGGCGGGGGCGCCGCCGTACGGCCGCGGGAGGGCGCTCAGGAGGAGATGTAGATGCTGGCGCTGTCCGCCTCCGGGCTCGCCCAGTAGTACCCGTCAGGGAAGGTGACGCCGGCGACCGCGGCGGTGATGTACGTGGCCGCGCCGTGCGCCACGTCGGTGGTCTGGCCGCCCTGGGTGGTGCTGTAGGTGTAGCGGACCGTGCTCACGGCGACCACGGAGTTGTTCTTCGCCAGCGCGACCTGGACGGCGATGGTGTTGACGACGTTGGTGCACTGGACGCTGCCGATCGCCTCCACGCCGCCGCCCGGGTAGGCGCCCCCGTAGTAGCGCAGCGGCGTGTCGGCGGTGAGCGTGCAGGTGATGGACGCGTACGGCGCGGTCGTCGACACATGGGTGAAGCTGACCGACGTCAGGGCGGGAGAGACCGCGCCGGGTGCGGACAGGCGGGGCAGAGCGCTTCCCGCGGCGGACGCGTGCGGGGTGGTGGCACCGGCGGCGCCGGCGGCGGCCAGCGTGGTGGCGACCGCCAGGGTCGCTCCGGCCAGCATCCGCGCGGCGCGGCGGCCGGATCGCGGTCGGGTCTCTGCTCGGGTCATCGTGTCTCCTCGGTCGTGACGGGCGGAACCCGGGGCTGTGCGTGGACAGGTGAGCGCACGTCCGGAACGGGACCGGCTGTCCGGGCGTGCGGTGTCGTTGCTGCTCGTGGTGCTCGCGTGTGCCGACGCGGCCTGCGTGGCCGGCGTGCGCCGTGCCGTGCGTACGGCGGCACGGGGCCGGCCGCTCCTGAGGCGTGCGTGATGCGCCGTGGCCCGGCGGCGGCCGGACACGTGTCCGTGGCCTCCGCAGGTGTCCCGCATGGGGCTGGGCTGTGCGGCCGTGCTCACCGCGGGACGGCTCTCCCGCCGTCAAAGCGGTGGAAATATCTGACAATTCGGTGTTGCGCACTCAGCATCCAGGGGTGCCGTGCCGCCGTCAACTCGCCCTCGGAGAAATGACCGGATGGCACCGCACGGGACTCTGGCCGGTCCCGTCGGCCTCCTGCGGCGGCTGCCGGCCAAAGCCGGCCGACCTGCTGCCGCCCGCGCGTCCCCCGCCCTGTCCCCGCAGGGCGGCGGGCACCGGCACCGCCACCGGGAGCGACGCGGCGCCCGTATGGCCGGCGTCGCAGCCGCGCGCGGCTTGGAGCACCGGGAAACCCGCAGCACGCGGCTCCCCCAGGGCCGTCCGAAAGGCGGCGCGCCGCACTCGCCGTTTGCGCCATCGGCCAGGGGCCGCCGCCGCCCTGAACACGCCACCGTCAGACCGGCCGCCGCTCCGATTCCTGGTCCACGGGGTCCGACTCGCTGTCGGACGACGTGCGGCGCTTCCGGCGGGAGCTGGTGCGGTAGTCGGCGTAGGCGATCGCGGCCACCACCACGGGGACCGCGACAGCGAGGATCGCGAGCCGCGCCGACTTCGCCGGGATGAGGGCGACCGGTATGAGCAGCGCCATGCCCACGACGAGGACCGCGCGCCCTGCCAGGAACTGGGACATCGTCCGGCGCTGCCGCGCGTGGCGGGGCGAGTCGCGGATGTCCTCCCACACCTGGTGGGCGGGCCGCTCGACGCCGGCGCGGCGGTTGGCGGCGTAGACGAGCAGGAATCGCACGAGCAGGTAGCAGGCGAGGATGGCGCCCGCCCAGGCCCAGCCGGACGGGCTGTCCGGCATCGAGGCGTGCGCCAGCTCCGTCATCCCCAAGGTCGCCATGGTTGCGTCCCCCTTTTCTCCCCGGCTCGCCTGCCCGCCCCCGCACACCGCACACCGGGCGCCGGCAAAGCCCCGGGACGGACGGGCGCCCCTCGGGAACGCGCAACGGCCGGGCGTCCGCGCGCACTTCGCGCACGGACGCCCGGCCGGTCCGGTGGAGCACGCGCCTTGGCGCCGGGGTCAGTTCCAGGCGTCCTGGTTGAGGAAACGTGCCACCCCGCGCCAGCTGTTGGGCCCCATCACGCCGTCGACCGGTCCGGTGTAGCCCCATTGGGCGGCCTGGCGCTGCCACGCCTTGTACGTGTTGACGCCGGGCACCCCGTCGATCGGGCCGGTGTAGCCGTAGTGGTCCCGCATGTTGCGCTGGAGGGCCGCGTAGGTGTTCACCCCGGGGTCCCCGTCGATGGGGCCGGTGTAACCCGACTGGATCGACAGCCACTTCTGTGCCCGGCTCCAGAAGACGGGTCCTGGCACGCCGTCCTGCTCGGTGGTGGTCTTGGGCAGGCCGCCGGTGCCGCCCCCTCCCCCGCCGCCGCCACCGCTGCCCGGGGCGACCAGGTCGAACGCCGAACCCCTGGCGTAGTCGTGGTCCACCTTCGCGCTTCCGCCGACCGAGCCGACCGAGCTGTACTGGTGGACGGCCCAGTCCGGGTATTTGCCGCCCAGTTCGGGATCGCCCTGCCGGGTGCCGTTGTTGGAGCCGTAGGCGGCGACCCACAGCTTGGCCCCGGTGGCGATCGTCTGGGGCCAGTTCCCGGCCCGCAGGTTGGCGGCGCCGATGTAGAACCACGGCACGGCGGTGCCGACCCGGCTCTGCACCTGCCGGAACCAGGCGGCGACCTGGGAGTCGTTCCACAGGTACGCGGAGTCGTCCAGCACTTCGTCGTCGAGCGCGAGCACATCGCCCTGGCGGTAGTCGTGCAGGTGGTCGACGAAGTAGTTCGCCGCGTCGGCCGGGGCCTGGAAGTCGCCGGACAGCCAGTAGTGGCCGACCCGCAGCCCGGCCGCGCGGGCACGGTCCACCTGCGCGGTGTAGTACGGGCTGACGTACGGTCCTTCGCTGAGCTGGCAGCCGCCCGCCTTGACGATGGCGAACCGCTGGCCCTGCGCGGCGGCGAGGCCCAGGTCGATGCCGGACTGCGAGGTCGCGATGTCGATGCCGTACGTGTCGGAGGCCGCCGCGGCCGTCCTCGCGGCGAGCGCGCCGGCGGCGGGTGTGAGCGTCGCCACGGCCAGCCCGCGTATCAGCGTTCTTCTGCGCACAGGTCTTCCTCGCATCTCCAGGGATCTACGTACGGACCTGTGGTTGCTACCCACATCTACGCGCGTTCATGACAACACTTCACCGGCGCACCCCACCCCGGCCCGAGCCGCTCAGGGCCGGTCCCGCACGGGCGGGCGGCGAGCGGAGCGCCGCAGGCGGGCGCGTACCGCTCGCTGGGCGACCGGGCCCAGCTCATCCAGCACGTTCACCAGTGCGGACAGCTGGTCCAGGGCGTCCAGGGCGCGGCCGGCGCCGTCCGGGTCCACGCCCTCGTAGAGTTCGAGGCCGACGAAAGCCGAGGCGACCGCGCGGGCCAGCCCTGCCACGTCCAGGAAGCCGGCGACCGGCGTGTCCGCCAGCACCCGCTCCAGCACCGTCTCGACCTCGTCGATCCACAGCGCGAGGCCCGCCGCGGTGGCCGGGGCGAGCCGCGGCTGCGTCTGGGCTCCGGCCAGCAGCTGGGCGAGGACGGCGACGTTCCCGCTCGCGCGCTCCGCCGTGTGCATCTCGCGGCCCAGGTCCAGGAGTTCGCCCAGGCTGCGGACGGCGCCGAGCCGCTCCCGGTAGACGGCCACGCGCTGCTCGGCGCCGTAGCGGCAGGCGGCGGACAGCAGTTCGTCGACGCTGCCGAAGTGGTAGAAGACCAGCGCCTGGTTGACCCCGGCGGCAGCGGCGATGCTCCGTGCGGAGACCTTGGCGATGCCCTGGTCGGTGAGGGTGGCGAGCGCCCCGGCCAGCAGCTTCGTCCGGGTGTCCGCGCTCATGGCCTCGCCTCTTCGCGCACCGGCCGCAGACCGTCGCGCACGCCGTGTTCCGCCGCGTCGACGAAGTCGGCCGTGAAGGAGCCGCGGTAGCCGAAGAGCGGTCCGAAGCGCCGGTTGGTGACGGACACCTCGATCCGGAAGCACCGCGCCGCGTCGTCGTACGACTCGCGCACCAGCGCGTCACCCCCGATCAGGTCGGGGACCCGGACGTCGACCGGCCCTTCGCGGAAGCGGTGCTGCCCCGAGCGGATCAGCAGCGCCCCGCCGGCGCCCACCGCGAGCCGCAGGTCGGTGGCGAGGTGCTGGTGGGTGCCGAGGTAGTCCACGAGGCAGCCGCGCTCGGCGCTGTAGACCATCGTCGCGTCGAACCGCAGGTCGCGCCCCGGGAAACCGAAGGTCCGCACGAACGTGACGGTCTCCCGGCCGTAGGAGTCCTCGTAGGGGACGTTCTCGATGGTGAACGGGACGTCGCGGCCGGCCCGCGGGAGGAGGATGTTGCGGCTGCCGCCGAGCGCGAGGAAGGGCCGTACGAAGCTGCGGCCGTGCCAGACGCGGTCCATCGTGCCGCGTCCGACACAGGCCTGGGCGCTGTCGAGCCCGATGGAGAAGCGCCGCCGGATCTGCGGGTGGAGCCGGTCGAAGTCGGCGCCGAGGCCGCGCTGGAAGATCGAGGTCATGACGCCTCCGGGGCGGCGAGGCCGGCGAGCAGGGCGGGTGGTGCGGAGACGGCGTCCGCGGGCGGCCGGCGCAGGCAGCGCCGGGCGGCCGGAGTGACCGGCAGCGGCGGCAGCAGCAGCGCGAGCACCGCGGCGGTGAGGCAGGCCGCGCGGGCCGGGACAGGTGCCGGAGCGAGGGCCAGGGCGACGGCCGCGGCGAGGACGCCGAGGCGGACGGCGCACTCGCCGAGGGCGTGGCGCAGCGACCGCTCGGGCGGGATGCCGCGTTCGCACCACAGCCGCAGCCGGTCGAAGGACCAGGCGGTGGCCCAGCCCATGGCGGGCCGCAGGACGAGGCGGTCGGCCAGCCGCCCGAAGCGGCCCCAGCGCGGCCGGTAGTCGTAGCCGGTCAGGAAGCGGACGCCGTCCCCCGTCGGGACGTAGCGCCAGTAGCCGCGCCCTTCCTCGATGAGGGAGAGCGGGTGGGGCGAGGAGAAGCGGAGGGCGGAGGTGCGGGTGCCGTCCGGGCGGTGCCGCTCCCCCGCGGCGACCCCGACACCGGCGACCGTCAGGAACGGCAGGACGCGGGTGGCGTACCGGAAGCGCTGCGGCTCCCCCGGTGCGCACGGCAGGTAGGCGATGTCGGTGAACCGCAGGTCCCAGCGGCGGTGCTGCGCCGGCTGCTGCGTGCGGTCCCACACGGTGTCCACCCCGGCACGCACCAGTGCCTCGACGTACAGGCCCATCGCCGCCCCCCGCCCTCGATTTGAGCGACTGCTCAAATCCGAGCGTACCAACGGGGTGTGCGGGCGCGGGAGTCAGGGGGTGCGGCGCAGCAGCAGGGTGATGAAGCCGAAGCTGTCGCGGTAGGAGTGCAGCCATTCGGAGCGCCGGGTCGCGGCGGTGGCCAGGACGCCGGCGCTGTCCGGGTCCTCGGGGCGGTCGAGCGCCCAGCCGGCCAGGGTGCCCCAGCAGGACCATTCGTAGTCGTCCAGCTCGCGGCGGGTGCTGATGTGGCCGTGGACCGGGGTCCATCCGTCGGCGGCGACCAGGTCCAAGGTGGTGGCCAGGCCCGCGAAGTCGCCGAGCATCCCGACGGCCTCGGGGGACGGCGTACGGTCCCAGAAGCCGTCGCCGATCAGGACCCGGCCGCCGGGGGCGAGGTGGGTGCGGGCCGCCGCGAGGACGGGGAGCAGCCCGCCGAAGGCGTGCGCGGCGCCGACGCTGAGCACCAGGTCGAACGGCTGCGGGGACACGAAGTCCGCGGCGTCCTGCTCGTGCAGGACCAGGCGTTTCCCGACCCCGGCGCGGACGGCCGCCTCCCGGGCCCGGGACAGGTCCCCGGCGGAGATGTCGACGCCCTCGGCGTGGACGTCCCCGCCGGCGGCCAGGGCGCGCAGCAGCCATTCGCCGCTGCCGCAGCCGAGGTCGAGCACGCGTTCGTCGCCGCGCGGGAGGCCTTTGTCCAGCAGCCGGCGCACGGCGTCGTCGTCGAGCGGGGCCTTGATCGGGTGACCGGCGTGGGCGATTGCGGAGATCTCTTCGCGATTCATCGGCGCAGCCTGTCAACGGCCCTTGGCGTCCGCACCTGGTTTTACGCCCCCGCCGGGCCGTACGGCGGTGCCGGCGCGGGGCGTTCACGCGTACGGAATTCGTGCATGCGTACCAATCCGGACGGTCGGGCGCTCCGAAGGAGGGGGTGGAGAGGTCTTCTCCCGCTGCCGGGCCGGCCGTCGGCCGACCGGCGGTGGTATCCGCAAGGAAAGGCTGGACATGATGCGTTCGACATCAGGACGGGTTCTGGCAGTGATGGCGGTCGCGGCGGTGCCGCTCGCGGTGCCCGCGGCCGGGTGGGCGGCGGCGCCGGGGGACACCGAGGTCGCGTGGACGACGTATCAGGCGTCGCTGGATCCGGTGACGGCCAATCACGTCACCGGGCAGGGCAAGGCCATGGTGCAGCTGTCCGGCAACACCGCGAAGATCACCGTGACCGCGTCCGGGCTGGTGGGCGGCAAGTCGCCGCACGCGATGCACATCCACGTCGACGGCGGCGGCGTCTGTCCCAAGCCGTCGGAGGCCGTGGACCACAACGGCCACCCCTCGATCAATGTCGCCGACGCCATGAAGGACTACGGCATGATCGGCACCTCGCTGACCACCAGCGGCGACACGACCGACAAGAGCGCGCTGGCCGTGGACCGCTTCCCCGCCGGTTCGACCGTCTCCTACCACCGGACCGTGGAGGTCAGCGACGGCGTCGCCGCGAACCTCAAGTCCGGCAAGGCCGTCCTAGTCGTGCACGGCATCGACTACAACGGCAACGGGATGTACGACAGCGTCCTCGGCGCCAGCGAACTCGACAAGTCGCTGCCCGCCGAGGCCACCGACCCGGCGCTGTGCGGGGCGTTCACCGCCTCGCAGATGTCGTCGATGCCGTCCGGCGGCGCCGACACCGGGGACGGCGCCACCCAGGCCGGCCGCAGCGGCACCGGTATGGTCGCGGGCGGCAGCGCCGCGGTCCTGGTCGGTCTGGGCGCCGGCGGCTTCGCGCTGCGCCGGCGGGGCACCGCCGGCCGATGACCGGTATCCCCACCCGTGCGGGCCGCCCGCGGCGTACGGCGGTTCTCCTCGTCGTGCTCGCGGTGGCCTGCGTGACCGCGGGCGTCGCCGTCATCCTGGCCGGTACCGGGGGCGGCGGCGCGCCGCCGCCGCGGCCCGGGCCCGCCGCGGCCGGGCAACTGCCGCACGGCATGGGCCACATGCCGGCCCCGTCCGTGCCGGTCCCCCCGACGCCGACTGCCACCGGCTCCGCCCTGCCGCCGGCCGCCCTGCCGGCCGTGCTGGACATCCCGGCGATCGGCGTCCACACCAGGCTCCTGGACCTCGGGCTGGCCGCGGACGGCAGTCTTGAGGTGCCGGGCAAGCCGCTGCAGGCGGGCTGGTTCCACGGCTCCCCCGCACCCGGCAGGCCGGGACCCGCAGTCATCCTCGGCCACGTCGACTCGTACGCCACAGGGCCCGCCGTCTTCTACCGGCTCGGCGCGATGAAGCCGCGCCAGCAGATCCGGGTCACCCGCGCGGACGGCTCCGTCGCCGTCTTCACCGTCGACGCGGTCCGCTCGTACGAGAAGCGGGCCTTCCCCACCCTCGACGTCTACGGCAACACCCCGGACCCGCAGCTGCGCCTGATCACCTGCTCCGACTGGAACACCCGCACCCGCGCCTACGACGGCAACACCGTCGTCTACGCGCACCTGGCCGGATGACCGGGGCCTCGGCCGGACCGCCGGGGACGGCCGGCGCGGGGCGGCGGCCGACGTGAGCACAGGGCCGGCGCGCACAGGGGCCGCCGCGCACAGGGCCGGTCGCGCGGAGCGGGAGAGTGCCCCCGGCGTGGGTGGATGGGGCTGGTCGAAGGCACTGTCCACCGCAGCTGCGGGAGACACCCTCCCGGCCGACGACGATAGCGGCCCCCGTCCCGGCGGGAGTGCCGGGACGGGGGCCGTACGCCCGCAACCACCCGATCAAGCGACAGCGGCGGCCCGCCGTCGACGGGAAGCGGAAGGAGGCCGCTCAGCCGGCGCCGGTGCCGTAGCGGCGCCGGAAGCGCTCGACGCGGCCCGCGGTGTCCAGCTCACGTGCCCTGCCGGTGTAGAAGGGGTGGCTGGCCGAGGAGATCTCCACGTCGATGACGGGGTAGGTGCTGCCGTCCGTCCAGACCACGGTGTGGTCGCCGGTCGCGGTGGAGCGGGTCAGGAAGGCGAGGTCGGCGGCCTTGTCGCGGTAGACCACCGGGCGGGACGTGGGGTGGATGCCGTGCTTCATGGGTGTCCTCTCGTGGTGGGTGCGGGGCCGTCGTGTGCCGTACGGGCCGGGATTCAGCGCTCTTCGCGGAAGGGCACGTGGCGGCGGGCGACGGGGTCGTACTTGAGCAGCGTCAGCCGGTCCGGGTCGTTGCGCCGGTTCTTGCGGGTCACATAGGTGTGGCCGGTCCCGGCGGTGGAGCGGAGCCTGACGACAGGGCGCAGTTCGCTGCGGGCCATGGGGTCACCTCGTTCCGTCATCGTTATCGTTTTCGTCTGTCCTCTCAACGCCGGGGGGCACCCCGGCATTCCCGCGGGCGCCGGGGTGCCCCGCACCTGGTGGGGCGGCCAGGCGGTCCAATGTGCGCGCCGCTTTCGTGTGACGTCGCCGCTGAGCCGCGCGGGCCGGGCACGCGGCCGGCCGTAGCGTCGCGAGCGCGCCGGCGCCCCGTCCGGCGGTGCCCACCACCGGATCGGACCAGTCCGACATCGCCCCTCCCGGTGTTCGCCATGACAGTGGTGTCTGACATGCGGGTTTTCGTCCCCCGCCGCCCAGAGGAGGAATCCCGTGACGACCTCACCCACATCCACCGCGCCCGAGGCGGGCACGCAGGACGACAAACCGATCCACATTCTCTGGATCAATGCCGGCCTGAGCTGCGACGGCGATTCGGTGTCGCTGACCGCGGCGACGCAGCCGAGCATCGAGGAGATCGCGCTGAGCGTGCTGCCCGGTCTGCCGAAGATCGAGGTGCACTGGCCGCTGATCGACTTCGAGTGCGGCCCCGTGCAGGGCGCGGACAGCTTCATCGAGTGGTTCTTCAAGGGCGAGCGGGGCGAGATCGACCCGTTCGTGCTGGTCATCGAGGGCTCGATCCCCAATGAGGCGATCAAGGCCGAGGGCTACTGGTGCGGTTTCGGCGACGACCCCGCGACCGGTCAGCCGATCACCACCAGCGAGTGGATCGACCGGCTCGCGCCCAAGGCGCTCGCCGTGGTCGCGATCGGCACCTGCGCGGCCTACGGCGGCATCCACGCGATGGCGGGCAACCCGACCGGCGCGATGGGCGTGCCCGACTACCTGGGCTGGGACTGGAAGTCCGGCGCGGGGATCCCGATCGTGTGTGTGCCGGGCTGCCCCATCCAGCCGGACAACTTCGCCGAGACGCTGGTCTATCTGCTGCACCAGGCGACCGGCGCCGCCCCGATGATCCCGCTGGACGAGCAGCTGCGGCCGGCCTGGCTCTTCGGGGCCACCGTCCACGAGGGCTGCGACCGGGCGGGCTACTACGAGCAGGGGCAGTTCGCCACGACGTACGACTCCCCCAAGTGCCTGGTCAAGCTGGGCTGCTGGGGGCCGGTGGTGAAGTGCAACGTGCCCAAGCGCGGCTGGATGAACGGGATCGGCGGCTGTCCGAACGTCGGCGGGATCTGTATCGCCTGCACGATGCCGGGCTTCCCCGACAAGTTCATGCCGTTCATGGACGAGCCGCCCGGCGGCAAGCTGTCGAGCACCGCCAGCGCCGCGTACGGCTCGGTCATCCGCAGGCTGCGGGCGGTCACCGTGCACACGCTGGACGCCGAGCCCAAGTGGCGCAGCCGCGGCGACACGCTCACCACCGGCTACCGGCCCCCGTGGTGACCGGGACCGCAGCACCGTAGAACAGCCGCGGACACGCCGGCCGCGGACGTACCGGCGGCTCACGCATCGGACTGGATCCGACTCGCACCCAGTGAAGGGCACGGCACAAGACGATGGCATCACCGACGACGAAGGCGGCCGGGGACGGCAGCGGCCTGGTGGAGATGTCCTGGGACCCGATCACCCGGATCGTGGGCAGCCTGGGCATCCACACGAAGATCGACTTCAAGCAGAAGAAGGTCGCCGAGTGCTACAGCACCTCGTCGGTCTTCCGCGGCTACAGCGTCTTCATGCGCGGCAAGGACCCGCGGGACGCGCATTTCATCACCAGCCGGATCTGCGGCATCTGCGGCGACAACCACGCGACGTGCTCGGTGTACGCGCAGAACATGGCCTACGGGGTGAAGCCGCCGCACCTGGGCGAGTGGATCATCAACCTGGGCGAGGCCGCCGAGTACATGTTCGACCACAACATCTTCCAGGAGAACCTGGTCGGGGTGGACTACTGCGAGCGGATGGTCAAGGAGACCAACCCCGGTGTGCTGGAGCTGGCCGAGCGCACCGAGGCGCCGCACGCCGGTGAGCACGGGTACCGGACCATCGCCGACATCATGCGCTCGCTCAACCCGATCGAGGGCGAGTTCTACCGCGAGGCGCTCCAGGTGAGCCGGTACACGCGGGAGATGTTCTGCCTGATGGAGGGGCGCCATGTGCACCCGTCCACCCTCTACGCGGGCGGCGTCGGCACCATCGCCTCGGTGCAGCTGTTCACCGACTACCTCAGCCGGCTGATGCGGTACGTGGAGTTCATGAAGCGCGTCGTCCCGCTGCACGACGACCTCTTCGACTTCTTCTACGAGGCGCTGCCCGGTTACGAGGAGGTCGGCCGGCGGCGGGTCCTGCTGGGCTGCTGGGGCGCGCTCAACGACCCGGACCACTGCGACTTCACCTACCGCAACATGACGGACTGGGGACGGCGGATGTTCGTCACCCCCGGGATCGTCGTGGACGGCAAGCTGGTCACCAACGACCTCACCGAGATCAATCTCGGCATCCGGATCCTGCTCGGCAGCTCGTACTACAAGGACTGGGAGGGCCAGGAGCAGTTCGTCACCCACGACCCGCTCGGCAACCCGGTCGACCCGCGGCACCCCTGGAACCAGCACACGATCCCGGCGCCGCAGAAGCGGAACTTCGACGACAAGTACAGCTGGGTGATGTCCCCTCGCTGGTTCGACGGCAAGGACCACCTGGCGCTGGACACCGGCGGCGGCCCCATCGCGCGCCTGTGGTCCACCGCCCTGTCGGGCCTGGTCGACATCGGCTACGTCAAGGCGACCGGCCACAGCGTCGTCATCAACCTGCCCAGGACGATGACGAAGCCCGAGACCAGCTTCGAGTGGAAGATCCCGAAGTGGAGCAACGCCCTGGAGCGCAACCGCGCCCGCACCTACTTCCAGGCGTACGCGGCGGCCGTCGCGCTGCACTTCGCGGAGAAGGGCCTGGCGGAGGTCCGCGCGGGGCGCACCCAGACGTGGGAGAAGTTCGAGGTGCCGGACGAGGGCCTGGGGGTCGGCTTCACCGAGGCGGTGCGCGGGGTCCTGTCGCACCACATGGTGATCAGGGACGGCAAGATCGCCAACTACCACCCCTATCCGCCGACGCCGTGGAACGCCAGCACCCGGGACTCGTTCGGCACGCCGGGCCCGTACGAGGACGCCGTGCAGAACACGCCGATCTTCGAGGAGAACACGCCGGACAACTTCAAGGGCATCGACATCATGCGGGCGGTGCGCAGCTTCGACCCGTGTCTGCCGTGCGGCGTCCACATGTACGTCGGCGGCGGCAGGACCGTGCAGAAGATGCATGTGCCGACCGGCCTGAGCGGGATGGGCGGATGACCGCCCGCCCGGCGCGCACCGCCGAGCAGGCCGGCCGGCAGGTCGAGGAGATCCTCGACCGGCTCGCGGCGACCGGTGACCGCGCGGTGTGCGGTGCGGCGGAGGAGCTGGTGCGGGCGCTGATGGACTTCTACGGCGCGGGCCTCGCCCGGGTCCTGGCGCTGGCGGGCCAGGCCGGTCCGCAGGCGCTGGAACGGCTGCTGGGCGACGAGCTGGTCGCCGGGATGCTGGTGCTGCACGGTCTGCACCCCGAGACGGTTGAGGCCAGGATCGACCGCGCGCTGCTCCGGCTTCCGGTCGAGCTGGTGGGCTTCGACGCCGGGAGCGGCCTGCTGCGGGTGCGCTCCACCGCGGAGGGCGGCTGCGGCTGCCCGAGCACCGACGCGGCGGCGCGCGCCTCCGTCGAGGACGCGCTGGCGTGCTTCGCGGCCGAGGTCACGGCCGTCGAGCTGGAGCCGGCGGCGAAGGGCGAACCGGTGCTGCTGCAGATCGCGCCGCGGCCGAGCACGGTGGGCGCTTCATGACCGTGCGCCCGGCCCCCGCGGTACCGGCGGGCCTGCGCCGGTTCACCGCTCCCGCGCCGCCGCGGCCCGAGCGGTGCACGCTGTGCGGGACGGAGGTCGCCGACGGCGCCCACCGGCACCTGGTGGACAGCGCCAAGCGCGAGCTGGCCTGCGCCTGCGTCGCCTGCGCGATGCTGTTCGAGAACGCGGGCACGGCCGGCGGGCGGTTCCGTACGGTGCCCGACCGCTATCTCAGCGACCCGGCGCACACGGTGGACGACAGCGCGTGGGAGGTGCTCCAGATCCCGGTCGGCGTGGCCTTCTTCTTCCGCAACGCCGCCCTGGACCGCCTCGTCGCGCTCTATCCGAGCCCGGCGGGCGCCACCGAGAGCGAGCTGGACCCGCGCACCTGGCAGCAGGTGCTGGGCAGGACCCGGCTGGCGGCGGAGCTGCGGCCGGACGTGGAGGCGCTGCTGATGCGCCGCGGCCAGGACGGCTACGCGTGCTTCCTGGTGCCGATCGACGTGTGCTACGAGCTGGTGGGCCGGATGCGGCTGCACTGGCAGGGCTTCGACGGGGGCGCCGAGGCGCGGGCGGCGCTGGCCGACTTCTTCGCCGAGGTCGCCCGGCGCGCCCGGCCGCTGCGCGGGGAGGAACCGCGATGACGGAGTTCTCCTTCAGTTGCCCAGGGGTGCGGGCCGACCGTTACGCGGCGGGGCCGACGCTGGTCTTCCGGCTGCGGATCACCGCGGCGCCCGGCACCCGGGTGCACGCGATGGCGCTGCGCTGCCAGTTCCGCATCGAGCCGGCCCGCCGCGGCTACGAGCCGGCGGAGGCCGCGGGCCTCGCCGACCTGTTCGGCGAGCGGGCCCGCTGGGGCAGCACCCTGCTGCCGCTGCAGTTCGCGCAGGTGTCGCTGGTCGTACCGGGCTTCACCGGTGAGACCGAGGTGGATCTGCCGGTGCCGTGCAACTACGACCTGGACGTGGCGGCGACCCGGTACTTCCGGGCGCTGGAGGGCGGCGAGGTGCCGCTGCTGATGCTGTTCGCCGGCACGGTCTTCAGCGGCGCGGGCGGCTTCCGGGTGGAGCCCGTCCCGTGGGACCGGGAGGCGTCGTTCGGCATGCCCGTCGCGGTCTGGCGGGAGATGATCGACCAGCACTTCCCCGGCTGCGGCTGGGTCCGGCTGCCGCGCGCCACGATGGACGCGCTGCTGGCCTTCCGCTCGCGGCAGGCGCTGCCCTCGTGGGAGGCGACCGTGGAGTCGCTCCTCGCGTCGGCGCAGGCCGCGCCGCTGGTGGCGGAGGCGGCGTCGTGACCGGGGCAGGGGGCCGTTTCGACGCCGCCCGGGCCGTCGCCGACGCGGTGCTCTTCGAGGGGTACGTCCTCTACCCCTACCGGGCGTCCGCGGCGAAGAACCGGATGCGCTGGCAGTTCGGTGTGCTGGTGCCGCCGCAGTGGGGCGCCGGCAGCGGCGAGCACTCCTTCCAGCGCACGGAGTGCCTGATGGAGCCGCGCGGCGGCGCGCGGCTGTTCGCTGAGCTGCGCTTCCTGCACGCCAGGCGGCGTACGGTCCAGCGCGCGCTGGACGGCGGCGGCTTCGAGACCGTGGCCGCGCTCGAACTGGCCGACCGGGTCCTGACGCCGTGGGACGAGGGCGTCGAGGAGCGGGTCGAGATCGCCGTACCGGTGGCGGACCTCGGCGGCGCCGAGTACGCCTTCCCCTTCGACCGACCGGCGTGCGAGGAGACCGAGGAGGTGTACGAGGGCGGCCGGCTCGCCGGCCGCCTGCTGTGCACCCGCGAGGAGGTGCGCGGGCGGATCGTGCTGTCCGCGGCCGAGCTGCCGGGGCCTTACGCGGTGCGGCGGCTCACCGCGGTCGTCGAGAACACCGCGGACTGGCGGCCCCCGGACGGCGGCGCCGACCGGGCGGCGGCGCTGCCCCGCGCGCTGGTCTCGGCCCACCTGATGCTGGGCCTGGACGCCGGCTCCTTCCTGTCGCCGACCGACCCCCCGCAGTGGGCGGCCGGCGCCGCGGCGGCGTGCGAGAACGTGCACACCTGGCCGGTGCTGGCCGGCCGCGACGGCCGCGCCGACGTGGTGCTGTCCTCGCCGATCATCCTGGAGGACCATCCGGCCATCGCCCCGGAGAGCCCGGGGGCGCTCTACGATTCGCTGGAGATCGACGAGATCCTGGCGCTGCGCACGTCCGCGCTGACCGACCAGGAGAAGCGCGAGGCCCGGGGCACCGACGCGCGGGCCGCCGCCGTGATCGACCTGGCCGACACGATGCCGCCCGAGGTACTGGAGCGCCTGCACGGCGCCGTCCGGTCGCTGCGCGAGGTCACCGGGCAGCCGGCGGCGCCCGGCGGCACCGGCCTGTTGATGGCCCCGGACACCCCCTGGTGGAACCCGGCGGCCGACGCCGCGGTCGACCCGGACACCGACCGCGTCCTCGTCGGCGGCCGCTCGGTGGGCGCGGGCAGCCGGGTCGCGCTGCGCCCCGGGCTGCGGCGCACCGACGCGCAGGACCTCTTCCTGCACGGCCGCAGCGCGCTGGTCGAGGCGGTGCTGCACGACGTGGACGGCGGGGTGCACCTGGCCGTCACGGTGGAGGGCGACCCGGGCGCGGACATCCGCCGGGAGCAGGGCAGATTCCTGTACTTCCAGCCCGACGAGGTCACCGTGCTGGAGGACGCATGACCGGCCCGCCCGGCCGGACGCTGGTGGCAGGCGTCGGCAACATCTTCCTCGGCGACGACGGCTTCGGCGTCGAGACCGTACGGCGGCTGGCCGCCCGGCGGCTGCCCGACGGCGTCGAGACGGTGGACGCCGGGGTGCGGGGCGTCCACCTCGCCTATCAACTGCTCGACGGCTACGACACCTTCGTCCTGGTCGACGCCACCGCCCGCGGCGGCGTGCCCGGCACCCTCTACGTCCTGGACGCCGGGGAGTGCGGCGAGGTGGAGCACCCCGGCGCCGTGCTCGACGGCCACCGGATGACGCCCGACGCGGTGCTCGCCCTGATGGGCACGCTGTGCGCGGGCACCGGCGGCACACCGCCGGGCCGGGTGCTGGTCGTCGGGTGCGAACCGGCCGGTGTCGAGGAGGGCATCGGGCTCAGTCCCGCCGTCGCCGCGGCGGTGCCCGAAGCGGTCCGCCTGGTGCTCGAACTGCTCGGCGAACCCCGGCAGGACACGGACTTCGTGCTCACACAGGAGAGGAATTCATCGTGAAGAAGATCCTGGCCCTCGGCGCCGTCGGCGCGGCGGCTGCCGCCGCTGCCGCGGCGGTCGTCCAGATGCTCCCGGACGTCCGGCGCTATCTGCGGATGCGCGCGATGTGACCGGCGCGGCCGGACGCGGCCCGGCGGCGCTGCGCCGAACGGGTCGCCTCCGGCCGCGCCGGCGGCGTGGCGGCCACCGGACACCGGCCGAGCGCCCTTTAGTTGGGGCGGGGCGACAGGCCGGCAGGGGATGACGACGGTGCACGAGATGTCCATCGCGATGGCGGTGATCGGGCAGGTGGAGGAGGCGGCGCAGGCCGCGGGCGCCACCGCCGTACGGTCGGTGCGCCTGCGGGTCGGTGAACTCGCCGGTGTCGTACCCGACGCGCTGTCGTTCAGCTTCACCCTGGGGTGCGCGGGCACGGTGCTGCACGGCGCGCGTCTGGTGACCGAGACCGTGCCGGGGCGCGCCAGGTGCCTGCCGTGCGCGGACGAGTGGGCGGTGGGGATGCCGCCCGACCTGTGCTGTCCCGCGTGCGGCACCGCCGCCGCCGAGCTGCTGTCGGGCCGTGAGCTGCAGATCGCCGCCGTGCAGTGGGACGACGGCACACCGGGCGAACCCGCCCGGGACCCGATCCGCGAGGAGCGCTGAACGATGTGCCGTGTGCTTGACCTGCAACAGGCCGTGCTCGCCGGGAACGACGTCCGCGCGCACGAGTTGCGTACCGTCCTCTCGGCCCGCGGCACCACCGTGGTCAATCTGCTGTCGAGCCCGGGCAGCGGGAAGACCGCGCTGCTGGAGCAGGAGCTGCTGCTGGCCGGGCGGCGCGGGCTGCCCGTGGCCGCGCTGACCGCCGATCTGGCCACCGAGAACGACGCGAAGCGGCTGGCCAGGTCGGGCGCGCCGGTCAAGCAGGTGCTCACCGACGGGCTGTGCCATCTGGAGGCCGCGATGCTCGGCCGCCACCTGGAGGGCTGGCTGCCCGACGCCACCGCGCTGCTGTTCGTGGAGAACGTCGGCAATCTGGTGTGCCCCGCCTCCTACGACCTCGGCGAGACGCTGCGGGTGGTGCTCGCCTCCGTGACCGAGGGCGAGGACAAGCCGCTGAAGTACCCGACGGCCTTCGGCCTGGCGAATCTGGTGGTGGTGACCAAGACCGACCTCGCCGACGCGGTGGACTTCGACGAGGCGGCCTTCCGCGCGCACGTCGAGCAGGTCAACCCCGGGGTGGAGGTGCTGCTGACCTCGGTACGCACCGGGGAGCAGGCCGGTGCGCTGCTGGACCGGGCGGCGGCGGCCGGCGCGGGCGCGCCGGTGCACACCCCGGTCATGGCGCGGTCCGGCTCCCACGGCCACGGCCACCACCACGACGGGGCCGGCCACCACCACGGCGACGACGACCACCGCGGCCACGCCCACCCCTACGGCGACGACGACCACGGGCACTCCCGCCCCGGGCTGCACGCCGCGGTGCCCGGCGCGTCATGACCCCGGCCGCCGTGGGCACGGCAGGACCGCGGCGGCGCAGCCGGGTGACGGTGCGCGGAGTCGTGCAGGGCGTCGGCTTCCGGCCCTACGTCCACGCGCTCGCGACCGGTCTCGGGCTGTCCGGGCAGGTCACCAACACCGGCGACGGGGTCGTCGCCGAAGTGGAGGGCGCCGCGGCGGCCGTGGCCCGCTTCTGCGCGGGGATCGCGGCGGGCGCGCCGCCGCTCGCGGCCGTGGAGTCGGTCGACCACCACGACCTGGCCGTCACCGGCGGCTCCGGCTTCACCATCGTCGCCTCGCACCGGGACGGGCCGGTCCGCACCCTGGTCCCGCCCGACACGGCGACCTGCGCCGACTGCCTCGACGAACTCTCCGACCCCGGCGACCGGCGCCACCGGCACCCCTTCATCAGCTGCACCAACTGCGGGCCGCGGCTGACCATCGTGACCGGCCTGCCGTACGACCGCGAGCACACCACGATGGGCGGCTTCCCGATGTGCGCCGCGTGCGCGGCGGAATACGCCGACCCGGCCGACCGGCGCTTCCACGCCCAGCCGATCGCCTGCCACGACTGCGGACCGCGGCTGCGGCTGGTCGTCCCGGGCGCCCCGCACGCGGGCGGCGACCCGGTCGGTGCGGCGCGGGCGCTGCTCGCGGCGGGGGCGGTGGTGGCGGTCAAGGGGATCGGCGGCTACCACCTGGCCTGCGACGCGGACAACTCCGCCGCGGTCGCGCTGCTGCGGCGGCGCAAGGCCCGCGGTGACAAGCCGTTCGCGCTGATGGTGCGGGACCTGGCCGGCGCCGAGCGGCTCGCCAGGACCGGCCCGGAGGAGCGGGCGCTGCTCACCGGCCAGGTGCGGCCGGTGGTGCTGCTGCGCGGGCGGCGCGGACCGCGCCACGCCGCGGTGGCGCCGGGCAGCCCCGACATCGGCGTGATGCTCCCCTACACGCCCGTGCACCATCTGCTGCTGGGCCTGCCGGGCGATCCGCCGGGTCCCGGCACGCTCGTCATGACCAGCGGCAATGTCTCGGGCGAGCCGATCGTCACCGGTGACGCCGAAGCGCTGGAGCGGCTGGCGCCGCTGGCCGACGCCTTCCTCACCCACGACCGGGCGATCCGCGTGCCGTGCGACGACTCCGTGGTGCGCGTGAGCGACGGAGCGCCGTCCGTGGTCCGCCGGTCGCGCGGGTACGCCCCGCTGCCGGTCGCGCTGCCGGTCCCGGTGCGGCCGGCGCTCGCCGTCGGCGGCGACCTGAAGAACACCTTCTGCCTCGGCGAGGGGCGGCGCGGCTGGCTCTCCGCGCACATCGGCGACATGGACGGCCTGGCCACGGTGGGCGCCTTCGAGCGGGCCCGGCGGCAGCTGGAGTCGATCACCGCGGTACGCCCGGAGCTGCTCGCCGCCGACCGGCACCCGCGCTACGCGTCGGGCCGGTGGGCCGAGCGGCACTGCGGCGGGCGCCCGCTGCTGCGCGTGCAGCACCACCACGCCCATGTGGCCTCCGCGATGGCCGAACACGGCCTCGACGGCAGCCGGCGGGTCATCGGGGTGGCTTTCGACGGCACCGGTTACGGCGACGACGGAGCGGTGTGGGGCGGGGAGTTCCTGCTCGCCGACTACGACGGCTTCGACCGCTTCTGCCGGCTGGAGTACGTACCGCTGCCCGGCGGCGACGCGGCGGTGCGGCGGCCGTACCGGATGGCGCTGGCGCATCTGCGGGCCGCGGGCATCGCCTGGGACGCCGCGCTGGCCCCGGTCGCGGCCTGCCCGCCGGACGAACTGCGGGTGCTGGGGCAGCAGTTGGCGCGCGAGGTGAACTGCGTCCCGACCTCCAGCATGGGGCGGCTCTTCGACGCGGTCTCCTCGCTCGCCGGGGTGTGCCAGCTGGCCGGGTACGAGGCGCAGGCCGCCGTCGAGCTGGAGGCCGCCGCGCTGACGGCCGGCGGCGGCGGGGCGTACGCGTTCGGTCTGCGCCCCGGCGGGGCGAAGGACGCCGAACTGATCGCCGCCCCCGGCCCCGTCCTGGCCGCCGTCGCCGCCGACCTGCGGGACGGCGCCCCGGCCGGCACGGTCGCGGCCCGCTTCCACGCGGCGGTGGCCGCCCTGGTGGTGCGCGGCTGCGCCGCCGCGCGCGCCCGGCACGGTCTTGGGACCGTCGCCCTGACCGGCGGGGTGTTCGGCAACGCGCTGCTCACCGGGCTGTGCGCCGGCGCGCTGCGCGCGGACGGCTTCACCGTGCTGCTGCACCGGCTGGTCCCGCCGAACGACGGCGGCCTGGCGCTGGGCCAGTTGATGGTCGCGGCGCGGCGGACGGACGGCTGACCGCCCGCGCCCCGATGACCGAAGGATCGCCCCCCACAGCGAGGAGGACCCATGTGCCTGGCGGTACCCGGCAAAGTGCTGGAGATCGAGGAACGGGACGGCACCACGATGGCCAGCGTCGACTTCGGCGGTGTCGTCAAGGAGGTGTGCCTGGAGTACCTGCCGGACCTCAGGGTCGGTGAGTACGCCATCGTGCACGTGGGGTTCGCCCTGCAGCGCCTCGACGAGGAGTCGGCCCGCCGCACCCTCGACCTCTTCGCCGAACTCGGCATGCTCCAGGAGGAGTTCGGCGACCCCTGGGAGGCCGCGACGCAGGCGGGCGGCGCCGCCTTCGACCACCTCGACGGCCTGGGCGGACCGCGGGAGGCGGGGCGGTGAAGTACATCGACGAATTCCAGGACCCCGAGCTGGCGCGGCGGCTGCTGGACAGCATCCACGCAGCGGTGACCAGGCCGTGGGCGCTGATGGAGGTGTGCGGAGGCCAGACCCACACCATCATCAGGCACGGCATCGACCAGTTGCTGCCCGACGAGGTGGAGCTGATCCACGGCCCCGGCTGCCCGGTGTGCGTGACCCCGCTCGAAGTGATCGACAAGGCGCTGGAGATCGCCTCGCGGCCCGGGGTGATCTTCTGCTCCTTCGGTGACATGCTGCGGGTCCCCGGCACCGGCCGCGACCTGTTCGGGGTGCGCAGCGAGGGCGGCGACGTGCGGGTGGTGTACTCACCGCTCGACGCGCTGCGCATCGCGCGGCAGAACCCGGACCGGCAGGTGGTCTTCTTCGGCATCGGCTTCGAGACCACCGCCCCGCCCAACGCGATGACGGTCTACCAGGCGCGCAGGCTCGGCATCCGCAACTTCAGCCTGCTGGTCTCGCACGTGCGGGTGCCCCCGGCGATCGAGGCGATCATGCGCTCCCCCGCCTGCCGGGTGCAGGCGTTCCTCGCCGCCGGGCACGTGTGCAGCGTGATGGGCACCGGCGAATACCCGGCGCTGGCCGAGCGGTACCGGGTCCCGATCGTGGTGACCGGATTCGAGCCGCTGGACATCCTGGAGGGCGTACGGCGTACGGTCCTGCAACTGGAGCGCGGTGAGCACGCGGTGGAGAACGCCTACCGGCGGGCGGTGCTCGACGAGGGGAACCCGGCCGCCCGCGCGATGCTCGACGACGTCTTCGAGGTGACCGACCGGGCGTGGCGGGGCATCGGGGTGATCCCCGACAGCGGATGGCAACTCTCCGCGCGCTACCGCGACTTCGACGCGGAGCACCGCTTCTCGGTCGCCGGCATCACCACCCTGGAGCCCGCCGCCTGCCGGGCCGGCGAGGTGCTGCAGGGCCTGCTCAAGCCGCACGAGTGCGAGGCGTTCGGGTCCGTGTGCACCCCGCGCACCCCGCTGGGCGCCACGATGGTGTCGAGCGAGGGCGCGTGCGCCGCCTACTACCTCTACCGGCGGCTCGATGTCGCCGCCCCGCGCCTGGAGGCGAGCCCCGTTGTCTGAGACCCTTCCTGCGCCCGCGGGCGCGGCCCCTGTGGACATGCTGTCGTGGACGTGCCCCGCGCCGCTGCGCGACCAGCCGCGGGTGGTGATGGGCCACGGCGGCGGCGGTGCGCTGTCCGCGGAACTCGTCGAGCACATCTTCGCGCCGGCCTTCGGCGGTGAGGTGCTGGCGCAGCTCGGCGACGCGGCGGCCGTCACGCTCGGCGGGACGCGGCTGGCCTTCTCCACCGACTCCTACGTGGTCCGCCCGCTGTTCTTCCCCGGCGGGAGCATCGGTGACCTGGCGGTCAACGGCACCGTCAACGACCTGGCCATGAGCGGCGCCAGGGCCGCGTATCTGTCGTGCGCCTTCATCCTGGAGGAGGGCGTGGAGATGCCGGTGGTGGCCCGGGTCGCCGAGGCGATCGGCGCGGCGGCGCGGGTCGCGGGCGTCGAGGTGGCCACCGGCGACACCAAGGTCGTCGAGGCCGGGCACGGCGACGGCGTCTACGTGAACACCGCAGGCATCGGGCTGATCCCGGCCGGGGTGGACCTGCGTCCGCAGCGGGTCGTGCCCGGTGACGTGGTGATCGTCAGCGGTGAGATCGGCGCGCACGGTGTCGCCGTCATGAGTGTGCGCGAGGGCCTGGAATTCGGCGTGGACATCGAGAGCGACTGCGCGGCCCTGGGCGGGCTGGTGGACGCGATGCTCGCGGTCACCCCCGATCTGCACGTGCTGCGCGATCCCACCAGGGGCGGCCTGGCCGCCGCGCTCAACGAGATCGCCGCCGCCGCCCGGGTCGGTGTCGTCATCCAGGAGCGCAGCGTCCCGGTGCCGCCGGCCGTCGCCAACGCCTGCGCGATCCTCGGGCTCGACCCGATGTACGTCGCCAACGAGGGCAAGCTCGTCGCCTTCGTGCCCCGCGAGCACGCGGACGCCGTCCTCGCGGCGATGCGCGCGCATCCGCTCGGCGCGCGGGCGCGGGTGATCGGTGCGGCGGTCGCGGACCACCCGGGCATGGTCGTGGCCCGTACCGGCCTCGGCGGCACCCGGGTCGTCGACCTGCCGGTGGGTGAGCAGCTGCCGCGGATCTGCTGAGCACGGCCGCGGGCCGCCGCCGCCGCCGGCCCGCGCCGCCTCACTGACCGCACGGTCGTGCACCGGCTCGCGTACGCTGGAGCGCGGCGGATTCGGTGACAGGCGGCGCGACACGGCGGAGGTTCCAGTGGCGGCCACGAGGAGCGGCGCCCGCGTGGACGGCCGGGTCGCGCGCGGGAACGAGACCCGGCGGCTGGTGCTGGAGCGCGCCGTCTCGGTCGCGTCGGTCGAGGGCCTCGACGGGCTGACGGTCGGGCGGCTCGCCGGCGACCTGGGGCTCAGCAAGAGCGGGGTCTTCGCGCTGTTCGGCTCGAAGGAGGACCTGCAACTGGCGACCGTACGCACCGCCATCAGGATCTTCCTCGAACACGTGGTGCACCCGGCGCACGGACTGCCGCACGGCATGGACCGGCTGTGGCGGCTGTGCGACGGCTGGCTGGCCTATTCGCAGACCCGGGTCTTCCCCGGCGGCTGCTTCTTCTACTCGGCCGCCGCCGAGTACGACGCGCGCCCCGGCAGGCTGCACGACACGATCGCGGCGGCCCGCAGGAACTGGTCCTCCTTCCTGGAGCAGACCCTGCGGGAGGCGCAGCAGGCGGGCGAGGCGCGGCAGGACGCCGACCGGGCGCAGCTGGTCTTCGAGATCTGCGCGCTGATGGAGATGGCCAACGGGGAGTCGGTGCTGCACGGTGACGACGCCTGCTACCGGATGGCGGCCAGGGGCATCCTGAACCGGCTGCGGGACACGGCGACCGACCCCGCGCTGCTGCCGGCCGACCGCGCCTGACCCCCGGGAGCCGGGCAACGCCGGTATGGCGCGGCCAGCTTTTAGCACGACCGTTCGTGTATATTCTGAGCCCAGTCGTCATCCGGTACGTCAGGAGGGCAGGCCATGGCGGATCCGCCACGCTTGGTCATGTCGGCGCAGGACACAGCCCCGGGAGGCGCACGTCCGGGAGGCACGGACCCGGGAAACACGACGCCGGGACCCAATCAGCGGTTCAAGGACCAGCTGGACGCGCTGATAGACGCCCAGCTGCTGCCGGACCCACCGCCGCCGCCCGCCTCGCGGCGTACGCCCCGCCCGCTCCGGGCCGCCGGGGTGGCGGACCGCGTCAGGCGGGCGATCGCGCCGGACGCGGCTGCCGGGAGAACACCGTGAACAGCCCGCCGTCCGGGTCGCGCAGATCGGCCCACGCGCCGGCCGGACCCGCCGTCCCGGTGGCGATCACCGTGCCGCCCAGCGAGCGGGCGGCCTCGACGCGTACGTCCACATCGTCGACCGCGAAATGCACCGCCCAGTGCGGGCGGATCGCCGGGTCGGGGGCCGCCTCGATCGCGCCGGAGGAGATCCGGGCCACCGCGTCACCGCAGCTGCGGACGACGACCTCGGCCCGGTCCTCCTCGTAGGAGACGGTGCAGCAGCCCTCACCCTCTTCGGCCCATTGCAGGACGCCGCCGTAGAAGATGGCCGCCTCGAAGGCGTCCCTGGTGCGCAGGCGTACGACCACCGGGCCGCGGTCGTGCCAGGACTGCCAGCCGCCGGGCAGCCGGCCCTCCCAGACGCCGAAGACCGCTCCGTCGCGGTCGGCGGCGAGCACCGCGCGCCCGGAGGCGAAGGACACCGGGCCGAGGGCCACAGTGGCGCTGCGCTCCCGGATCCTGGCGGTCGCCTCGTCGGCCTGGGCGACCGCGAAGAACGGGGTCCAGCCCACCGCGACCTGCATGTCGCCGGCGACCGCGCCGATCGTGGCGATCGGGCGGCCGTCGGTCACCGCGACGGCGAAGCGCTCGCCGAGCGTCGTCGAGCGGAACTCCCAGCCGAGCACCGTGCCGTAGAACTTCTCCGCGGCGGCAAGGTCCCGCGCCGTCAGGCTGACCCAGCAGGGAGCGCCGCGCACGACATCGGCGCTGCTCGTGGTCGTACCGTCGCTCATGCTCGCCCCACTGGTCGCACCCTGATCCGTGTCCGCCGGCTGCCGCCCGGTCATCGCACCGACTCCGATTCATCCGATTCGCGGGAATTCATGCAAACTCACAAGCACAGGACCCCTGTCCCGCAAGGGTGTCATGGCTGCACCTGCCCGGCCCGCGCGTGATCATGCCGGGTGATCCGAAACTGTTCCGGTGACTGCGGTGACTGCGGTGACCGGGCGGCGCACGGTCAGCGCCGTGCACTGCCACTCCAGCTCGTCGGTGCCGGGCAGCGGGGGCAGATGGCCGTAGCGGCCCGCGGCCACGCTGACGCAGACGATCGGCCAGGCGCGCCAGTGCGGGCCGACCCCGCGCCGGTCGGCGAAGAGCAGCCGCTCGTCGGCGTACCACTCGACGCTCGCCATGCCGAAGACCACCCGCAGCGCGAACGGACGGCCCGCGGTGACGGCGTCCTCGGCGTAACAGGCGGCCGGGCGGACGTGGTTGGTCAGTTCCAGCAGGCCGGGGTTCGTGGGGTGGTATTCGAAGGCGTCGATCTCGCCGTGCCCGGGCTGCGACCGGCCGCCGGTGTCGCGCCCCCAGGTCCACAGCGCGGGCCAGGCGCCCTGGACGTCGTGGACGACGCAGGTGGCGGTCAGCTCGTCGCCCGGCAGCAGTTCGAAGCCGCCGGGGGCGTATTCGGTGGAGACCAGTGCGGCATGCCAGGTGCCGCCGCGGGCGCGGCGGGCGGCGAAGACCCCGTCAGCGGTGGGGCCGCAGTCGGGGCCGATCCGGTCGAGCTTGTTGTCACCGGGATTGCGCCCGTCCCCGGGATAGGCGGAGCTGCGGCCGACCGCCCAGGCCGAGCGGTCGGTGAAGGGCGCGTCGAAGACCATGTCGGCGGTGGGGCGGTCGGTCATCGGGGGCTCCCTGCTGACAGCCGGTATGACCCCATTCAATCCGGTTCGGCCGCATCGCGGTAAGCGGCGTGCGGAAGCGTCCGCCCGGCGCGTGCCGCACGGCGCACGCCCCCCGGCGCCGCGCTGCCGCCGGGGGTCACGCGGGGCCGGTCAGCGACCGCCCCCGATGCGGCGGCTGCGCTGGTCCACTCCGGGGACGCCGTAGGGGTAGTCGGCGGCGCCCGGGTCGCTGGCGCGGTCGAGGCGGGCCGTCTGCCCGGGAGTCAGCCGCAGGTCCGAGGAGCCGAGGTTGTCGTCGAGCTGCTCGACGGTGCGGGCGCCGAGGATGACCGAGGTGACCGCCGGACGGTCGAGCAGCCAGGCCAGCGCAACCTGCGCCATCGTGGCCCCGGCCTCCTCGGCGACCGACTGCACCGCGTCCACGACGTCCCAGGTCCGCTGCACGGCGGCCCGCCGCTCGTACGCCTCCACCCCGCGCCCGGGATCCTCGCCGAGCCGGGTGGCGCCGGTGGGGCGCTCGTCGCGGCGGTACTTGCCGGTGAGCCAGCCGCCGCCGAGCGGGCTCCAGGGCAGCAGGCCCAGGCCCTCGGACTGGCAGGCCGGGGTGATCTCCCACTCGATCTCCCGGCTGAGCAGGCTGTACTGCGGCTGCAGCGTGACCGGGCGGCTCAGGCCGCGGAAGTCGGCGGTGTCGACGGCCTTCTGGAGCTGCCAGCCGGTGTAGTTCGACAGGCCCACGTAGTGGATACGGCCCTGGCGGACCGCGTCGTCGAGGAAGCGCAGGGTCTCCTCGACCGGGGTCAGCGGGTCCCAGGAGTGCACCTGGTACAGGTCGACGGAGTCGACGCCGAGCCTGCGCAGCGAGGCGGTGAGCGCGCGGTCGAGGTGCCGCCGGGACAGCCCGGCGTCGTTGGGTCCCGCGCCCATCGGGAAGCGGCCCTTGGTGGCGATCACCACCTGGTCGGTGACATCGGCCGGGCGGTCGGCGAGCCAGCGGCCGATGATCTCCTCCGAGCGTCCCGCGCTGTAGACGTCGGCGGTGTCGATGAAGGTGCCGCCGGCCTCCACGAAGCGGTCGAGCTGGGCGAACGCGGTCTTCTCGTCGGACTCGGCGCCGAAGGTCATGGTGCCCAGGCACAGCGCGGAGACGCTGCATCCGCTGCGGCCGAGATTGCGGTACTCCACGGTGGTGCTCCTTCGAAGGCGGCCCGGTGGTGGCCGTACGGCCGTGACCCATGCTGGCCCCGACCGGGTGAACCGTCCAATAGAAGAAAGCGGATGGATTCATCGACTAGGTTTCTCAATCATGGAACTGCGGCAACTCGAGTACTTCGTCGCCGTCGCCGAGGAGCGGCACTTCACCCGGGCCGCGCAGCGGATGGTGGTGTCCCAGTCGGGGCTGTCGGCGTCGGTGCGCGCGCTGGAGCGGGAGCTGGGCGCCGCCCTCTTCACCCGGACCACCCGCAGCGTCGAACTGACCGGCGCGGGCCGGGCGCTGCTGGCCGAGGCGACCCGTACGCTGGCCGCCGCGCGGGCGGCGGGGGACGCCGTCGCGGCGGTGCAGGGGCTGCTGCGCGGCAGCCTGGCGGTGGGCACCGAGCAGTGCGTCAACGTCGACGTGGGCGCGCTGCTGGCCCGCTTCCGCGCCGAGCACGGAAATGTGGAGGTGCGGCTGCGGCAGGCGGGGTCGGCGGTGATGGCGCAGGACGTCGCCGACGGGCGGCTCGACCTCGCCTTCGTCACACTGCCGGGGCCGCCGCCCGACGGGGTGCGGCTGCTGCCGCTGACCAGCGAGCCGATGGTGCTGCTGTGCGGCCCCGGGCACCGGCTGGCGGGCGAACCGTACGCGGAATGGGGCCAGCTGGCGGACGAGACGTTCGTGGACTGGCACCAGGACTGGGGCGCCAGGCGGCTGACCGACCGCGCCTTCGCGGCGAGCGGCACCCCGCGCCGGATCGGCGTCGAGGTCTACGACGTGCACACCCTGATCGACATGGTGCGGCACGGGCTCGGCATCGCGGTGGTGCCGCAGCCGATCTCCCGCAAGGAGCAGGCCGCGCCGCTGGCGGTGGTGCCGCTCAAGGGGCGGCAGGACCAGAACTGGGAGGTCTCGGTCGCGCTGCCCTCGGACGGCCGGCACAGCCCGGCCGCCCGCGAGCTGCTGTCCTACCTGGGGCTGTGAGCGGCGGCAGGGCCGCCGAGGGCGCCGGCGCCCGCGCGCGCCGTACGGGCGGCCGCCACCGCGCGCCGGGTGTCGGCGGCGACCAGGTCGGCGTTGATGGCCGCGCCCGCGCGTACTCCGGCGGCGGCCGCGCCGATCACCTGCTCGGCCAGACTGGCGACATTGCCGGCCACCCACACACCGGGCACGGCGGTGGCGCCGACCGGGTCCGCGGGGATGCGGGTGCCCATCACGTGGCCGCCCATCTCCTGCTCCTCGGCTTCGAGGCCGAGTCCCTCCAGGACGCCGCTGTTGGCGGTGAAGCGCGGGGCGACCGCCATGGCGTCGCAGGGGATCCGCCGGCCGCCGGCCAGCTCCACCCCGGTGAGCCGGCCGCCGTCGGCGGCCAGCCGGGCGACCTCGCCGCCGACGACCGCGATGCCGCGGGCGGCCAGCTGCTCGTACGCCTCGGCGTCCGGCTCGGGCGCGGTGTGCAGGAAGAGGGTGATCCGGTCGCTCCACTGCCGCCACAGCAGCGCCTGGTGGACCGCGAAGGGTCCGGTGCCCAGGATGCCGACGGCCCGGTCGCGCACCTCCCAGCCGTGGCAGTACGGGCAGTGCAGCACGTAGCGGCCCCACCCGTCGGCGAGACCCGGGACGGCGGGCAGGTCGTCGGTCAGGCCCGTGGTGACCAGCAGCCGGTCGGCCAGTACGGCGGCGCCGTCGGCCAGGGTGACGCGGAAGTCCCCCTCGGGGCGGCGCTCGGCCGATGCGACGGTGCCCGGGCGGATCCCACCGCCGTAGCCGGCGACCTCGGCGCGCCCGGCGGCGAGCAGGTCGGCGGGCGGCGTGCCCTCGCGGGCCAGATAGGTGTGGACACCGGCCGCGGGGGCGTTGCGCGGGTGTCCCGCGTCGATCACCAGGACCGAGCGGCGGGCGCGGGCCAGGGTCGACGCCCCGGCCAGGCCCGCGGCTCCGCCGCCGACGACCACGACCTCGTAGCGCCCCTCGGGGCGGGCGGGCGCGGCATGCGGGTGGATCTGCGGGTGGGGGTTCGTCATATCATCTGCCTCCATGCCGCGATGATCGGCAGGTGCGGACCCCGGCGGCAAACCTCCTTGCCGGAACAGCAACACGGCCGCACAGCCGGTGCGCGTCGCCCGGCCGGCGCCGGGTCGGCATGATTTGCCTCTGGGGCAAAACTTTTGCCCCTCAGGCATGCACTGCTGTTCCATGGAGTCATGGCAGCCACCGACCACCAGCCCCCCGAGGCCTCCGGCGACGACCTGGTCCTGGCCCCGCAGCTGCGGGAGCTGCGGCGGGCGGCCGGGCTGACGCTGGAGAACGCGGCGAGCCGGGCCGGGCTGTCCGCGGCACATCTGTCGCGGCTGGAGTCCGGGCTGCGTCAGCCCTCGCTCCCGGTGCTGCTCGGACTCGCCCGGATGTACGGGACCACCGTCTCGGACCTGCTCGGCGAGACCGCGGGCGAACCCGACCCCATCGTACGCGGCGGCGACGCGGCCGCGGTACCCGCCGGCGGCTGGACGTACTGGCGGGCCGGCGGCACCGGCCGGGCCATGCAGGCGCTGCGGCTGCACATCCCGCCCGGGTCGCAGCGAGCCCTGGTGCGGGTGCACCCCGGCGAGGAGTGGCTGTACGTCACCGGCGGCACGCTCGACCTGACCCTCGGCGAGCGCACCCACTCCCTCGCCCCCGGGGACTCCGCGCACTTCGACTCGCTGGTGCCGCACCAGCTGGCCGCCGCCGGGAGCGCGGGAGCCGATGTGCTGTTCGTGCACACGCTGATGCAGAGCGAGACGTCCGCGCTGTGCGTCGGCGCGCCGCCCCGTACCGCCGCCGCGCGGACCGCGGCGCACCGTACCGTCACCCCACGAGGAGACCGGACATGACCGCCGACAGCGCCCCGCACGACCCCCGACCGCTCGCCCCGGCCGTCGTCCCGACCACCAACGGCACCGAGAAGCGCAAGCAGCGCGGGGTGATCACCCGGGTGCTGGTCTACGTGGTGGTCGCGCATCTGCTCGCGGCCTACCTCTTCTTCCTCTTCGAGGTCGCCGCCAAGCACAGCTGACGGCCTGCGGCCCCGGCCCCGGGGCCGGGGCCGGGCGGTCAGCTGTGCTGGCCCGCGGGCAGCCACCCGGGGCGGTCGGCGGCGGCGCGGCCGGTGTCGTACGCGGGCGCGCAGGCGGGTGATGTCCAGGCAGGTGCCGGCGGGGGCCCGCGGCGCACGGCGCTCCGGGCCGTGGCGCTCCACGGCGACGCCCCGGGCTGACGGCCGGCCTCACCCGGGGGCCGCGCCCGCGCCTTACCCCTCCCGGCCCTGGTCGTCCCACAGCTCGGCGCTGTGGGCGCGTACCAGGGCCGCGATGCGCTCCACCGCCGCCGCGGCCGGCAGCGGCCCCGGCCTGCGCCCGTCGCGCAGCCGCAGGGCCAGGTCGCCGGCGGCGGCCTCGCGGGGGCCGATCACGCCCTGGTAGGGGGCCAGGCGCGCGGCCCTGACCCGGGCGCCGAGGGTGCCCTGCGCCGGGTGGGCGATCTCGGCGCGCAGGCCGCGGCCGAGGCAGCGTTCCAGCAGCGCGGCGGCGTACGGCACCTCGTCCTCGGTGAGCGGCAGCAGGACCAGCTGGACGGGGGCGAGCCAGCCGGGGAAGGCGCCGCCGTGCTGCTCGACCAGGTGGGCGACCGCGCGCTCCACGCTGCCGACGATGCTGCGGTGCACCATCACCGGACGGTGCTTCCCGCCGTCGGCGCCGACGTATTCCAGGCCGAACTGCTCGGGCTGGTGGAAGTCGACCTGGACGGTGGACAGGGTGCTCTCCCGCCCGGCGGCGTCGGCGACCTGGACGTCGATCTTGGGTCCGTAGAAGGCGGCCTCGCCCTCCTGCGCCTCGTACGCCAGGCCGGACGCGTCCAGCGCGTCGGTGAGCAGGGCGGCGGCCCGCCGCCAGCTGTCCGCGCCGCCGACGTACTTCCCGCCGGGCCCCGCCAGCGACAGGCGGTACCGCACGGGCACGATCCCCAGCGCCGCACAGGCGCGCCCGATCATCGCCAGCGCCGCCCGGGCCTCGTCGGCGACCTGGTCGAGGGTGCAGAAGATATGGGCGTCGTTGAGCTGGATCGCCCGCACCCGGGTCAGGCCGCCGAGCACCCCGGACAGCTCGGAGCGGTACATCCCGCCGAGTTCGGCGATCCGCAGCGGGAGTTCGCGGTAGCTGTGGGCGCGGCGGCGGTAGATCAGCGCGTGGTGCGGGCACAGGCTGGGCCGCAGGACGAACTGCTCGCCGCCGAGGTCCATCGGCGGGAACATGTCGTCGCTGTAGTGGGACCAGTGCCCCGACACCTCGTACAGCTCCCGCTTGGCCAGCGCGGGTGAGTACACATGGCGGTAGCCGGCCCGGCGCTCCGCCTCGCGGATGTACTCCTCCAGCGCGTGCCGCACCGCCGCGCCGGCAGGCAGCCAGTAGGGCAGGCCCGCGCCGATCAGCGGGTCGGTGTCGAACAGGGACAGCTCGCGGCCGAGCCTGCGGTGGTCGTGCATCGTGGGTCTCCTCGCGGACGGCGGAGGCGGGTGACCACACGGCGAAGCCCCGGGGCACCCGCCCCGGGGCTTCGCTTACGGACATCGGTCAGCGCGCCGGGACGTACTCCGGCGTCGTCGTCTGTCCTCGGCGTCTCATACCGCGGACGCTAGCAGGGACGATGCGGGCCACGCAGGTGGTTTTCGGCCTGCCGGGAACGGCGGCGCGGGGACTGTGCCGGTTTCACCGGCGCACGCCCCGGCGAACTGCGGCTACCTTCCCGGTAGTCATTGCCTCATCCGAGGCGGACCGCCGACCAGAGAGGACCCATTGATGAGTCAGTCAGGGCAACGAGTGGGCGTCGTCGCCGAGTCACGGGCCGGGGAGACGCGGGTGGCGGCCACCGCCCTGACGGTCGCCCAGCTGCGTGGCCTCGGCTATCGGGTGGTGGTGGAGGCCGGCGCGGGACTGGGCGCGAGCCTGTCCGACGAGGCCTACCGGGAAGCCGGCGCCGAGACCGGGAGCCGGCCCGAGGTGTGGGGAGCCGATGTCGTCCTGGCGGTCAACGCGCCCTCCGCTGAGGAGATCGCGCTGCTGTCCGACGGTTCGACACTGATCTCGCTGCTCGGCCCCGCGCACAACCCCGACCTGCTCGACGCGCTCGCGCGGCGGCCGGTGACGGCGCTCGCGATGGACGCGGTGCCGCGGATCTCCCGCGCGCAGTCCCTCGATGTGCTCAGTTCGATGGCCAACATCGCCGGTTACCGCGCGGTCGTGGAGGCGGCGCACACCTTCGGACGGTTCTTCACCGGCCAGGTCACCGCGGCCGGCAAGGTGCCGCCGGCCAAGGTGCTGGTCGTGGGCGCCGGGGTGGCCGGCCTCGCCGCGATCGGCGCGGCCGGCAGCCTGGGGGCGATCGTCCGGGCGACGGACCCGCGCCCTGAGGTCGCCGACCAGGTCAGGTCGCTGGGTGGGGAATACCTGTCGGTGGAGTCGGCCGAGGTGGAGGTGAGCGCGACCGGTTACGCCAAGGAGATGTCGGACGACTACAGCGCCCGCGCCGCCGCGCTGTACGTGGAGCAGGCCCCCGAGGTGGACATCATCATCACCACCGCCCTGATCCCGGGCAGGGCCGCCCCGCTGCTGATCACCGAGGAGATGGTGGCGAGCATGCGGCCGGGCAGCGTGATCGTGGACATGGCCGCGGCGCAGGGCGGCAATGTGGCGGGCACGGTCGCCGGCGAGGTGGTCGTCACCGCCAACCAGGTGTCGATCATCGGCTACACCGATCTGGCGTCCCGGCTGCCGGCCCAGGCCTCGCAGCTGTACGGCACCAACCTGGTGAATCTTCTCAAGCTGCTGACCCCGGCCAAGGACGGGCAGCTGACGCTGGACTTCGACGACGTGGTGCAGCGCTCGGTCACGGTGGTGCGGGACGGTGCGAAAACCTGGCCGCCGCCACCGGTCCAGGTGTCGGCCGCGCCGGCCGCCCCCGCGGCCCCGGCCGCGCCCGCCCCCGCGCCCCGCAAGGCGGCCTCGCCCGGCCGTACGTACGCGCTGGTGGGCCTGGGCGCCGCGGTGCTGTTCCTGGTGACGGCCTTCGCGCCCGAGCAGCTGATCGGCAATCTGACGGTCTTCGTGCTGGCGATCGTCATCGGCTACTACGTGATCGGCCATGTCCACCACGCCCTGCACACCCCGCTGATGTCGGTGACCAACGCGATCTCCGGGATCATCGTGGTCGGCGCGCTGCTGCAGATCGGGCACGCGCACACCGCGGTGACGGTGCTGTCCTTCGTGGCGGTGCTGCTGGCGTCCATCAACATCTTCGGCGGCTTCGCCGTGACCCGGCGCATGCTCAGCATGTTCGCGAAGGACTGAGCGGCCATGAGTGCATCGACTGCCGCCCAGGCGGCCTACGTTGTCGCCGCCCTGCTGTTCATCCTCAGCCTCGCCGGGCTGTCCCGGCACGAGACGTCACGCTCCGGCGTGGTCTACGGCGTCGCCGGCATGGCCATCGCGCTGGCGGCGACCATCGGGCTGGCGTCCCGCAGCATCGCGGCGACCGGGATCGGTCTGCTGGTGGCGGCCATGGCCATCGGCGCCGGGATCGGCCTGTGGCGGGCCCGCCGGGTGGAGATGACCGGCATGCCGGAACTCATCGCGATACTGCACAGCTTCGTCGGCCTGGCCGCGGTGCTGGTCGGCTGGAACGGCTACCTCGACGTGGAGGCCAAGGGCTCGGCGCAGCACGAGATCGCCGCCGACCTGCTGCGCATCCACCATGCCGAGGTCTTCATCGGCGTCTTCATCGGGGCGGTGACCTTCACCGGGTCGGTCATCGCCTTCCTCAAGCTGTCGGCGCGGATCAAGTCGAGCCCGCTGATGCTGCCCGGCCGCAATCTGATCAACCTCGGCGGCCTCGCCGCCTTCGTCGGGCTGACCGTCGCCTTCGTCGTGTCGCCGCATCTGTGGCTGCTGGTCGCGGTGACCGCGGTGGCGCTGGCGCTCGGCCTGCACCTGGTGGCGTCGATCGGCGGCGGCGACATGCCGGTGGTCGTGTCGATGCTGAACAGCTACTCGGGGTGGGCGGCGGCCGCGTCGGGCTTCCTGCTCGACAACAACCTGCTGATCGTGACCGGCGCGCTGGTCGGCTCCTCGGGCGCGTACCTGTCGTACATCATGTGCACCGCGATGAACCGGTCCTTCCTGTCGGTGATCGCGGGCGGCTTCGGCGTCGAGACCGGCCCGGCCGACACCACCGAATACGGCGACCACCGGGAGATCAGCGCCGAGGACACCGCCAGGCTGCTGCGGGACGCCACATCGGTGGTCATCACCCCCGGTTACGGCATGGCGGTGGCGCAGGCCCAGTATCCGGTGGCGGACCTGACCCGCAGGCTGCGGGAGCGCGGGGTGGACGTACGGTTCGGCATCCACCCGGTCGCGGGCCGGCTGCCGGGCCATATGAACGTACTGCTGGCCGAGGCGAAGGTGCCCTACGACATCGTGCTGGAGATGGACGAGATCAACGACGATCTCGCCGCGACCACGGTGGTGCTGGTCATCGGTGCGAACGACACGGTCAACCCGGCCGCGATCGACGACCCGGGCAGCCCGATCGCCGGTATGCCGGTGCTGCGGGTGTGGGAGGCGGAGAACGTCGTCGTCTTCAAGCGGTCGATGAACCCCGGTTACGCCGGGGTGCAGAACCCGCTGTTCTTCCGCGAGAACAGCCAGATGCTCTTCGGTGACGCGAAGGAACGGGTGGAGGACATCCTGCGGGCCCTGTGAACGGGTCCCTCCCGCGGGCGGCGGCGATCCCGCGCCGCCCGCGGGGGGCGCCGCCCTCACTCCCCCGGGTTGATCTGCGGCGGGGGCGTCTCCCCGCGCGGGGCGTCCACCGCCCGGGGTTCGGCCATGGGGTCGATCCGGGTCGCGGAGGCGTCCGGGTCGGGGGTGTGGCCGCTCTGGTCCTCGACGAACCGGGTGACGGCCCTGGCGCTGTCGAGGAGCTGGGCCGGGAAGACGATGGTGCTGTTCTTCTCCGCGGCGATCTCGGCCAGGATCTGCAGATTCCGCAGTTGCAGGGCGACCGGGTGGTCGGCGATGACGTCGGCGGCCTCGGCGAGCCGTCCGGCGCTCAGCGCCTCACCCTCGGCCGCGATGATCTTCGCGCGCTTCTCCCGCTCGGCCTCCGCCTGCCGGGCCATCGCCCGCTGCATGGACGTCGGCAGCTCGATGTCCTTGAGCTCGACCAGGAAGACCTGCACGCCCCACTGCTGGGTGATGCTGTCCAGGATCTCGCGGATCGCCAGGTTGAGCGTCTGGGTGTCGGTGAGCACCTGGTCGAGCATCGAGCGGCCGACGATGTTGCGGACCGTGGTCTGGGCGATCTGGCCGACCGCCTGGGAGACGTTCTCGATCTCCACGATCGCCTTCACCGCGTCGACCCGGCGGAAGTACGCCACCGCGGCCACCCCGATCGACACATTGTCCTGGGTGATCACCTGCTGTGACGGCACCGGCATCGTGACCGTCCGCAGGCTCACCTTCGACATCCGGTCGGAGAGCGGGATCATGAAGTGGAAACCGGGCTTGCGCACCCCGCGCAGCCGCCCGAGCCGGAAGACCACTCCGCGCTCGTACTGCCGCACTACGGCGATTCCCATATTCGGCATGGCATGTGCCTCCCGATATCGGCTCACTTCCAGCATCCCTCGCAATGCGCCCGGCCGCGCGATCCGGGGCGTCTCGGCCGCCCGGGGGGCGGGCGCACGCGTCGGAGGCCTCCGGCGGCCGGGCGCCTCAGATGCTCTGGGCGAGGCGCTCGATCAGCGGCTCGGCGGCCATCAGCTGCTCCAGCTCGGCACGGGTGAAGCGGGTGGCGAGGGCGTCGGCGAGTTTCTGGGTCCTGGCATTGCGCCGGTTGCGGAGCATTTCCAGGCCGTCGGGGGTGACCGAGAGGACCACCCGGCGGCCGTCGTCCGGGTCGGAGCGGCGTTCGACCAGGCCGCGGGCCTCCAGCCGGCCGAGGGTGGCGCCCATCGACTGCGGGCTGATCTGCTCCTGCTTGGCCAGGGCGCTGGACGTGGCGGGGCCGCCCCGGTCCAGCCGGGACAGGGCTGAGGTCTCGGGCAGCGTCAGCTCGCCGTCCAGCTGCACCTGCCGCACCCGCCGGACCAGCAGCCGCAGGCTGGAGATGAGGGTTTCCGCGGCCCGGCCGACATCAAGATCCTCGGTCATACCGCCAGAGTAACTGCTAAGGAAGCCTTATCGTATGGCGGTGCCGTCGCCGGTCCCCACCCGTACGGCCAGCGCCGCGATGTCGTCGTCCAGGCCTCCCCCGCTGAAGTCCAGCAGCTGGTCGTGCAGCAGGTCCAGGAGCCGGCGCGGCCCTACCGCGTCCTGCCCGCGCAGCCAGGCCAGCAGCGGGAAGAAGGTGCCCGACCGGTCGCGGGTCTCGGTGACGCCGTCGGTGTAGAGCAGCAGTTGGTCGCCGGGGTCCAGCGGCACGGCGTCGAGCGTGTAGTCGCCGCCGATCAGCCCCGCCATGTTCAGCGGCGGGGAGGCGGCGGACGGCTCCAGCGCGCGGATGTCCGTGCCCCGCATCAGGATCGGCGCCGGGTGGCCGCAGTTGACCAGGGCCGCCTCGCCGCCGCCGTACGGGATCTGGGCCAGCAGGGCGGTGGCGAACCGCTCGGCGGACTCCGCGGAGGGGAAGGCGGCTCCGTAGCGGACCAGGCTGGTGTCCAGCCGGCGGGCGAGCGCGACGAGGTCGGGCTCGTCGTGGGCGGCCTCGCGGAAGGAGTTGACCACCGCGCCGGCCACCCCGACCGCGGACAGCCCCTTGCCGCGGACGTCGCCGATCAGCAGCCGCAGGCCGTAGGGGGTGTCGACCGCCTCGTAGAGGTCGCCGCCGATCCTGGCCTGCGCGGCGGCGGCGACGTACAGCGTCTCGATGGCCATCCCGCCGAGCCGGCGCAGGACTCCGCCGCCGCGCTTTGACCGGATACCCGACCAACTCCCGGCGGCGGCGCATCGTTCCCGTTTCCGCTGTGACAATTGCCTGTTCAGCGGGGCATTCCCGGGTCGGAGCCTCGCACGCGATACTCCGGTCTCCGCTACGAGAGGAGAACGATCATCCATGGCCTCACGGACCATCACCGCCGCGGCAGCCGGAACCTGGCAGCTGGGCGATCTGACGGTGAACCGTATCGGCTTCGGCGCAATGCGCCTGACCGGCAGCGCCGCCTTCGACCTCGGTGTGCCCAGTGACCGCGAGCGCGTGCTCGGGGTGCTGCGGCGCGCGGTCGAGCTCGGCGTCGACCACATCGACACCGCCGCCTTCTACTTCTCGTCCCTGCGCTCCGCGAACGAGCTGATCGGCCGGGCGCTGGCGCCGTATCCCGACGGCCTGGTGATCGCCACCAAGGTCGGTCCCGGCCGGGGCCCGTCGGGCGACTGGCTGCCGATGGCCAGGCCCGACCAGCTGCGCGGCCAGGTCGAGGAGAATCTGCGGCAGCTCGGCCGCGACCATCTGGACCTGGTCAATCTGCGCCTCATGCCGTCCACCACCGAACTCGCCGAGCACTTCGGCGCGCTGGCCGAGCTGCGGACGGCCGGACTGATCCGCCAGCTGGGCGTCTCCAACGTCACCAGCGCGCAGCTCGCCGAGGCGCGGGCCGTCGCGCCGGTGGTGTGCGTGCAGAACCTGTTCGGCATCGACGACCGCCGCAGTACCGACCTGCTGCACGAGTGCGGCGAACTGGGCATCGCCTTCGTGCCGTTCTACTCGATCGCGGGCAAGGGCCGGGAGGTGGGCGCGACCGGTGACAGCAGCGAGCAGCTCGCGGCGGTCGCCCGCGCGCACGGGGTCTCCGCCGCGCAGGTCCGGCTGGCCTGGACGCTCCAGCAGGGTCCGCACGTGCTTGCCATCCCGGGCACCGGCGACCCGGACCACCTCGCGGAGAACGTGGCGGCCGGCGCGCTGCGGCTCACCGACGAGGAGATGGCACTGCTGAACGCCGCCCGGCCCGCCGGGTCCGACAAGTCGTGAATGAACTCATCCGATCTTTTGCCGTCATTGCACAGGGTGCAATGACGGCAACCGTCCGGTGAATGCATCCCTTTGCGGACAATTCGCTTATCTGGTCTGGACCCTTGACGGGATGTTTGTTTCAGCAGTTGAATCCCTGCGTACTTGAAACCGCGCTTTCGGAAGTGCTCAGCGTGGTGCGTGTCATGGGACTGCGCGCACCTCCCCCCACCGCAAGTCAGCCCGAAACAAGCGGATTCCACCGCGGCCGTGACGCGATCTGTCACGGCCGCGCGCGGGGCACTGGGTTCACCTGTTGAAGTTTTGAGCAGCAGGTTCCGTGCGCTCAGTCCACCGTCGCGCCCGGCCCACACGCCGTGCGCCGCCGTTCGGAGACAGCCATGGCAGTTTCGCGTCGTACGTTCATCGGCACCACAGCGGGCGGGGCCGTCGCCGCGGCCCTGGGCACGCTGGGCGCCGCCCGTACCGCATCGGCCGCGCCCGCCGCCAGCGGGCCGGGCGATGTGGTCGGCAAGATCACCGTCGGATACCAGGGCTGGTTCGCCTGCATCGGCGACGGCGCCCCCATCAACACCTGGTGGCACTGGAGCCAGAACGCGGGCCAGGCGCCGTCGCCGTCCAACAACGTCATCAAGGCGTGGCCGGACATGCGCGAGTACACCAGGACCTACCAGACCGCGTACCCCAACCTGAACAACGGGCAGCCGGCCACGCTGTTCTCGTCGTACGACCAGCAGACCGTCGACACCCACTTCCTGTGGATGCAGCAGAACAACATCGACACCGCCGCCCTCCAGCGCTTCAACCCCAACAGCCCCGAGGGGCCGACCCGGGACGCGATGGCGGCGAAGGTGCGCAGCGCCTCGGAGTCGCACGGCCGGAAGTTCTACGTGATGTACGACGTCTCCGGCTGGACGACCATGCAGTCGGAGATCAAGACCGACTGGACCAACAAGATGAAGGCGCACACCGCCTCGTCGGCGTACGCCACCCAGAACGGCAAGCCGGTGGTGTGCATCTGGGGCTTCGGCTTCAACGACAACAACCACCCCTTCAGCGCCGCCGCGTGCCTGGACGTCATCAACTGGTTCAAGTCGCAGGGCTGTTACGTCATCGGCGGGGTGCCGCGCGAGTGGCGTACCGGCACCGGCGGCTCGCGGGCCGGCTACGCGGACGTCTACCACGCGCTGAACATGATCTCGCCGTGGATGGTCGGAGCGATCGGGAACGCGGGCGACTCCGACAACGCCTACACCGCTTACACCGTGCCCGACCAGGCGGACTGCAACGCGCACGGCGTCGACTACCAGCCGTGCGTGCTGCCGGGCGACGTGTCGGGCCGCCAGCGGGCGCACGGCGACTTCATGTGGCGGCAGTTCTACAACGTCTGCCGGGCCGGGGTGCAGGGCATCTACATCTCGATGTTCGACGAGTACGGCGAGGGCAACCAGATCGCCAAGACCGCGGAGACCGCGGCCTCCGTACCGGCCGGCTCGGGGCTGTGGGCGCTGGACGAGGACGGTACGGCCTGCTCGTCGGACTACTACCTGCGGCTGACCGGCGACGGCGGCCGGATGCTCAAGGGGCAGCTCGCGCTCACCGCCACCCGCCCCACCCAGCCGACCGCCGGCTCGTCCACCGGCGGCGGCCCCGGCACGGTGGTGAGCTTCCGGGCGCGGGCCAACAACCAGTACGTGACGGCGGACAACGGCGGCGCCTCCCCGCTGATCGCCAACCGGACCGCGATCGGGCCGTGGGAGCAGTTCGACCTGATCGACCAGGGCGGCGGCAATGTCGCGCTGCGCGCCCACGCCAACAGCCTCATCGTCAGCGCCGACAACTCCGGGGCGTCCCCGCTGATCGCCGCCCGCACCGCGGTGGGCAGCTGGGAGACCTTCCAGCTCGTCCGCAACTCCAACGGCACCGTCAGCCTCAAGGCGCAGGTCAACGGGCTCTACGTCACCGCGGAGAACGCCGGCGCGGCCGCGCTGATCGCCAACAGGGCCGCCATCGGCGGCTGGGAGCAGTTCGACCTGATCACCGGCTGAGATCTCCTCCCGCCGCGTCCCGCCGGGCACGGGAGCGGGCGGGAGGCGGCGGGAGGGACGTGGCGGGCGGGTCACCCGGGTGGGGCATCCGGGTGACCCGCCCGCCCGTCGCGTGGCGCGACGGGCGCCGCTGGCAGAACGTGGTGGCATTCACGCCCGCGCCCGGCCCTCCCGGGCCGCCCAACACCTTACGGAGAGCCATGACCACCACTGCGGGGACCGGTGGGGGATCGCGGAATCTCGTACTGGCGGCGATGATCTTCGCGGTCTCGATGACTTTCATCGACCAGACCATCGTGTCCATCGCGGTCCCCGACATCCAGCGCGAGCTGGGGCTGTCCAACACCGGCGTGCAATGGGCGGTCAACGCCTACCTGCTGACACTGGCCGCCTTCTTCGCCTACGGCGGCCGGCTGGCCGACACCGCGGGGCACCGCAAGGTGGTGGTGATCGGGGTACTGGTCTTCGCGAGCGCGTCGCTGCTGTGCGGCCTCACCCCGAAGGGCGGCGTCGCGCAGGCCTGGATCGTGATCTTCCGGGCGGTGCAGGGCGTGGGCGGCGCCATGATGTTCCCCGCCGCGCTCGGCATCGTCGTGCAGACCTTCGCGCTGCGCGAGCGCGGCCGGGCGCTGGCCCTCTTCTTCGGCATCGCCGGCGGGCTCACCGCGATCGGGCCGATCCTCGGCGGCTACCTCACCGAATGGACCTGGCGGGCCATCTTCTGGGTGAACATCCCCGTCGCGGTGGTCGCCCTGGTGTTGATCTCGCTGTCCAAGCCGGTCACCGAGCACCGGCCGGCCCGGATGGACTACCGCGGCCTGGCGCTGATCGCCGCGGGGGTGACGCTCAGCGTGTTCGGCTTCCAGCAGGCCGAGATCTGGGGCTGGGGCAATCCCGGCATCGGTCTGACGATCGCCGCCGGGGTGCTGCTGCTGGCCGCCTTCGTCCTGGTCGAACTGCGGACCGAGGAACCGCTGATGCAGGTGCGGATCTTCCGTATCCGGGCCTTCCGCACCGAGAACGCCGTGCTCGGCATCGCCATGCTCACCTTCATCCCGGTCTTCTTCTTCATCAGCGAGTACGCGCAGATCTCGCTCGGCAAGACCGCCTCGGAGGCGGGCGAGTACCTGCTCTACTTCTTCGTCGGCTTCGTCATCGCCTCGCAGATCGGCGGGAGGATGCTGGACAGGGGCGGCGCCAAGCGCCCGGTGGTGCTCGGCTGCGCGCTGTCCGCGGTGGGCTTCGCGCTGTGGGCGGCCAGGGTGACCGATCCCGTCCTTCGTTCGGGGGGATTTCGCCGAGGCCACCCGCACCGTGCTGTCCTGCATGGCCGGGGTCATGGCACTGGCCGCGGTGGTGGCTTTCCTCGGCCTTCAGTCGGGACTCCAGCCCGAACTTGCCGAGGCCGAGGGCGAACAGCCGGAGCCGACCACGCGCTGAGTCCACGACCGCCGGCCAGGGCAGCGGTCTAAACTCTCCAGGCACCGGCCTGTTCGAAGGTGACCGGAGACAGGCCGTCCATGCCCGATCCCGAGGGGTACTCGGCACTTGATAGACATAGATTCCGTTACGAAGCGATACCCCGACGGCACGACAGCGGTCGACGACCTGTCGCTGGAGATCCCTGACGGCTCGATCACCGTACTGGTGGGGCCGTCGGGATGCGGGAAGACCACCACCTTGCGCATGATCAACCGGATGGTCGAGCCGACGTCCGGCCGCATCCTGCTGGACGGCTCGGACATCAGGGAGCAGCCGGTCAACGCGCTGCGCCGGTCGATGGGCTACGTCATCCAGAACGCCGGCCTCTTCCAGCACCGCACCATCGTGGACAACATCGCCACCGTGCCGCGCATGCTCGGCTGGGACCGCCGCAAGGCCAGGGAGCGGGCCACCGAGCTGATGGAGCGGGTCGGTCTCGACACGACGCTCGCCAAGCGCTATCCGTACCAGCTCTCCGGCGGGCAGCAGCAGCGCGTCGGGGTGGCCAGGGCGCTCGCCGCCGATCCGCCGGTGCTGCTGATGGACGAGCCGTTCTCGGCGGTCGACCCGATCGTCCGCAAGAGCCTGCAGGGCGAACTGCTGCGCATCCAGCAGGAGCTGGGCAAGACGATCGTCTTCGTCACCCACGACATCGACGAGGCGATCAGAATCGGCGACATGATCGCGGTGATGCGGACCGGCGGCCGGCTGGCCCAGTTCGCACCGCCCGACGAGCTGCTCAGCTCCCCCGCCAACACCTTCGTCGAGGACTTCCTCGGCACCGACCGGGGCATCAGGCGGCTGTCGTTCTTCACCTCCGACGGTCTCCGGCTCACCATGGACCCGGTCGTGCCCGTGGACGCGAACGCGGGTCACGTGGCGCGCGGCGCCGCGGCCGGAACACCGTATCTGCTGCTCACCGACACCGGCGGCAAGCCGCTCGGCTGGGTGACGCCGCAGGACGCGGCGGGCGGCGCGGACCGCGTCACGGCGGGCCGGCTGCTGCCGTACGGGCGGCCGTTCGTGGCCGGGCACGAGTCGCTGCGGGACGCGCTGGACTGCGCGGTGCTCTCCCCCACCGGATGGGCGGTCGCCGTGGACGGCGAGGGGAAGGTGGCCGGGGTCGTCTCGCAGGAGGCGATCGGCGCCGCCATCCGCAGCGCGCACGCCGAGCAGCGGGACGGCGGCGGCGCCGACCGGGGTCCGGTCACCAGGGCCGGGGCGGCCACATGAGCGGCGCGGGCTTCTTCGACATCCCCAGCGACCTCCAGCACTCCTATCTCGGCCTGGTCGGCGTACACCTCCAGGAGGCGCTGATACCGGTGGCGATCGGCCTGGCGGTGGCACTGCCGCTGGGCCAGCTGTGCGTCCGCTTCTCCTGGCTGTACCCGCCGGTGCTGTGGGTCACGACCGTGCTGTACGCGATCCCGTCGCTGGCCTTCTTCGTGTTCCTCATCGACTACACCGGGGCGACCAGGACCACCGTGATGATCCCGCTGACCGTCTACAGCCTGGTGGTGCTGGTGCCGGCCATCGTCGACGGCGTCAGATCGGTGCCGCAGGAGACCCTGTCGGCGGCGACCGCCATGGGCATCGGCCCGGTGCAGCGCTATCTGAAGGTCCAACTGCCCATCGCGGTACCGGCGATCGTCGCCGGGCTGCGGGTCGCCGTCGCGTCCGGCATCAGCCTGGTCAGCGTCGGCGCGCTGATCGGCAACCAGGGCGCGCTGGGCAATCTGCTGCAGGACGCCAGCCTCTACCACCGCACGAACCTCGCGGTGAATTCCGTGGTCACCACCGCGGCGCTGGCCGTCCTGCTGGACATCGCGCTGGTGCTGCTGCGTGTCGCGCTCACCCCGTGGATGCCGCGCGGCGGCCGGGCGGCCCGCAAGGCGGCCAGGACCGCGGCGGTCGAGCCCACGGCCCGGCCCGTGCTGGAGGACGCCGCATGAGCATCCTCCAATTCATCAGCGACTTCTTCCGGGACAGCGCGCACTGGCACGGCTACGACGGCATCCCGCGCCGGGTGCTCGAACATCTGCAGTATTCGTTCATGGCGCTCGGCATCGCGGCGGCCGTCGCGCTGCCGGTGGGCCTGGTCACCGGCCACACCGGCCGCGGCGGCAACGCGCTGGCGCTGATCGCCACCGCGGGCCGGGCGCTGCCGAGTTACGGGCTGCTGGTGCTGATGTTCTTCTGGATGGGCTTCGGCCTCACCCCGGTGATGATCCCGCTGGTCGCGCTCGCGATACCGCCGATCCTGGTGACCACCTACGAGGCGATGCGCACCGTCGACCCCTCGCCGGTCGACGCGGCCCGCGGTATGGGCATGGGTCCTGTCGCGGTGCTCTTCCAGGTCGAACTGCCCGTCGCGCTGCCGCTGATCCTCAGCGGGCTGCGGTCCGCGGCGATCCAGGTGGTCTCGACCGCCGCCATCGCGGCGACCGTCGCGCTCGGCGGCCTCGGACGCTACATCATCGACGGGCTCTACCAGCGCAACTACGAGACCGTGGTGGGCGGCGCGACCCTGATCGCGGGTCTGGCGCTGTCCATGATCGCGGTGTTCTGGCTGATCGGCCGACTGGTCGTCTCCCCCGGAGTGCGGGGCGGCCGCTGACCCGTACGCTACGCCGAATACCGCCCGCCCGGGCGGTATTCGGCGTACCCGCGGGACATGAACACCGGATTTCACGGCCGGAGGGCATCGATGCCAATCGGTGACCATGGTGGCCTTGACTCGGTTTGAGCCCGCTGGATTGGATCAGTTGATGTACGGAACCGATGTTCCGATAACACCTGAGCGCCATCCGATCGAGCGCCATCCGAACCCTCAGCCCCGGAAGCGGGAATTGTGATTTCACAGACGAAGAGCACCACAACCGGCCCTCGACACCTCAAGGGGGCGGCGGTCGTGATCGCCGCCGCCACGGCCGCGGCGCTGCTCGCGGGCTGCTCGTCGTCCTCCGACTCCTCGTCCTCGTCCGGCGGAAAGCCCAAGGACCCGCTGGCCGCCCCGCCGGCCAAGGCTGACACCGTGGTCGTCGGGTCGAACAACTTCCCCGAGAGCATCGTGCTCATGGATGTCTACGGGGAGGCCCTCAAGTCCAAGGGGATCAAGGTCAGTTACAAGCCGGACATCGGCACCCGGGAGATCACCTACGGGCTGGTCAAGAACGGCTCCCTGACGGTGCTGCCGGAATTCAACGGCTCGCTGCTGGCGTATCTGGACAAGACCGCGGCGCCCACCACGGTGGAGGCCGCCACCACCGCGATCGAGGCGAAGCTCGACCCGAAGCTGACCATGCTCGACCCGGCGACGGCCGAGGACAAGGATTCCGTCACGATCAACGCGGCGACCGCCGCGAAATACCATCTGACGTCCCGGTCGACCATCGCCGACCTGGCGAAGGTCGGCTCCGAGATCGTCTTCGGCGGCTCGCCGGAATTCCAGAACCGGCAGCAGGGCCTGATCGGTCTGAAGTCGCAGTACGGCCTGGTGCCCAAGTCGTACAAGCCGCTCGACGCGGGCGGTCCGCTGACGGTGGCCGCACTGAAGAGCAACAACGTCCAGGCGGCGGACGTGTTCAGCACCGACGCGTCGGTGGCACGGGAGAAGTTCGTAGTCCTCCAGGACCCGAAGAAGCTGTTCGGCTTCGCGAACGTCCAGCCCCTGGTGTCCAAGACCGGCCTGTCGGCCGCGGGTGTGGCCGCGCTCAACGCGGTGTCGGCCAAGCTCGACACCACGGCGCTGCTCGCCCTGGACGACCAGGTGCAGAACCAGAAGAAGGACCCGCTCGCCGTCGCCCAGGCCTGGCTGAAGTCGGTCGGCCTCGGCTGAGCACGCGCACGCGCACGCGGGGCCGGTCGGTGCCGACCGGCCCCGCGCCGCGTCAGACCTGCGCGCCGCCTGCCGCGGCCAGCCGCCGGATCAGCGCGGTGTCGTGCACGCCGCCCACGGAGCAGAGCAACGGGCCGCCGCGGACGTGCAGTTCGAGGCGGTGGACGGTGCGGGGTGTGCCGGCCTGGCCGACGGTGACGAATCTGGTGCGCTCGACCGTGCGGAGGTCGCGCCAGGGGTGGGCAGCGGTGCGGTGGGTGCCCGGGTGGGTCAGAACCAGGCCGCCATCGAAGACGTGCAGGCGGGGTATCCGTTCGGCGCGATGGCTCTCGTAGCGGAACGCCAGCACGGGCACAGCGACGGCCAGCGCCAGCAGGACGGCGCCGATGGTGGTCCCGAGCGTGGCGTACGGGCCGATCAGCAGGCCGATGCCGGGCGGCAGCAGGCCGAACGCCGCGACGACGGCCACGCAGCCGATGTCGCCGCCGCCGAGCACGATGGTCGCCCGGTGCTCGCCGAGGTGGTGCTGCCGCGCGAGTCCGGCCACGTCGGGCCGGATGACGGGGAGGGTCGCGCCGCCGCCGTCACGTGCACCTCCGGTTCCGCCGTGGCCTTGGCCTTTTTTGCCCTGCCCTTGAGCTTGAGGTCGGCGACGTCTGCCCTCGGCCGCACCTTCGTCGTCGCCTGCCGTGTCCGCGTCCGTGTCGGTGTCCGCCACGTCTCCTCCCGATCCCTGTCGTCCCGATAGACGGTACGAACGGCGTTACTGGTTGCGCCAGTTGACGGTGCGGGGGTATCGGAGGCCCGCACTGTTGTCAGGGTCGCGTCATAGCCCGTACCGTTGACGCGCGTAGCATCCGGCAGCCCTCCCACCCTCCGGGACGTGACATGACACCACGCCGTCGTACGCTCACCGCCGTTTCCGCGCTCGTCCTGCCCGCCGTCCTCGCGCTGGTGCCGTCCGCGCGGGCCGACGTGCCGCCCGAGCACGCGATCATCACCTGCCAGTCCGCCAGCTTCTACGCCAACTACGACAGTGCGAGCGGACCCGTCGGCCTCGTGCGCACCCTCGCGTACGGCAAGAAGATCGGCCACACGCCCGGCGCGCACCCCGTCTACAACGGGTGGGCCGCCACCTTCGACTACGGCCCCAACGACTGGGGTTACGTGCGGATCGAGTGCATCGGCGGCTACGACTCCTGGTAGGCCCGCCGGTCGCTCCCCCGCACGTCCACCTCCGGCACCGCACCGACCAGGGAGTCGTCCATGCCGCGTACCTTCCCCGCCCGCACCCTCGCGGTGGCCGCCGCCACCGCGCTCGCCGCCTCGGCCCTGGCCGCGACCGCCGCCCCGGCCCAGGCCGCCAACGGCACGGTCGGCGTCCGCGAAACCGTCTGCGCGGACAGCCTCTACGTCCGCACCCAGCCCCTCGGCGCCTGGACGGGCACCCTCTTCCAGGGCCAGACGTTCCTGGTCGAGCAGCTCGACGGCTCCTGGGTCTACGGCTTCGCCTACGGAGACATCAACCGCCGCGGGTGGGTGCAGAACGGCTGGTTCTGCTGACCCGAGCGGCCGGCCTGGGCCGATAGGGCCGGAAGCGGCGCACCGCGGGGGCGGCGTGGCGGCGAGAGGCGGCAGGTGGAGGGTGAAGAGCGATCCCACGCCCGAGGTGCTGAACTCGGCCCCGCCGGCTCCGGCACGTCCGCGCTGCTCACCATCATGGGCACCCTCGACCGCCCGCCGGCAACGTGGTGGAGATCGCCGGGCAGGACGCGGCGCTGTTCTCGGACCGGCGCCTGTCGGCGCTGCGCGGGGCCTGCTGGGCGCGGTCCTGGTCGGCATGGCCACCGGTGCCTACCCGTCGGTCCGGGCCTCCCCGGCTGACGCCCCCGCGGAGGCCGAAGTCCGCGCGGACCCTGCCGTTGCCGCGGGCAGGAATCCCCCCGTGCGCCGCACCTCCGACATCGTGCGCAGGAAGTTTTACGTCCACGTGCGGATACGACGGACCGATGGGGACAGGCGTGGGTCATCAGGGCTGCCTGACGCTCGGCGGAAACGGGCGCCGCCTGGAGGGGCGGACGGGGTCCTGTCCGGCCGGAGGGCCGGGCAGGCGCCGGCAGGTCCGCCCTTTCGCTCAGCGCGCGTTCTCGGGGCTTTCACCGGAGAGCGTCCGGAGGGCACGCACCGCGTGCACCGGTCGGCGCCGTACCCACTGTGGAGGTTCCACGTGTCTGTTTCATCCGCGTCCTCACCCATGTCCGAGCCGCTCGCCGGACTGTCCGCAGCCGGGGTGTCGGTCTGGCTGGACGACTTGTCGCGCGAGCTGCTCGCCGGCGGCGAGCTGAGCAGGCTGATCACGGAGCGACACGTGGTGGGGGTCACGACGAATCCCACGATCTTCGCCTCCGCGCTGTCCAAGGGGGACCGTTACACCGAGCAGCTTCGCCGGCTGGGCGGCGAAGGCACGAGTGTCGACGACGCCGTCTTCGCCCTGACCACCGATGACGTGCGGGACGGCTGCGAACTCTTCGCCCCGCTCCACCAGCGCACCGGCGGGGTCGACGGAAGGGTCTCGATCGAGGTCGACCCCCGCCTGGCCCGGGACACCGGCGCCACCACCGACCAGGCCCGCAAGCTCTGGAACGCCGTCGACCGACCGAACCTCCTGGTCAAGATCCCGGCCACCGAGGAGGGACTGCCCGCGATCACCGCCACGATCGCCGAGGGCATCAGCGTCAACGTCACGCTGATCTTCTCCCTCGACCGCTACCGAGCGGTGATGGACGCCTACCTCACCGGGCTGGAGCAGGCCGCGGCCGCGGGCCACGACCTCGCCGGCATCCATTCCGTGGCCTCGTTCTTCGTCTCCCGGGTCGACACCGAGGTGGACGCCCGGCTCGACGCCCTCGGCACCCCCGAGGCACTGGACCTCAGGGGCAAAGCCGCGGTCGCCAACGCCCGGCTGGCCCACCAGGCCTACGAGGAGATGACCGCCGGGCCCCGCTGGCAGGCGCTCGCCGCGGCCGGAGCCCACCCGCAACGGCCCCTGTGGGCGTCCACCGGGGTCAAGAACCCGGCCTACCCGGACACCCTGTACGTCAGCGAGCTGGTCATCGCCGGCACCGTCAACACCATGCCCGGCACCACCTTGGCGGCGTTCGCCGACCACGGAACCCTTCCCGCGCACGCGCCGGCACCCGACGGATACGCCGCTGCGGCAGCCCACTTCGCGGCCCTGGAGCGGGCCGGTGTCGACTTCGCGGATGTCACCGACGCCCTCGAACGCGAAGGACTGGCCAAGTTCGAGGACAGCTGGACCGACCTGGGCGCCTCCGTGGACCGCGAGATGCACAGTTCCTCAGCGGGTGCAGAACCGGGGACGCAGCAGCCCGGCGAATCGCCGAAGAGCACGCCGGACGACGCCGGCCTGTTGGCGATCTACCTCAACGACCACCTGTCCGGCGCAACGGCGGGCCAGGAGCTGTTCCGCCGGGCCGCACAGAACCGCAAGGGCCAGGACGACGCCACCACGCTGGCCGAACTGGCCCAGCAGGTGAAGCAGGACCGCGACTCGCTGATCCAGGTCATGACCGACCTGGACGTGTCCGCCGACCACTCCAAGGTCGCGCTCGGCTGGCTCGCGGAAAAGGCGGGGCGCCTCAAGCCCAATGGCCACCTCTTCTCCCGGTCCCCGCTCAGCGACCTGCTGGAGCTGGAGTCCATGCTGCTGGGCGTCCAGGGGAAAGCGGCATGCTGGCGGTCCTTGCGGGCCCTGGCCGAGACCGACACCCGGCTCTACCCCGAGCACCTCGACACCCTTCTGGAGCGTGCCGAACACCAGTCCGACGCGCTGGAGCGGCTGCGTCTCGCCGCGGCCGCCCGCGTTCTCCCCTCCGCCCGGGCGTCCGCGTGATCGGTCCCTCCGTTCCGGCCCCCGCGGGGCGGGAAGGCTCTGCGGTCACCGTCCGTAGTCGTCGAAATGGCGGTTTGCCCGCCCGCGATCCACGCTGGACGCAGGACCGACAATCAGCGTCGACCCCAGGACGGGAGGCGGCCATGGCCGTACCAGCCCTGACCAGGCCGCGGAGGATGCTGACCGTACCCGGCGTCTACGTTCCCCAGCACGACACGCACCTGCTCATGCGGTCGGTCGGCCGGGAGAGCCTCGGCCCCGGAACTCATGTGCTGGAGCTCGGGACCGGCAGCGGGGCGCTGGCGGTGCAGGCCGCCCGGCTGGGCGCCCGGGTCACGGCGGTGGACATCTCACGCAGGGCGGTGCTGTGCGCCCGGGTGAACGCCGCGCTCTACCGCAGCCGTGTCACGGTCCGCCGCTGCGATCTGTCCGCTTTCGTCGCGGGAGACTACGACATGGTGGTCAGCAACCCGCCTTACGTGCCGACGCCCGCCGCCCTGCCGCCGCTGCGCGGCAAGGCCCGCGCGTGGGACGGCGGAACAGACGGCCGGGCCGTCGTGGACCGGGTCTGCGCGACCGCGGGGCTTGTGCTGCGCCCCGGCGGAACCTTCCTGATGGTCCATTCGGCGATGTGCGGCTCCGACGCCTCGATAGCCGTCCTCGCGCGGGCGGGCCTCGACGCGGAGATCATCGACCGGGAACTCGTCCCCCTGGGCCCGGTGCTGCGCTCCCGCCTGCCGTGGCTGCGCGGGGAAGGGCTGATGGCCGACGGTCAGGACAAAGAGGAACTGGTGGTCATCCGTGCGCGACGAAGCTGAACCCCGCCGCATCCGCGTCGAACGCCAGGGTCCGCTCCTGGTGGAAGGGCCCGTGACCGTCACCGGCGACGACGGTGTGTCCGCCACCTCCACGCGGTTCGTGGTGGCCGTGTGCACCTGCCGCCGCAGCCGGACCTACCCGTGGTGCGACACCAGCCACCGCGCACACACCGTTCGGCCTTCCGCGATCCCGACGGACGCGGCCACCGCCCAGGACCCGGGTGACGCGTCATGAGCACGGCGGCCTACCTCGAATCGCGTGATACCAGCCCCGCGCTGCCGGCTGCCCGGGGGCCTCTTTCGGGCGCCGTGCTGTCGGCCCTGCGGAACAGCCGCGCACCCGTCGTGCCGCCGCGGGCCGCGGCAGAAGCCGATCCCTATGGCGGCGACCTCCAACTGGCGCTCTACATGCTGTACGAACTGCACTACCAAGGCTTCGCGGACGTCGGCGACGACCGCGAGTGGGACCCCGACCTGTTGCGGCTGCGTGGAGCGCTGGAAGCCCGCTTCCTGGACGCGCTGCGAGCCGACGTGCCGCAGGAAGCCGGCGCGCACGACGCGCTGGCCGGCATCCTGGTCGAGCCGGCCGCCGACGACGGCACCGGCGTGAGCCACTACCTGGCGAGCGAGGGTCTGCTCTGGCAGGTCCGCGAATACGCGGCGCTGCGCTCGCTGTACCACCTCAAGGAGGCCGATCCGCATGCCTGGGTCATCCCCCGGCTGCACGGCCGGGCCAAGGCCGCGATGGTGGCGGTGGAGTTCGACGAGTTCGGCGCCGGACGCGCCGAGAACATCCACGCCCGCCTCTTCGCGGACCTGATGGACGACCTCGGCCTCGACCACGCGTACGGCCGCTATCTCGACGCCGCACCGGCGCAGGCGCTGTGCACGGTCAATGTGATGTCCCTGTTCGGGCTGCACCGCGCTCTGCGCGGCGCTCTCGTCGGACATTTCGCCGCGGTGGAGGTCACCTCCTCACCCGGTTCCCGGCGGCTCGCCAAAGCGATGCGCCGGACCGGCGCCGGACCGGCCGCCGAACGTTTCTACGCCGAGCACGTGGAGGCCGACGCCGTCCATGAGCAGGTCGTCCGGCATGAGGTCATCGAACCGCTGCTGGCGGCCGAACCCGCGCTGGACGCCGATGTGGCCTTCGGCATCCAGGCCACCGGCCTGCTCGAAGACGCGCTGGGCGCGCTCCTGCTGAGTGCCTGGCGGGACGCCCGCTCGGCCCTGCGGGTCCCGCTGGAGCCAGCCGTACCGCGTCCCGCCGGTCCGTGAACACGGCCGTCCCACGGTCGGAGACGGCCGGTCAGGTGAATCCGCCCGCCGCCCGGGTGTGCGTCGCGGCCACAGGTCACGGGTACCCGCATCCAGCGGACCCGGAGGCCCTGGCGAAGTCCGGGGGCGGCCGGCGGCGTGGTGCGGGGGCACTGGCTCCTCCCCGCTGAGGGTGCTCCGGTCGGCGACGGCGCGAGCCGTGCCCCGATCAACGGGGTCCTGCGCCGGTCTCCCGGAAGGCCGTCCGCCTGGACGCCGCCGCCCCGCACCTGACCGACCGGAGGACCAGGGCGTGTCGTCCGGATCTCCGCGGCGTCGCGGAGATCCGGACGACATGCCCTAAGGGCGATCGCCGGTGCCGCCGCCGACGGGGGCGGAGGTCTGCTGGTGGCCGCCGGGACGCAGTGCCTGCCGGGTGTCGTGGATGCTGTCGCGGGCGGCCTCGGCGACCGCTTCGGGGGTGATGCCGAACTCGGTGTAGAGGCGCTGGTAGTCGGCGGAAGCGCCGTAGTGTTCCAGGCTGACGATGCGTCCGGCGTCGCCGACCACGTCGCGCCAGCCCTGCCCGACCGCGGCTTCGACACTGACCCGGGCGCGTACCGCCGGCGGCAGGACCTCGTCCTGGTAGTCGCGGGGCTGGGCGGCGAACCATTCCCGGCACGGCATCGAGACCACCCGTACCGCCAGGTCCTCGGCTGTCAGCAATGCGCGGGCGTCCAGGGCGATCTGGACTTCGGAGCCGGTCGCGACAAGGATCACCGCGGGCTCCGTGCCGTCGGCTGTGTCCGCGAGGACGTATCCGCCGCGGGCCGCTCCCCGGGCGGGGGCGTATGCGCCGTTGGCCCGGTCCAGGACCGGCAGGTTCTGCCGGGACAGGATCAGGCCGGCGGGCCGGTCGCCGTGTTCGAGGATGGTCTGCCAGCAGGCGGTGGTCTCGTTGGCGTCGGCCGGGCGGACCACGTCGAGGCCGGGGATGGCGCGCAGGGCAGCGAGATGTTCGACGGGTTGGTGGGTGGGGCCGTCCTCGCCCAGGCCGATGGAGTCGTGGGTCCAGATGTAGGTGGCGGGCAGCTGCATCAGGGCGGCCAGGCGTACGGCGGGGCGCATGTAGTCGGAGAAGGTCAGGAAGGTGCCGCCGTAGGGGCGGGTCAGGCTCTGCAGGGCGATGCCGTTGAGGATCGCGCCCATGGCGTGCTCGCGGATGCCGAAGTGCAGGGTCCGCCCGTAGGGGCCGCCCTTCCAGTCCTTGGTCTGGCGGTCGGCGGGAACGAAGGAGGGCTCGCCGTCCATGGTGGTGTTGTTGCTCCCGGCCAGGTCGGCCGAGCCGCCCCACAGCTCCGGGAGGACCGGCGCCAGTGCGGTGAGGACCTTGCCGGAGGCGGCGCGGGTGGCCATGCCCTTGTCGTCGGCGGGGAAGACGGGCAGGGCGTCGGCCCAGCCGTCGGGCAGCTTCTGGTTCTGCAGCCGGTCCAGCAACGCGGCGCGCTCGGGGTTGGCCTTCTGCCAGGCCGCGAACGTCTCGTCCCACGCGGCGTGCGCCTGCCGGCCGCGGTCGACGGCCCGCCGGGTGCGGGCGAGCACCTCGTCCTCGACGGTGAAGTGCGCCGCGGGGTCGAAGCCCAGCAGCTTCTTCGTGGCGGCGACCTCGTCCTCGCCCAGCGCGGAGCCGTGCGCCTTGCCGGTGTTCCGCTTGGTGGGGGCCGGCCAGCCGATCAAGGTCCGCAGCATGATCAGCGAAGGGCGGCCGGTCTCCTCGCGGGCCGCCCGGGTGGCCTCCAGGAGCGCGTCGACGTCCTCGACGTACGTCCCGGTGCGCGTCCAGTCGACGGTCTGCACGTGCCAGCCGTAGGCGGCGAAGCGGGCGGGGACGTCCTCGCTGAAGGAGACGTCGGTGTCGTCCTCGATCGAGATGTGGTTGGAGTCGTAGAAGACGGTCAGGCCGCCGAGTTCCTGGTGGCCGGCCAGGGAGGCGGCCTCACTGGTGACGCCCTCCATCATGTCGCCGTCGGAGGCGATCACGTAGACGTGGTGGTCGAAGGGGCTGGTGCCCGGCTCCGCGTCGGGGTCCAGCAGCCCGCGTTCGCGCCGTGCCGCCATCGCCATCCCCACCGCGCTGGCCAGGCCCTGTCCCAGCGGCCCGGTGGTGATCTCCACCCCGCGGGTGTGCCGGTGCTCCGGGTGCCCGGGCGTGGCCGAGTCCCAGGTCCGGTACGCCTCCAGGTCCGACAGCTCCAGGCCGAAGCCGGCCAGGTAGAGCTGGATGTAGAGGGTCAGGCTGGAATGACCGCAGGACAGCACGAACCGGTCCCGTCCCAGCCACCGGTCATCGGCCGGGTCGTGCCGCATGACGTTCTGGAACAGCAGGTACGCCAGCGGGGCCAGGCTCATCGCCGTGCCCGGGTGACCGTTGCCGACCTTCTGCACCGCGTCGGCCGCCAGCAGCCGCACCGTGTCCACCGCCCGTACATCGGCCTCGTCCCAACCGGCCCGCTCCGCCACCGGGAGCGCCAGGGACTTGTCGCGCCGCGCCGTGCTGCCGAACTGCTCATTCGCCATGGTGGTGCTCCTTCGTCAAGCCGATGTGCGGACATGGAGAATCAGGCGCATCGCGATCCCGTACTGCCGCCTTCCGGTCGAAGTGCGCCTGTGCGGCGGTCGGACCCCGCGACCTGCATTTCCTCGGCGCCGCCAGCCCGGTGGGTCATCGAGGTACTCCAGCGCCCGGGGACCGGCCTGTCCTCTCACTGGTGCGATGCCGCCCAGCGCGGAACTGAGCCCGCCGGGGACGCTGCTCGCCCGGCGCGGACGGACGAGTCAGCGGCGATGCCGGCACAGTGCGCCTCCCCGCTTTCACCCGCCTCACTCTCTTCCCGGCCACAGCGTCCCCCGAAAGGTGCAAAGGCCGGCGGGCAGACGAGCGAAGGGCGCCCCCGGCCTCACGAACGGCCGGACCCCGGTCAGGGCCGGCACCTGATGCCCGGCGTGGCCGGCGGAACCGTCGAGTGGTTCATCCCGGAAATGAGCTTCTGCTTCATCGATCAGGGCGGCGGCCAGGAGAGGGATCTCTCCTGGCCGCCGCCCCGCGCTGCGCGGAGTCCTATCCGCGGGTGGCGTTCGCGTCGTAGTAGCCGCCGACCTGCTGGTGGTAGTCCGCGTCGGCTGTGTGCTTGTCCTTGTCGAACTCCGGCGCGTCCTTGATCTCAGCCTTCGTCCGGGCGACGTGCACGACCTTGGCGTCATGGTCGATGCCGGAGACCGTCCCGGCCGGCAGCAGGACCGACTTGCCGAAGATCCACACCCCGGTGTCGACCACCAGGTAGGCGGCGCCGACGTCCTCGGAGTGCTTGTCGACCTTGCCGATGTGGCCGTCGCTCGCGTCGACCTTGTACCCGGTCAGGTCGCTGTCCGCCTGATAGCCGGAAGCCGCCCCGTAACTCCAGATGTTGTCGCTCATTGCGCGCGTCCTTCCTTGGCTGCCAGAAAACCGCGAAGCGGGTGAACCGTAAAAAAGCGGTCGCCGCTCCACGAATGTGCGGGTACCCCTGTCGGCCGCCCGTACACACCCCTGCCCCAGACCGAACACGGCGTCCACGCCGGCCCCTCCGGCGCGCTCCGGCCGGCACGGCGACATCAGACCCGCATGACCGGCAGCCAGGGCGGGCGAGGGCGTGCTAGCGTGATGAGCGCTAGGTGGAATGCGCGAAAAACTCGCTCATGAATGGTGTTTCTGAGCGGCGCCCCGTGCGGTGTTGGTTCCTTCCAGAGGAACGCCGGTGCTTCCTTCGTCATGGTGAACGAAGGCAGAGGACTGTGCACAATCCGTATCGTGTGATCATTGTCGGTGCCGGCCTGGGCGGCCTCGCGCTCGCCCACGGTCTGCGCGCGCAAGGCTTTGATGTCGCCGTCTACGAGCGCGATGTCCACCCGGGCGCCCGCCCGCAGGGCTACCGCATCCAACTCGACGAACCAGGTCTGACCGGGCTCGCATACTGCCTGCCTGCCCCGTTGTTCCAGCTCTGTCTGGCAACGGCAGGCGCACCGCCGGCGCGGGTGTCCGTCCGTGACCGTCACTTGGATGTCCTGGCGGACAAAGCGGCGATCAGCAGTTCCGGTGCGGGGAACGGGTCGGGCCCGCACCCGTTCAACCGCCCCACTCTGCGTCAGGTCATGCTCTCCGGGCTGGGCGGCCGAGTGCACTACGGTGCACGGTTGGTGGCCTACCGGCACGAGGCGGACGGGGCGGTCACGGCGCGCTTCGCCGACGGACGTACCGCGAGCGCCGACCTCCTGGTGGGTGCGGACGGCGTCAACTCGGCTGTACGCCGGATTCTGCTGCCTGACGCCCGAGTCGAGGATGCCGGCCTGCGGCTGGTCTACGGCAAGATCCCGCTTGAGGGCGGCAGCACCCGGGCACGCGTCCCCAGTTGGGTGTTCGACAGTATCTTCACCGTGGTCACCGGCGGCCCGGGGCACCCGCACCTGGGTCTGGGCCCGGTGGAGTTCAGCACCCGGCCCGATCAGGCCGGTATCACCCATACCCCGCCCGTGGCGCTGTCCCCGTTCGGCGACTATGTCGCCTGTATGGTCGGCGCCCCCGCCGACCACCCCGCGATGCCGCCTTTCGAGGAGCTGCGCGACCTCGCCCCCTCAGGACTGCGCGATGTCGCCCTGGAGGTGCTGGGCGGCGACTGGCACGAGGACATCCACCGGCTGCTGTCGCTGTGGGACGCTGATTCACTGTTCCCCCTGCGCATCTCCACCGCCAACCCCGTGCCGGTATGGGAGTCCGGCCCGGTCACGCTGATCGGCGACGCGATCCACGCGATGAGCCCGGTCCTGGCGATGGGTGCCAACACCGCCATTCGTGACGCCGGTGAACTCACTCGTGCCCTCTCCGACGCAGCCGGTGCGGGCGGTTCGCCGGTGGACGGAGTCCGCGCGTACGAGAACCGCATGACCGACTACGCCTTCTCGATCGTGGCCGACTCCCGGCAGACGGGACAGCAGCGAGTCGGGCAGCGCTAACTGTAGGCGCGACCGGTCCGGACCACCTCGGGCACCGAGTACCGGTGGCCGGCCCGCCCCTGCCGGTGCCGGTGGCGTGCCCGAGGATCCGGCAGGGGCGGCCTTCAGCAGGTCAGGACACCGCCGTGAACTGCCAGACGTGGTTGCCCGCGGCGGACGCCGGCTGCTGGGTGAGGCCGGCGTTGTCCGTGAGGGAGGCGGCGCTCAGCAGCAGGCCGCTGCTACGGGCGGCCAGCGTGAAGCCGCTGCCGCTGGGTGTCACGGTCCACCGCTGGTTGTTGTCGCCCGAGCACGTCCACTGGATGACGGTCGCCCCTGCGGCGGTGGAGTTCTGGTTGATGTCCGCGCACAGATGTGACGCGACACTGCGCAGCGCGTAGGTGCCGTCGGTGTTGCGCTGGACCTGCCACTGCTGGTTGGCCGCGGAGTGCTGGGTGTAGAGGATCAGCTGGGTGCCGGCCGTGGTCGAGGACGCCGGGTCGTCCACGGCAAGCGTGCCGGCGGTGATCTTGTACGTGCCGTCCGCGAGGGGCGGTGCGCTCTGGGGGACGCAGGACGTGCTGAGCTGGTGCGCGCCCCGGTCGGGCCGGCATCCGGTCCTTACGGTGCCACCGAAGTAGTCGCGTCCGTCGGCTGTCACCAGTGCCTGCCCGGTGCCCGCGGCTGGTGAGCCGGTCTTGAGCTTGTACCCGGCGATGTCCGTGCGGGAGGTCGCCGTACCGGGGGCGGCCAGCAGGGGGTCGGCCGTGATCTTGTTGGCGTCGGCGGGCTCTGCGGCGGGGTGCTGCCCGTAGAAGACGTTGGAGTCGAACGCCAGGCCGCCGGGCGTGACGTAGGAGGCGCCGGTGGTGGCGACGTAGAAGATGTTGTTCTGGAAGACGGCGTCGGCCGCGGTGGAGCCGTTGGCGTTGTTGATCACCTGAACCTGCTTCCCCAGGTAGAAGGTGTTGTTGTAGATGGAGGTGTTGGTGTCCTTCGCGCACACGAAGTCGAAGAGCTGGCCCTGGTCGTTCTGGCTGATGTTGTAGCGGACGACACTGCGGTCGGTGGTGGACCCGCTGCCGTTGCACAGCAGCATGAAGCCGCCCTGGTTGTCGTGGCTGTAGTTGTACTGGTAGACCGTTGCGATCTCGGCCTCGTCGAGGTCGAAGCCCTGCCCGTCACAAGTGCTCTGGCCGCCGCTGACTTCGTTGAACTGGTAGACGGCGTTGTCGGTGTTCCAGCCCCACAGCCCGGCCGCGCAGTGCTGGGGCTCGCGTTCGCGGAACCCGTCGATGCGGTTGTACTCCGCGAGCGCTCCTGACGTGTGGTGCAGGTCGACAGCGTCGCCGCCGATGTCCGTCACCGTGTTGGAGCGGACGACGACACGGGTCTGCGGGTCCCAGGCACCGCAGGTCGTCCCGCAGTTGGGGTTGGCCAGCTGCGGGCGGGTCATCCAGCGGGTCCAGAAGTGGATGCCGTACCGGTCGACGGTGCGGATCGTGTTGTTCTGGACGAGGACGTCGTCGAAGTTGGTGCGCGTGGTGTTGCCGAGCACTTCGAAGAATATGCCGGCGCTGGCATCGTCGTCCTTCTTCGACTGGTCGCCGTTGACGTCGTGGATGGTGAGGTTCTCCAGCACGTAGTGGGTGCCGGTGCCGGAGTCGGTGCGCGTGATGTGGACGCCGCGCCGGGTGGCGGAGGCGGCTCCCTGGTTGGAGATGTCGAGGTCGCGAATCTCCCAGTACTGCTGGTCGGACAGGCGGACGACATCGGTCACCTGCCCGGCGCCCGCGAGGACGGGCAGGTTGCCCGTGCCGTAGGCGTCGATGGTGACAGGGGCCGATGCCGAGCCCGAGCCCTTGGGGGTGAGGGACTGCCCTGTACACGTTGAGCCGCGCTTGAGCAGGAGGGAGTCGCCCGGGGCGAAGGTATGGGCGTTGGCGGAACCCAGCGAATTCCACGGCGCGCTCTGGGTGCCGCTGCCGGCCGATGCCGCACCGCAGTCGAGATAGTACGCAGTGGCGGCCGCGTGTGCTGGTGCCGCGACGGTCAGCGGCGCGGCGACGAGTGCCGCAGCCACGAGGACAGCTCTTCCGATCTTCACTTCTTCCTCTTTCCTTTTGTGCCCCTGCCGGAGCTTTCGGAGCCCCGCCCTCGCGGGCGCCGGGCATTCCGGGCAGGGGTGTTGCGGGGGCGGCGGCCGGCGGTGCCGTGGGCGGTCTGCTGCTCCCCCGCGGCGACGTCGGCGGTCGACGCGCCGGTGATGCCGAGAAACTTTGCCGCTGCGGACACAGGTGATCGTCACGTGCCGCCGCCGGCGCGGGTGGAGCCGCACAGTCGTCGACGAACGAGTAGGGACCGGACTCGGAGCAGGGGCCGTCGCGCCGGCGTCGACAGCGACATCGGCGCGGCAGCCACGGCCACGGTTCCGAACAGAAACGAACAGCAGTGGTGATCTACGGATGAGGCGGAGACTTCCGATCCCGGATTCGGAAGGTGACGAAAGATCGGATCGCCGATAGTGCAGCGTAAGAGCCGAGACATGTCAATAGCTGCGCGAAACAGCGGCTGCCCGAGCAGGCATGTGCAGTGACATGTCCGTGATTGCGATGGATACGCCCTACATCCCCTTCGTGAGTGCACCCAGAAGCCTCATCGCCCCGGGAAGCCCACCGCCTTCCAGCAAACCGGCGCACGAGGCGTCAGAGGTCCGATGGGTGTCCGCACCGAAGACGGAGTGAGCGGCCACGGATCGCTGAGTCCACCGTGGACGTGTGGGAATACGGTCGGTTGGCTTTCACACGATGGATGCCGTTCCCACGGCACACGGAAACCCGGGACACCCGGTCGCGCGCTCGATCCCCGCCGCGCCGGCACGGTGCGCCCGGCGACGCGGCGATGCACTCCGGGCTCTTGACGGGTCCGGCTCGCGGTCCCTAAGGTCGCCGACATGTCAGATGTCTGACGTCTTCCCTCCCTCTCCCGACTGCACGTCCATGCCCGACAACGGTCTGCGGGGCCGCCGATCGGCACGTCGGGCGACCGCGCCGACAGCCGGCGGCTCGCGTGCCGTGCACCGCCTATCGGCCGGCGCTCCGGCCCCTTTCGCAAGGTCAACAACCGTACGAGGAGTGCGCTGCGAAACGTCCTGCCATCCGATCCGTGGTCCTGGCCCCCGTAGCCCCGCAGCCCGCGGCGCCGCGTTCGCCCACCGTCCCCCGAGGATGCGCCCCGTGAAGGAACCCGCTTTTTCGAGCCGCCCGTCCCGCCGCCACGCCCTGACCGGTCTGGGCGTCGCCGCGGGAGCGGTGCTCGCCACCGCCCTGCCGGCCGCCCCGGCCGCAGCCCTCGTCCAGACCGGCACGCTGCCCGTGCTGCAGCCCACCGACGACTGGGCGACGGTGCTCGCGGCCACCCCCCAGGTGCAACTGCAATCAGGCGCGACCTACACCCTCACCAAGCCCGTCGAGCTGCCCAGCGGCTGCAGCATCCAGGGCAACGGCGCCACCGTCACCGTCGCCGCCGACGCCACCGGGGCCCTCACCGCCACCGGCAGGACCGGCGTCACGATCACCCGCGTGCGCTTCCTCGGCCGGGCCACCAGCCCCCTCAACACCGCCGCCTCCTTCCCGCACGTCGCCGTCGCGCTGTCCCGCAGTACCGACGTGCGTATCAGCGACTGCGACTTCGTCAACTGGCGCGGAGCCGGCATCACCGTCAGGGGGTCAACCGCCGACGACTACTTCGCCTACCACGTCAAGCTGGACGGCAACACCTTCCACAACTGCTACTTCGGGGTATCCGTCACCGACCGCAGCGAGTACTGCCAGCTGACCCGCAACACCTTCAGCTACTGCCGCCTGGCCATATGGAACTCCGCCGGCAACTGGACGATCGACAGCAACACGGTCGTCGGTTGCTACGGCGCGTACTACTCCTTCGCGCTGACCAGCCCCTACGGTGCGCTCAGCAGCGACAACTGGGCCCACGGCTGCCTGGTCGGCAACACCTTCAACCACTCCAACGGCGGCGCCAAGCAGCTGTGGAACGGCAACACCGCCTTCCCCATCGGAAACTCCACCCAGGACCCTGGAAGCGGCGTCGTCGTCGACGGCGTCCTGCCGCCCACCTTCACCGGCAACGCGCTCTGGTACACCGACCTGACGGCGACCGGCCTCGCCGGCACCCGCTGGCTGCTCTCCGGGTGCACCTTCTCCAACCTCACGATCACGTGTACCGGCACCACTCCGGTGGCCCTGGCCGGCACGCAGTCCAACGGCGCCGCGAACGCCCCCGTCCTGCGCGGCAACGTCAAGGACCTCCTGGCCTCTCTCTACTGACCCCGCGGGCCCTGCTCGACACCGATCCCCACGACCCCGAGTACCACTTCGACCGGGGCTGCCTGCTTCGCCGGACGGGACACCTGGAAGCGGCGCGGGCGGCGTTGGACGAGGCGGAGCGGCTGGGGCCGCGGGCCGTTTTCCCTCGGCTTTGGGCGGAGGTTACCTTCGTCTCGAACACGCGGAAATCTATGTCGGCTGGAGTAGACATTGGGTTCTGGTGTGGGTATGGTTTCTCTCGTAGCCAGAAGGACAGCAGGGCCTGGCAGGGACGAACTGCCGGGGAGCAGTACACGTGGTCGCAGTGCGCAGGGCGGTGCGGTGGTGGAGTCGCGGAGCCAGGGTTGTTGCAGGACGGCGACGGGACTGACGACCGGACCGGGTGGCCCGCAGTGATCAGGGGCCGCCGTGAGCAGTACCGCAGGTGCAGTACGCGCAAGTGCAGTTCGCAGTACCCAGCAGTGAAGTCTTGAGCCCGGGTACCGCAGGACATCGATTGTGAGGTGGTCCCCGGTCGAGCAACCGCGATCCCCGCACACGCCGCCGACCCCCCTGCGGTGGTGCGGACACAGTAGGCCGGCGCAGTCCTAAGGCCGGCAGATGGTGCAGCACTTCCTTCGGGGCCCTGGTTGCCGTACGGCGCCAGGGCCCCTCGCACGACGTCTGCGGCAGGCTCGGTGACGACGACCGCCTCGCCCGCACGATGGGCCGGCGGGCGAAACACTCGGCACCGCTCGGGGCTTCCTGCGCACCGCCGCGCCTGCCCGGGCGTTCGCCGGCCGGGGCACTTCCGCCGAAGCCGCATGCCGCATGCCGCCGAAGACCGACTCGAAGAAGCCCGGCGCATCACCAAAACGCTGCGTCACTCCGCGCCCCGCGACCGGGCCACCGCCTCAAGGGCTCCCCCCATCGGGCCGATTGCCACGATATGCGCTGGTTCTCATAATATGTGCGCATGATCGCCGAAGACCCCAAGCCACCGGCACCTGACCGTGGACCCCAGCGCGGACGCAGCACCACGACCGACGCTCTGCCCGCCCCCGGTGAACTGCCCGCCGGTACGTCCGCCCGGCGGCCGAATTCCGCGGCCCACCCGGACGGCGGGGCGGATCCGGTGGCAGCCCTGGTGAAGCCGAAGTTGCGCGGATGGCTGCACGCGGGCATGTTCCCGCTCGCACTGATGGGCGGCGTCGTCCTGGTCGTGCTGGCGCACTCGGCAAGCGTCGCCGCGGCGTGCTCGGTGTACGCGGCCTCGGCGCTGCTGCTGTTCGGTACGAGCGCGGTGTACCACCGCGGGGACTGGGGACCGCGGGGGGAGGCGGTTCTGCGCCGGCTGGACCACGCCAACATCTTCCTGATCATCGCCGGTACGTACACGCCCCTCGCGGCACTGCTGCTGCCCGAACGTCGGCAAGTGGTGCTGCTGTCCCTGGTGTGGGCCGGGGCCGCGGCCGGCATCGCGTTCCGCGTCTGGTGGATCAGGGCACCGCGCTGGCTCTACACCCTGTGCTACATCGCGCTGGGCTGGGCCGCGGTCTTCTACCTGCCCGCCTTCGCGCACACCGGCGGCACCGCGGTTGTCGCCCTCGTCATCACCGGCGGCCTGCTCTACACCGCGGGCGCCCTCGTCTACGGCCTCAAACGCCCCGACCCCTGGCCGCGCTGGTTCGGCTTCCACGAGGTCTTCCACGCACTCACCATCGCCGCCTTCGCAGCGCACTACACGGCCATCCTCCTGGCAGCCACATGACTGCTGTCCGGGGAGCACCGAAGCACCGGGCGCACGGGTACGGGCCCTGGCCGCACACGGCCCATAAGGGGCTGGGAGGCGGGGCCGCCGCATACCCGGGCCAGACCGGAGAGGCGCGTGATGCAATATGACCTGTCCTGGAGCCGACCCCGGTCTCTCACCCGTCCGGGACGGGGTCCTCGAAGCCATCGAACAGTGAGGAGCCGCCATGACACCGGAGGGACCGGACAGGAACAGCGGCGGTCCCTCCTGTCCTCCAGGCGGCGCAAGCCGCCAGACCAGGGCGACGACGCTGGCAGGGACACTGTCCGCGGCGGAGGCCGCAGCCCCCGTGGAGTCGCTCGATGTGGTCGCGCTCATGCTGAAGCAGCGTTTGGGGGCCGTGTCGGTGTCGTTCCTGATCACCGATTTCACCGGCAGCTCAGTCGTACGGCTCGGAGCCGCGGGCAGCATCGGGACCGGTGAGCCCGCCCGGCGCATTCGGCTGCGGGGCACCCTGTACGACGACGTGATCCGCACGCAGCAGCCGGCCACGGAGTCCGACGGCGAGGGGGCGCTGGTGCGGATCGTCGCTCCGGTGACGAACCGCGGGGACGCCATCGGGCTCCTTGAGCTGTTCCTGCCCGCGGCGCCTGACGCGGAGGTGATGCGGGAGATCAGCGAGACCGCACACGCGCTGGCGTACATCGTCATAGCGAACCGCTCGTTCACCGACGTGTACCAATGGGCCCGCCGCACCACCCCGCTGAGTCTGGCCGCGGAGATCCAGCACCGGCTGCTCCCGGCCTCGCTGGCGTGCGAGGCCGCGCAATTCGCGGTCGCCGGCGCCTTGGAGCCCGCCGACCACGTTGGCGGCGACACCTTCGACTACGTCATCGACCGGGACGCCGTCCAGCTCTCCGTGACCGATGCCATGGGGCACGACGTCGCCGCCGCGCTGCTCGCCACCCTCGTGGTGAGTGCCCTGCGCCGGGCCCGGCGGGCAGGCGCAAGCCTCCTCGAACAGGCCCTCCAGGCCGACCTGGCCCTGCGCGAGCACGGGCAGCGGGGCTACGTCACCGGCCAACTGCTGCGGATCAGCCTGCTCGACGGCGGGACCGAGTTCGTCAACGCCGGCCATCCCTGGCCGCTGCGGATGCGGGACGGCCACGTGCAGCAGATCGCTCCCGAGATCGATATGCCGTTCGGCGTCCGCATCCCCCACAGCTACCGGGTCCAGCGGCTCGACCTGCGGCCCGGAGACCGGCTGGTGATGCTGACGGACGGCATGCTGGAACGCAACGCCGCGGACCCGGACCTGTCGGACCTGATCGTCCGCACTCGCGTGCTGCATCCCCGCGAGGCCGCCCGTACCCTCATCGCGGCGATCGTCGACGCCAATCAGGCCCGTCTGAAGGATGACGCGACTGTCATCTGCCTGGACTGGCACGGCACCGGCCACTTTGAGCGGGACGCCGCCACCGGCGCCGACCTCACCAACGCGTCACAACCATCAGGGGTGAAAGGGGCCGCCCCAGGGCGATGACTCCTGGCGGGTCCGGTAGTGCCCCAGCAGCCGACCGGCGCGTCGTCGCCGGCGCATCCGACGCCGGCCCTTGGAGAGGCGGACGTCCACCCTGCGCAACCTGTCGCACCGCAAGGTACCCAGGGCTTCCAGGCAACCGTCCGGGTCGGCGGATGCGGATGCAGAAGGGCTCAGGACCCTTCACCCTTGGGTGTGAATTGAGGTGCATAAAGCGCCACAGGGGGCACAAGGAGATCCATAAGACGTCAGTTGAGGAAAGTGAGAGAGCCGTGCCTGCACGAAACCTTCCGAAATACACCGTTCCCGGGCTGAAGACGGAACAGGGTGCGGAGCTCATCAGTATCCTCCAGATGCGGCTGCACGCCCTGAACGACCTCCACCTGACGCTGAAGCACATCCACTGGAATGTCGTCGGGCCCCACTTCATCGCCGTCCACGAAATGCTCGATCCCCAGGTGGACCGAGTCCGTGCCATGGCCGATGATGTCGCGGAGCGCATCGCCGCACTCGGCGGGGTCGCCCTGGGCACCCCCGGCGCCCTGGTCGGCAACCGGACCTGGGACGACTACAGCATCGGCCGCCAGGACGCGATCGCCCACCTCGGGGCTCTCAACCTGGTCTACACCGGCGTCATCGAAGCCGTCCGCGAGGCGGTCGAGGCGACAGGTGAGATCGACCCGGCCACGGAGGATCTCTTGATCGGGCAGCTCCGCGACCTGGAGCAGTTCCAGTGGTTCGTCCGCGCGCACCTGGAGACCACCGGCGGCACTCTGCTCACCGACGGTGCCAAAACCGAGAAGGGCGCCGCCGACAAGGCGTCCGGCTGACCGGCCCGGCCGGCCGTCCAGCCCACACGAACCCTCCAGCCGCCCATGTGACCCGGCGGCACCGCAGCCGCCCCGGTGCACGAGGCCGGCCGCTGACACGATGGAGGAGTGCCACCGGTGTGCCGGTGGCACTCCTCGGCGGTTGCCCCGCCAGGCCGCTCCGGGCGGATCCCGGCGAAGCCCCCTTCGAAGCCATGTCGGCCAGGGTCTGCTCGACACCGGCCTGCGTCCATGTGGGCCCGTTCCCCAGCGGGCGCCCGGGTCAGCCGGTCGGTCCGCTCCTCGGCGTCAGTCTTTGACCGCTCCCGCGGTGACGCCGGCGGCGACGTAGCGCTGGGCGACGACCAGCAGGGCGGCCGCGGGGATGGAGGCCACGACGGCGGTGGCCATGATGGCGTTCCACTCCTGGTTGTTGTTGCCGATGTATTTGTAGATGCCGAGCGTGATGGGGCGCATCCCGCCGCCGCTGTCGAGGGTGTTGGCGAACACGAAGTCCGACCAGGCCCACAGGAAGCTGAACAGCGAGACCGTCACGACCGCGTTGCGTGAGACCGGGAGGACGACGGACGTGAAGGTGCGCCAGGCGTTGGCGCCGTCGACCTTGGCCGCGGAGATCAGCTCGTCCGGTATCCCGGACATGAAAGCGGTGAAGATCATCACGCCGAAGGGCACGGCGATGGTGGAGTCGGCCACGACCAGTCCCCACCAGGTGTTCATGATGCCGAGGTTGAGAAAGATGCCGTAGAAGCCCATCGCCATCACGATCCCGGGGATCATCTGGGCGATCAGCAGCACCAGTCCGACCAGGCCTCCGCCGCGCGGGCGGAGCTTGGCCATCGCGTAGCCGGCCGGCGCGGACAGCACCAGGGTCAGCGCGACGGTGCCCAGACCGATCAGCAGGCTCACCCACAGGTAGGGCAACTGGTCGTCGAGGACGGCCCGGTAGCCGGTGAAGGTGGGGTGCAGCGGGAGCAGGTCCGGCGGGCTCTTGCGCATGTCCTGCTGCGGGGTGAGCGAGACGTTGACCATCCAGTAGACCGGGAAGAGCATGACCGCGGTCAGGACGACGCCGATGACGGTGTTGCGGCGGGAGCGGAACACGCGGGATGTCATGCCGGCTGGCTCCTTTGGAGGCGGATGTAGAACAGGCCGAAGACCAGGGCGGTGACGATGAGGATGTTGCCGACCGCGGCTCCGGGGCCGAACTGCGGCAGCAGCGATCCGAAGCCGAAGCGGTAGGACCAGGTGGACAGGGTGGTCGACGCGTCGCCTGGGCCGCCCTTGGTCATGATCCAGATCAGGTCGAAGACCTTGAGGGTGTAGATCAGGCCGAGCAGTACGGTGACGGCCGAGACCGGCCGCAGCAGCGGGAAGGTGATGCGCCGGAACTGCTGCCAGCCGCTCGCGCCGTCCAGCGAGGCGGCCTCGTAAAGCTCGGCGGGGATGTTCTGCAGGCCGCTGTGGAGGATGACCAGGTTGAACGGGACGCCGATCCAGATGTTCGCGATGATCACCGAGGTCAGTGCCCAGTGCGGCGAGGTCAGCCAGTCCACCTCGCCGATGCCGGTCAGATGCAGGGCGTAGTTGACCACGCCTGACTCGCTGTTGAGCATCCACGACCACGTCGAGGCCGACACGATCAGCGGCAGCAGCCACGGGATCAGGAACAGCGCGCGCAGTGTCGGGGCGAGACGGAAGCCGCGGTGGAAGAACACCGCGAGCCCGAGCCCGAGGACGTACTGGAAGAGGATCGACACCAGCGTGAAGACCATCGTGTTGCGCAGGGCGGTGCCGAACGTCGGATCGTCGATCACCTGCCGGAAGTTGTCCCAGCCGGAGAAGGGCGCATCGCCCTGTACGAACGACCGCACCGTGTAGTGCCGCAAGGACAGGTCGAGGTTGCGGTACAGCGGATAGGCGTAGAACGCCCCCAGGTACACGATGACCGGCGCCAGGAACCCCCAGGCGGCCAGCTGTGAGGTCCTGCGACCATGACGGCCCGGGGCTGTGTGGCGTGGCCGGGAGCGCGCCTGCTCGCGACCGGTCCCGGGCTCCATCGGCGGCAACGGGATTCCGTCGACGTGGACGGTGGACATATGTACTCCTCCATCTGTGGGCTGCCCGGGCGGACCGCGATCCCGCCCGGGCACGTACCGTCGCCGTCCCGGTACACGGGGAGGCGCGGGAGGCGCGGGAGGCCGGAACGGTGCCGGTTCCGCCGTGCCGCCGGGACGGGCGGCGGCACGGCGGGGTCTCATTCATCGGATACCGGGCCGGGACAGCCCTGCACCCGATGGCGCACACGCCGGCGCGGGGGCCGGATCGGTCAGTCCTTGTGGCTGTCAGCCGCGGACTGCGCGGCTTTCAGCGCCGCCTGCGGACTCTTGCTCCCGGAAAGCGCCGACTGCACCGCCGTCCACAACTGCTGGGAGATCACCGGATAGCGCACGCCCAGGCCGTCGCTGGTCCGCCCACGGGCGGCCGCCACTGCCTCTGTCCAGGGCTTCAGTTCCGGGTCGGCGGTGGTCTGCCGGCTCTGCACCACGCCGGTGGGGGCGATGTAGGACAAGGTGGTGTCGGTCGCCAGCAGGTTCGGGCTGTCGGTCAGGCAGGCGACGATCTTCGCCGAGACCTTGTACCGTGCCGTGTCCTTCTGCACCGGCACCGTCACGAACTCTCCCCCGGTCGGCGCCGGAGCGGCGCCCCCGGCGCGGGCGGGGATGCTGATCACACCGTAGGGGAAGCCGGTCTTCTTGGCGTTGGCAAGTTGCCAGGTGCCGTTCTCCCCGAAGGCGTACTGGCCGGTGGCGAACTCCTGCCAGCTGGTGGTCTGGGTGTTGCTCAGCACGTCGTTGGGAGCCAGTCCCTGGGAGACCCAGTTCTTCCACAGCGTCAGTGCGGCCTGCCCGTCGGAGTTGTCCAAGTGGGTCAGGTCGCCCTTGGCGCCCCAGAACCAGGGCAGGAACTGGAAGCTGCCCTCCTCGGTGCCGATCGCGGAGAAGGTGATGCCCTTCCTGCCCGCGGCCTTGACCTTCTGCAGTGCCGCGGTCAGGGAGTCCCAGTCCTTGACCGAGGCAGGGTCGACGTGGGCGGCGTCGAGTACGTTCTTGTTGTAGTACAGCGCGAGGGTGTTGGCCCCGATGGGGATGCCGTAGGACGAACCGTCCAGGGTGCCGGCGCCGATGATGTTGGCCTGGATCGACGTGGTCGACACACCGACGTCGCTCATCTTGTTGAGGATCTCGGCCTGCACCAGGGTGGACACCACCGGGTTGTCCACGAGCATCACGTCAGGGGCGTTGCCCTGCTGGGCCGCAAGCAGGGCCTTGTTGCCCAGCTCGGTGGTGTCGTACGCGGTGCGCTTGACGTTGACGCCCGCTTTGGTGCCGCACGCCGCGACCAGCTTCGCCCACGCCGAGGAACCGTCGAACTGCGGGTAGGGGTCCCAGAAGGTGTAGGTCCCCGACGCGGCGGACGAGGACGAGCCGCCGCCGGAGCCGCCGCAGGCGGTGACCCCGGCCAGAGTGGTACAGGCCGCGACGGCAGCGATGGCGAAGCGTGTGTGTCTCATGGTGATCCTTGGCTGGTTCGTGACCGGTCGATGAGAATGAGCGCGAGCGGGAGGCTGCGGCCTAGCCAGTGGGTATCCACACCCGCATGGGTCCGCCGTGCCGGTTGGCCCAGGCGTAGTAGGGGACGGCGGTCAGGGCCACCGCCAGGTCCTGGGACGTGGTGTGCCGAGCGGAGGTGCGATCCGGCCCGTCGAGATCGCGGTAGGGCCACCAGCCGCAGTCGGGTGGGGTGCGCCGGTACCCTGCGGCCGTCACCGTGATGACGCCGCCCAGTAGTTCGGGGCGTGGCTCCGCCAGAAGCGGCCGGGTGGTGTCGATGACGACGTCGTCCAGCCCACCAGGGTTGTCGACGCCCTCCAGGCAGTACACGAGTGGCCCGCGTTCGACGGCGACGCAGCCGCGGACGGCGTCGACGCGGGGGTGGGCCGCCACCAGCCGCGGTGCGGTGGCCAGTTCGAGCGTGACCTCGTCACCCGGGGTCCACCGTCCCTCCAGCCGCAGCCAGCCGGCGTCCACGGTGGCGGGCGCGGCTTCCGATCCCGTCACCGAGATCCGGTGGCCGGTGGACCACTGGGGGATGCGCAGGGACAGGGTCCACGGCCTGTCCAGGGGACACTCTTCAATGGTGAGCCGCACGGTTCCCGACCAGGGATAGTCCGTGTGAGCGCTCACAACAAGCGGGTCACCGGCCATGTCGCCGGCGTATCGGCCGGTGGCGTACTGGTGGACCTGCAGGCCGCCCGCATCGGTGGAGGCGATGTAGTGCTCCAGGCTGGCGAGCAGCCGCATGACGTTGGGCGGGCAGCAGGCGCAGCGGAACCACCGGGTCCTGCGGGAGGACTGGTCGCCGCCGGTGTCGGTGTGGCCGTCGCGGACCTGGAGCGGATTGACGTACAGCCAGCTCGCGCCGTCCAGCGAGACTCCGGCGAGGAAGCCGTTGAAGAGTGTGCGCTCGATCAGGTCGCTGTAGCGGGCCTCCCCGGTGAGCAGCGCCATCCGCCAGCTGAAGTGCACAGATGCGACGGCGGCGCACGTCTCGCAGTAGGCACGCTCGTTCGGAAGTTCGTACGGGTCGCCGAAGTCCTCCTCGTCGTGATGGGCGCCGAGTCCGCCGGTGATGTGGGTCTTGGTGGCCACCATGGCCGCCCACAGCCGCTCGCACGCCGCCAGCAGTCCGGCGTCCCCGGTCTCCGCGGCCAGGTCCGCGGCACCGGCCAGCAGGTACAACTGGCGCACCGCGTGGCCCTCGACGTTCTCCTGGACTCGCAGCGGCGTCCGGTCCTGGCAGTACGCTTCACCGCCGAGCAGGCCGTGGCCGTGGCGTTCCACGAAATAGCCCGCCAGATCCAGGTAGCGCCGCTCTCCGGTCTCCCGGTACAGCTCGACCAGCGCCGTCTCGACCTCGGGGTGGCCGTCGAAGCCGTCGATCTGCCTACCGCGGCCGAAGACGGAGTCCAGGTGGTCGGCGAACCGGACCGCCACGTCCAGCAGTTCCTTGCCGCCGGTCGCCCGGTGGTGGGCGACCGCGGCCTGGATGAGGTGACCGGCGCAGTACAGCTCGTGCCCCCAGCGCAGGTCCTCGTAGCGGCGGCCGTCCGCGGTCACCTGGAACCAGGTGTTCAAATAGCCGTCGGGCTGCTGGGCATCCGCGACCAGCGCGATGATCCGATCCACATCGGCGGCCAACCCGGGCGTGGCAGCCGAGCCGGCCTCGACAGGAGCGGCCGACGCGCCGAGCTGCCAGGCGGCGGCCTCCAGCCACTTGTAGACGTCGGAGTCCATGAAGGGCAGGTCGCCCCTGATAGCTCCTTCGGCCGTGCCTGCCGCCAGCCGCAGGTTCTGCAGGTTCCCGGCCGACTCCAGCAGGTCCGGCCCCTGCGGAATCCCGACACGGGCGTTGACCTCACGGCGGCCATGCCAGAAACCGCCCGTGATGTCGGCCGCCGCAACGGGACGCAGGGCGCCCCCGGGCCCCGGCCGCACGGGCCCGGCAGGGCCAGGTGATGTCGGTTTGCTCTGGGACATGGATCTCCCCTGGAATGTACGGTCGGGCGAAGGATGCCGTTCCGGCCGGCGACACCGCGGGTCACGTCCGCGCGGATGCACCGGCCGTCGACGGATCGGCCCGCGCTCAAGATGAGCAACGGTTTTCTTGAACGAAACCTAGGGACGCCCGGCGAGGCCGTCAAGACCTCTCACGCGCTCACTGTCCGGTCTCACATGAGACTTGGGATACCGGCCGACTACTGGCAGGATGAATGCTGGCCTGAAAATGAGAAAAGGATTGTCCGTGACAGAGACTGATCGGCGCCCGCGTCCGGGGCGGGTGACACTGACGGATGTGGCCGTGGTGGCGGGCGTCAGCGTGGGTACGGCGTCCAAGGCGCTGAGCGGCAACGGCCGTATGCGTCCTGAGACCCGCGATCGGGTGCTCGAGGCGGCACGGCGCCTGGACTTCCAGCCCAACGAGCAGGCCCGGGCGCTGCTGGCAGGGCGTACCTGGACGGTGGGACTGATCACCACCGACGGAATCGGCCGTTTCAGCACGCCGGTGCTGCTCGGCGCGGAGGACGCGCTCGGCGCCGGCAAGATCTCCGTCCTGCTGTGCGACACCCGTGGCGACGCGATCCGCGAACGCCACTACGTGCAGACCCTGCTGGCCCGTCGGGTGGACGGCATCATCGTCACCGGACGGCGTACGGACCCCAGGCCGCCGCTGCGGGGCCTGCAGGACGTCCCGACCGTCTACGCGCTGGCCCCGTCGGAGGATCCCGCGGACATGTCGGTGGCCAGCGACGACGAGGGCGGGGCCCGGCTGGCCGTGGAGCACCTGATCGGCTCGGGGCGGCAGCGCATCGCACACGTGTCCGGCCCGGCCCACCACGCGGCGGCCCGTCTGCGCGCGGGGCTCACCCAGGACCTGCTCGCCCGTGCAGGCCTCGAACTCTCCGGCGGGCAGGTGTACTTCGGCGACTGGAGCGAGGCCTGGGGACGGCGAGCCGCCCGAAGCGTACTTCGCGCCGCGCCGGGAACCGACGCTTTCTTCTGCGGGAACGACCAGATCGCCCGAGGCGTCACCGACACGCTCCGCGAGGAAGGACGGCACGTTCCCGACGACACCGCCGTCATCGGCTACGACAACTGGGACACCATGGCGCTTGCCTCGCGTCCCCCGCTCACCACGATCGACATGAACCTGGGCGAGATCGGCCGCATCGCCGCCCTGCGGCTGCTGGACGCCATCGACGGCACGACGGCCGGCGGTGTCCGGACCGTTCCCTGCCAGTTGGTCATCCGTGATTCCGCTTGACACCCGGCCGGTTGCCCCGTGGGCTTCGGGGGCGACCGGCCGGGCTGATTCATCGACTCGGAGCCGGCGACCGGATGTCAGCGTGCGGTGAGCTTCCACAGATGGTCGGCGGTACCGTTGTCATCCCACTGCAGGACCTGGGCGCCGCTGCTGGTGCTCATGTTCTGCACGCCCAGCAGCAGGTGGCTGTTGCTGTTGACGATCTTGTAGTAGCCGGTGCCGTCGGGCACGGCACTCCACAGGTGGTCCGAGGTTCCGTTGTCGCCCCAGATCAGCGCCGTGCCGCCGTCCGAAGTGCCGGCGTCGGTGATGCCGAGCAGCAGACCGCTCGCCTGGTTGCGGATCTTGTAGAGACCGGAGCCGGCGGACACCAGGCTCCAGGTCTGGGTGGACGAGGAGCTGAGGGTGGCCTGGTCGACCAGAGTGCCCTGGGCGGTGCCCCTGTTCTGGGTGTCGAGCGCGAGTCCGCTGTTTTTGTTGGTGATGAGGTAGTTGCCGTCCAGGGTGGTGGATCCGCCCCCGGTTCCCGGCGTGATCACCAGGTGGTACCCGTCAGTGGTGTTGGTGGTCACCGGGACGGTGATGGAGCCGTTGTTCACCGTGTAGTTGGAATCGGACAGGGTGATCGGCCCTGACACCGCGGTGGTGCGGCCACGCGACGGTGTGTACTCGACCTTGACGTGCGCGGTCGACCCGAAGGCCGGGAGCGAGTTCAGGCCGTTCACAGTGACGGCGGAGTCGCCGGACCCGCCGCCGAAGACGACGTCGACCTCGTTGCCCGCGCTGTTGCGGGACGCCGCTCCGTCGATGCCGGTCTGCGCGGGCGCGGTGGTGGTGAGCATCGAGCCGCTCATGTCGGCGTACCACCTGTACAGCCAGTAGGCGCCGTTGGGACTGCCGCCCTGGCCGGTCAGCAGGTCGCCGAGCGCTCCGGACTGGTTCCAGAAGGCCAGTTCGGCATCGTGGACGCCCAGCCGCTCGAACTTGGCGACGTAGCCCACCAGGGCACCCGGGATGCCGACCTCGGAGGGGGCTGCGTACTCCTCGATGGCGATCGGCCGCGGGCTGATGCCGTACTTGTTCTCCAGCGCGGTGACGGTGGCGACGTCGCCGGCGATCTTGGAGGAGCGGATCAGCTCGTGCCAGGCGATGATGTCCGGCACGGTGTTGGTGGCGACCGCGTTCTTCAGGAAGTTGTCCATGTCGCTGATGTTGTCCGAGAAGCTCGGGCCCTGGATCGGCGTCGTGGAGTCCTTCGAGCGGATCTCGCGGTAGGTCCTGGTCCAGAAGTCCTCGAAGGTGCCGTTCTGGGAGAGCCAGGTGTTGTCGGACTCGTTCCACGGTGCGTAGGCGGCGAGGTTGGTGATCCCCGCGGCCTTGGTTTTGGCGATCTGGTCGTCGACCACGCTCAGCCAGTTGCTCCAGCTGAACTGGTACGGCCAGCCCGCGTAGTAGTCGGACAGCCGGTTGACGACCTTCGCGCCCGCCCTGGCGGCCTTCGGTGCGACAACCAGGATGTCACCCGAGCCCTGCTGGTGTCCGCCGGCGGGCATCTGCACGAATGTGTTCGGCTTGATCGCCTGCACCAGGTTGTCGGCCGGCGCGCTGGCGTTGGCGAGTCCGTACAGCGAGCCGGTCGCGACATGGGTGACCGGCCGCAGGACCTGGTTGGCGTTGACCACGAGGGTGGTGGACGGGGTCGGTGCCGCTTGGGCGGGGGCGCCGAGGAACGCGGTCGAGACCACGCCCAGCGCTGCGGCTCCCAGACCGAGGGTGCGGCCCAGCGGCCGCCTTGGCTGGAGATGCGCGAATCCACGCATGGCGAAATGCCCTCCTGAGGAGTTGGGGTGATGCCGTGCAACCGGTAGCGCCGTCGACACCAGCGCCCCGCCCGTCCTGCGGTGCCTGGTTCGGCCGGCCTACGTCATGTGCGCTCTGCGCAATCGAGCAAACGGTTTTCCAGCGGATACCGTAGGACCGGCCGAATCCCGGGTCAAGGGAGCACGCAAGGCCACCGCTCCCTGCGGATACCGCGATTGGCTCCGCGCGGAGCGGACGACGAGCGCCGAGAAGACGTTTTCCTCAACCGATGCGCAGGCCGGATCAACCGGGCACCGGGTCAACGCGGAGGGACAGGAGAGAATCGCCGATGACGTTGCGGCACTCGATGAGGAGTTGCAGGCGCTTCGGCGCGATCGGGATGTGCTGCTGAATGTGCAGCGAGCACTGGGCGGCGAGGACGCCGGAATCCCGGTCGGGACCGGGGTCGCACGGCTTCCCGGGCAGCGGTCGGCCACTTCCCGGTCCGCTCCGTCGCCGCGCAAGCAGGCCGCCACCACTCAGGCCGGCAAAGGTCCGCTGGGGAGAGGGGCCCTGGCGGGCGTACAGCCGGGCCCCTCGGTCGGTGGGTACGGTCCGGTGGGTCAGTGCTGCAAGGTCAGGACCCCCGGCCGCCAGGGCAGTTGGTCGTAGGAACCGCTTGCGTTGGGGTTTTTGCCCTGGTAGAGGAACTGGAGGTTGCAGGGGTCGATGGTCATGGTCTGGTCGGGGTTGTTGCGGACGAGGTCGCCGTGGCTGATGTCGTTGGTCCAGGTGGCGCCGCTGTTGGCCTTGCCGGCGAAGGGGTTGCTCTCGCTGGCGGCCTGCGGGGTCCACGAGCCGCTCAGGCTGGATGCCGTGTAGGAGCGGAAGTACCGGCCGTTGGCGCCTATCGCCTCCACGATCATGAGGTACTGGCTCTGGCCCTGGACCTTGTAGACCTGCACGGCTTCGAAGAGGTTGTTGGTGGAGTCGCTCATGACGGTGGTGTAGTTGGAGCCGAAGCTGCCGGGGAAGTTCCCGATCGGCATGCTCGCCCGGTAGATCTTCCCGTTGTCACCGGCGAAGAACAGGTACATGTTCTGGCCGTCCCCGATCAGCGTCTGATCGATCGGACCGGTACCCGAGCCGGAGATGCTCCCGGTGAACAGCGCCTGCGGCGCCGACCAGCCGTTGGGGTTCGTCGGATCGCTCGACGTACGGTAGATGAAGGGCCACGCGCCCCACTGGTAGGCCAGCACCCAGATGTTCTTCGGCGCGAAGTAGAACAGGGTGGGTGCCACCGTGGACTGGCTCATCCCGGTCTGGCCGGCCGAGGCCATGTCCGACCAGTTGGTGAAGGGGCTGAATGCCATCGAACCGTAGGACGATCCGTTGACGTTCGAGGCGTAGACCAGGTGCTTGCCGTTGTACACCACGTTGGTGAAGTCCTTCAGCGAGACCCACCCGTTCGCCGGCTGCGCCAGCGCACCTGTCGACGACCACCGGTACGTGGACGGAAGAGAGCACGTACCACCCGACGTCGGCGGGGTGGTGGGGGGCGTCGTGGGCGGAGTGGTCGGGGGCGTCGTCGTCGGTGTGGTCGGCGGGGTGGTGGTGACGGCGCCCGTGCAGGCCGTGCCGTTGAGCGTGAAGCCGGTGGGGACGGGATTGGTGGAACCGTAGGCGCCGTTGAAGCCGAAGTCGGTGGACGCGCCGGTGGCCAGACTGCCGTTCCAGGAGGTGTTGGTCACCGTGACTTGGCTGCCGGTCTGGGTGTAGGAGCCACTCCACAGCTGCGTGATGGTCTGTCCGCCGGCGAAGGCCCAGGAAAGCTGCCAGCTTGTGACCGGCGCACCGAGATTGGTGATGCTCACGTTCGCACCGAAGCCACCGGGCCAGTCGTTCGTGACGCTGTAGTCGACCTGGCAGCCGCTGGCGGCCTGCGCCGATGTTGCCACGATTGAGACCCCGGCAGCAGCCAGCACCATGGCGAGCAGGGCGATCGGCAGCGACCTGTAGCGTCTGAACATATCTCTCCGTTTCACAGAACACGCTCCTCGAGTAACGAGCCATGAGAGGATTGATTGCGCTAACATCCGTCGGATGCCGCTTCGGCCTGTCCATGCGTCCAGGCAGCCCGGTTCTGCGGACCGGCGTAAGCAGGATCCAGGTGCGGGCCGCGACAGCCCGGCCGGATAGTGGAATCACCTGCGGGGCGACGGCCAGGCCGTCCGGCGAGAGCACCCGCGATGAGGACGGGCGCACACGATCGCGATCATGGAACCTCCAGCAGCGTGAAGCAGCGGTTACCTGTCAGGTACGCGCGAACCGCTAGGAGGGGCGATCTGCGAAAGTGAAGCCAAGGCCGGACCCGCACTTGTGGCGGCGAGGCAGCCTTCCCGCACTCGGCGTCCGATCCGGCAACCGGTCAGCTGCGGCGGGTTGTGGAGAGCAAGGTAAGCAGACCGTTCCACCGGGCGTCAATGACAGCGGGAAGGCTCGCCTGCCGCGGCCACTGGGACTTGACAGGCCGCCGCGACAGGGGTTGACATCACACAACCCTGGGTGCAGGCTGCCGTCGTCAGAACTGACCCGCATCCCATGGACCGGCATCCGTGGAAACCTGTTAGCGCTAACAGTCTCACCCTCGCGCCGCCTTGCCCACCCCCACCGCAAGGAGAAGTCCGCGTGCTCACCCGATTCCCGCGCCCGCCCGGAAGGCACAACGGTCGGCACCGGTCGGTCCGCGTCCGCCGCTGAACCCCTCGTCCGCGGTGTCACCGAGCGAGCCGGACTCGCCGGTCCCGCGTGAAGAGCATGCGCCGACGGCCGATGCCGCAGGCAGCCCCGACTCCGCAGGACGGCATCTCCCAGGCGCACGCGCGCAAGCCACCCTCCTTACGCGCGTCACCGGTGACCGTGAACTCCCCACGGCGCAGCCGGACGTTCGACCGGCCGACGCGTCGAACGCTCGAGCAGCTCGGTTCGCCGTCGCCGCGCCAGGGCGCTGCCTGCTGATCACTCCCCCCACCAAGCTCAGGAGAGAGCCATGACACCACGGCAGGACGAAGCGAAGACCGCAGGGCCCGGGTCCCCGAGCCGGAGAGCCGTGCTGGCGACCATGGGGGCTCTGCCCGTCCTCGCGATGGCGATGCCGTCCTCCAGCGCGACGGCCGCGGCGGCTGCCGCCGTGACCGTGGACCCGTCCGCGCGGCGGCAGACGATCCGGGGCTTCGGCGGCATGAACCATCCCGCCTGGGCCGGCGACCTGACAGCCGCCCAGCGGGATACGGCGTTCGGGAACGGCACGGGACAGCTGGGCTTCTCCATCCTGCGCATCCACGTCGACGAGAACAAGGCGAACTGGGGCGCCGAGGTGGCGACAGCACAGCGGGCCGTCGCTCAGGGGGCGATCGTCTTCGCCTCGCCCTGGAATCCGCCGGCCACCATGGTCGAGACGTTCACCCGTGGAAGCCAGACCAACGCCAAGCGGCTACGGCATGACAGCTACGCGGCCTACGCGCAGCACCTGAACGACTTCACCCAGTTCATGAAGAGCAACGGGGTGGATCTGTACGCCATCTCGATCCAGAACGAGCCCGACTACGCCCAGGACTGGACGTGGTGGACGTCGAGCGAGATCGTCACCTTCCTGCGGAGCAACGCCGGCTCGATCAGCACCAGGGTCATCGCGCCGGAGTCGTTCCAGTACGTCAAGAACATGTCGGACCCGATCCTCAACGACTCCACGGCCCTTGCCAACCTGGACATCCTCGGCGCCCACCTCTACGGCACGGCGTTCTCGGACTTCCCGTACCCCCTCTTCCAGCAGAAGGGGCAGGGCAAGGAACTGTGGATGACGGAGGTCTACTACCCCAACAGCACGGACTCCGCGGACCTGTGGCCCGCGGCACTCGGCGTCGGGGAGCACATGCACCACGCGATGGTGGACGCCGAGTTCCAGGCGTACGTGTGGTGGTACATCCGGCGCAGCTACGGACCCCTGCGCGAGGACGGGCAGATCAGCAAGCGCGGCGCGATCATGGCGCATTTCTCGAAGTTCGTCCGCCCCGGGTACGTGCGCATCAACACGGCATCGAACCCGCAGACGAACGTCTACACCTCCGCTTACACCGGTGGCTCGACAGTGGTCATCGTCGCGGTCAACAAGGCCACCAGCGCGGCGAGCCAGCAGTTCACCCTGGCGAACACCACACCGTCCGGCGTGGCCTCCTACGTCACCGACGCCAGCAGGACCCTCGCGTCCCTGAGCGGGCCCAGCCTGAGCAACGGCACCCTGACCGCCGCGCTTCCCGCGCAGAGTGTGACCACCTTCGTCATCACCGTGGGCGCCTCCGGCGGGACCGACACCACACCGCCCACCACGCCCGGTACCCCGACAGCCAGCGGCGTCACCACCACCTCCGTCACGCTGAACTGGGCGGCCTCCACCGACAACACCGGCGTGACCGGCTACGACGTGGTCCGCCTCAGCGGCAGCACCGAAACCGCCGCCGCGTCCTCCACCACCGCCGGAGCCACCGTCACCGGACTGACCGCCGGCACCGCCTACACCTTCGCGGTGTACGCACGCGACGCGGCCGGCAACCGCTCGACCCGCAGCAGCACCGTCACCGTCACCACGTCCGCCGGCACCTCGACAGGCGGCTGCGGGGTCGGATACCAGGTGACGGGAAGCTGGAGCGGCGGCTTCCAGGGCGAGATCGTCATCCACAACACCGGGAGTGCCGCCCTCGACGGCTGGACCCTCACCTTCTCCTTCACCGCCGGCCAGACCATCACCCAGATGTGGGGAGGCACCCCCGGACAGGACGGCGGCACCGTGACCGTGACCCCGGTGGACTACACCCGCGCCATCCCCGCCGGCGGCTCCGTCAGCGTGGGCTTCCTCGCCAACCAGGGCAGCACCAACCCCGCCCCGACCTCCTTCACACTCAACGGCGGCACCTGCGCGACAGCCTGACGGCGCTCAGGCCGCGACCAGTCGCCTGGGCCGGTGCCGACCCCGCAGGAGCCAAGGGCACAGCCCTTGGCTCCGGGAAGGGGCTCGCCGGGTCTGATGAGCCGGCGAGCCGCGCCGCCGGGCCTGTGTCCGGCGGCGCGGCCTTCGATCGGAGCGGACGCTGATCCGGGTGTCAGGACCAGGGGGTGGCGACGTTCCAGCTGGTGTCGTCGTTCCAGGAAGTGGTGGCGTCGAACGTGTTCGAGCCGCCGTTGGAGGCGATGTAGACGGTGTAGTCGTAGTGCCGTAGGTACCGGTTGGTGTAGTTCGCCGACTGGAAGGAGTATCCCTGGCCGTTGTGCCCGGACTGCGGGCAGAATGTGGCGTCCTGCGTGAACGTCGAGGAACCGTCGTTGCCCGCGAGGTGCAGTTGGTAGTTCTGGTGGCGCAGGTACTGGCCGGACTTGTTCGCCGACTCGAACGATACGCAGGAGCCGTTGGCCAAGCCGGCTCGGACGATCCAGGTTGCGTCGCCCTTGTCGGTGGACGAGGACGACGAGGAGACACCCGCGATGACCACGTTGGTGTCATTGTCGTCGTGCTTGATGTAGTCCGCGGTGCAGCAGGAAGTGGTGGCCTGCAGGGAGATCCGGGAGCCGGGCGTCAGGGTGCCGGGGTTGCCGCCGCCCGAGCTGGTGCCGCCGTAGTTGACGGAGTTGATGTTGGCCTGGACGGCGTTCTCGGTGGCGTCCGACGGGTAGCCGGAGGTCATGACGCCTTCGTAGAAGGTGCCCTGGGCGCCCTTGCTGTTGTCGCCGCCGATGCCGAGGATGATGGCGCCCTGCTTCTTCATCGGGTTGTAGCCCGAGACGTTGGGACGTACCCCGTTGTAGAAGGTGGACAGGCCGCCGGACTGGGCGTTGCCGCCGCGGATGGCCCAGTGGTTGGGCTCGCCCTTGACGATCGCGGTGGTGTAGCGGTAGTTGACCGTCGGGTCACCGGAGTTGAGGTGCTGGTTGACGCCGGAGAACAGGCCGTTCTCCAGGTCGGCCATGATCCACGGGCCGTTGCCCGAACCGTAGCCCCAGACCTTGATGTTGCCGAAGTAGATCGCTTCCATCGTGCCGTTGCCGTCGTCGTTGTTGTTCGTCTCGGCATTGCCGTAGTCGAAGCAGCAGCCGCCGTTGTAGTGCGTGCCGTCGAAGATCGCGTACATCCCCTCCGGACTGTCACCCGTGGCGATGCCGTTGGTGTTGTCGTTGCGGTAGCCCGTGCCGGGCGCGATGTACACGCCGTAGGCCTTGTGGCCGCCCACCGTGGTCGGTGCGGCAGTGGCGTCACTCAGGTTGTCCGGGCCGCCGGCCGCACCGCCACCGGGTGCCTGGGTCAGGTCGTTGCCGCGCCCGGACTGGTCGTAGATCCGCGTGATGACGCAGGCCGTACCGGAGCAGAAGGAGTCCTGCGCGGACGCGTCGGGGTAGCCGCCCGCGGTCGTCGGGCTGAAGCTCTTGTACGTGTTGTCCGACGAGCGCCTGACCTGGTAGAGCGGGCCGGCGTAGGAGCTGTACAGCGCACGGGTGGTGCTGTGCGCGGCCACGCAGGGCGTACCGCCGGAGGCGTAGATGTCGCACGGCAGGGAGCCCGCCGCCTGCGAGGCGTGCGAGCCGCCGGCCAGGACACCGGCGATGAGCGCGAGGACGGCGGCAGCCGCCAGGACGTATTTTCTGAACTGCCGCTGGAACAGGACGGTCAGTGGTGCGGACACCGGGTTCTCCTCTGTGTGGGGGGTGTGCCGGGCGCGGAGCCCAGCGGGTGGTGTTGTGCGGCCGGCGGCCGTTGACGCGGCTCCGGCGTGAGGGGGGCGCCTGCGTGGGGGCAGGCCGAAGGCAGGCCCGGCGCTTGGGAGTCGGGGCGCGGGGCGCGGTTTCGCGCAGGGTCAGCCGCGGCGGGCCACGGTTCTGGCCCGCAGGCGGTCGGCGGTGATGGCCAGACCGAGGACGCAACCGAGGACGATGTTGGTGTAGTTGGAGTTGATCTGCAGCGTGGTCAGGCCGTTGTTGATCAGTTCGAGCAGCACGGTGCCCGCCACGATGCCCAGGATGCGGCCCTGCCCGCCGACCAGGCTCACCCCGCCGATCACGGCCGCGGCGATCGCCGACAGCTCCCAGCCGACGCCGACGCCGCTGGCCGAGCCGACACCCATCCGGCCCAGCACCATGATCCCGGCGAAGGCGGACAGCAGCGAGCTGGTGACGTACATCGAGATGATCCGCCGGTCACCGCGGATGCCGGCCAGCCGGGCCGCCTCGGCGTTGCCGCCGACCGCGTAGACCTGGCGGCCCGCGTAGGTGCGCTCCAGGAAGAACCAGGCGGCGAGCGCCACGGCCGCGAAGAGGATCAGCGGCAGCGGGACCTGGGCGACGTACGTCTGGCCGACGTCGCCGAAGAAGCCGCCGATGCCGGTGATCGAGGTGCCCGAGGTGATGGCGAGCGTGACGCCCTGGGCGACGGTGTAGGTGACCAGGGTGACGACGAAGGGCGGCATCTTCAGCCGGGTGACGGCGAGCCCGTGGACGAGGCCGACCGTGCCGGCGATGACCATGGTGACCAGGATCGCGAGTACGGGCGGCAGCCCGGCCCGTACGTTGAACCAGGACATCAGGATCACGCTGGTGCCCAGCAGCGCGCCCACCGACAGGTCGATGCCGCCGGTGAGGATGACCAGCGATTCGCCGATCGCGATGAGCCCGTACTGCGCCAGGTCGAAGCCCATGCCCTGGAGGTTGACGGCGCCGGCGAAGGTGGACTTGTCGACCGCGAGCGCGACGAATACCACCACGCAGGCGGCGACGACGCCGACTTCCGGGGTCTCGGCCAGCCGCCGGACCAGTGGAGTACGCGGCTGCGCGGCTGCGTCCGGGTCCGCGAGTGCCGGGGCGGTGCTGGTCCTCATGCGCGTGCCTTCCCTTCGCCGGACGTACCGGCTCCCGTCCCGGCGTCCCGGCCGGCTCCCGCACCCGCGTCCCGGCGGGCTCCCGCAGCAGGCCGCGAGCCGGCCGCCGCGGTCATGATCACTTTCTTGCCGAACCGCTCACGCGGGATGTCCGCGACGATCCGGCCGCGGGCCATCACCACGATGCGGTGGCAGATCCAGAGCAGTTCCTCCAGCTCGGAGGAGGCGACCAGGACCGCGAGCCCGTCCTGCGCCGCCGTGTCGATCAGGCGGTAGAGCTCGGCCTTGGCGCCGACGTCCACCCCGCGGGTCGGCTCGTCGAGCAGCAGCAGCTTCGGGTCGGCCGCCAGCCAACGCCCGAAGACGGCCTTCTGCTGGTTGCCGCCCGACAGCGAGCTGATCGACTGCTCCTGGCTGTGCAGGCGTACGCCCAGGTCCTTGACGATCCTGGCCGCGTGCTCCTTGTCGGCCTTCGGCCGCAGCACACCGCGGCGGCTGATCCGGCGCAGCGTGGCGAGCGTGACGTTCCACCGCACGGAGTGGGCCGGCAGCAGCGACTGGACCTTGCGGTCCTCGGGCACCAGGCCGATGCCGGCCTCGACCGACCGCGCCGGGTGCCGCGGGTGGAAGTCGGCGCCGTCGAGGGCCACCGAGCCGCCGGTACGCGGCTGGGCGCCCATCACGGTGTGCAGCAGCCGGCTGCGGCCCGAGCCCATCAGGCCCGCGACGCCGACGATCTCGCCCGCGTGCACGTCCAGGTCGACCGGTCCGAGCCCGTCGGCGGTGAGCCCGCGCACGCTCAGCGTGGTGCTGCGCTCGACGGAGGACGGCGGCGCGAGGTCCGCGCGGGCCAGCTCGCTGCCGACCATCTCGCGGATCATCCGCTCCTCGGTGGCCTCCGCGGGGGTCAGGTCGGCGACCAGCCGGCCGCTGCGGAGCACCACGACCCGGTCGGCCACCGACCGCACCTCGTCCAGCCGGTGGCCGATGAAGAGCACCGCGCCGCCGGCCGCGGCATGGGCGCGGGCGAGGCCGAGGACCCGCTCGGCCTCGACCGGCCCGAGCGAGGAGGTGGGCTCGTCCAGGATCAGGACGACCGGGCGGTGGCCCCACGCCTTGGCGATCTCGATCATCTGCCGTACGGGGACCGGGAAGCGCCCGACCGGCCGGTCGACGTCGACACCGGTCACCCCGACCTCGGCCAGCAGCGTCCTGGCCTCGGCCCGGGTGCCCGCCCGGTCGACCACCACCCGGCCGAGCCGGCGGGCGGCGGCCCGCTGCGGGCGCCGCCCGAGCAGCAGGTTCTCCGCCACGCTCAGCTGGTCCACCAGCGGGAACTCCTGCGCCACCAGGGCCACCCCCATGTCGCGGGAGTGGTCGGGGCGGCCGGGCTGGAGCGGCTGCCCCGCGATTTCGATGGCGCCGGTGGTGGGGGTGACGGTGCCGGAGAGCACGCCCATGAGCGTGGACTTCCCGGCGCCGTTCTCGCCGACCACTGCCACGATCTGACCGCGCGCCAGGTCGAGCCGCGCGATGTCGAGCACCTTCACCGGACCGTAGGTCTTGCTCACGTCGCGGAGCGATACGGCGATGTCGCCGGGAGCCCCGGGACCAATGTCGGTGGACGAGTCCATCAGCTGATTCCCAGGTCCTTGAGCTTGGCCTGGTAGTCGGCGAGGTTCCCTCCGGTGACCAGGCCCACGCCCGAGGAAAGCGTGGCTCCGTCCGATTCCAGATAGGGCTTGACCAAGTCCAGCGTGGCCTGCTTGCCCAGTACCTTGAACGCCGCGAGCAGATACGCGCCCGTGTAGCCCTGCTGGTACGGCTGCTGCAGCACGGTCGCCTGGATGACGCCCGACTGGACGAACTTCAGCGTCTGCGGGTCGCTGTCGTCCGAGACGATCTTGACCCTCCCGGTCTTGCCCGCCGCCTGTACGGCCTGGCCGGCGGACGGCCCGTCGTAGGAGTACACCCCGTACAGGCCGTTGATGTCGGGGTTGGTCTGGATGGCGGTCTGCGCGTTGGTGAGCGCCTTGGCCGCGTCCATGCCGTCGCTGAGCTTCTGGGCGACCTTGATGCCGGTGCCCTTGAGCGCGTCCTCGAAGCCCTGGATGCGCTCGACTGCGTTCGAGGTGGTGAGCGAGCCGACCAGGATCACGACCTGGCCCTTGCCGCCGAGCGCCTGCTTCATCGCCTCGCCGGCCTTCTGACCGGCGGTGTAGTTCGGCGTGCCCAGGTAGAGCGCGGCGCCGTCCTCCTTCGGCAGCGGCGAATCGATCGCCAGCACCGGGATGCCGGCTTTGTTCGCCGACGAGATGGGGGATTTGATGGCGGTCGGGTCGATGGCCGACACGCTCAGGCCGGTGATGCCCTGGCCGCGCAGCGTCTGGATGATCGACAACTGCTGGTCCAGCCGCCCGTTCGCCGGCGCCTGGTACGTGCCCTTGACCCCGAGGTCCTTCAGGCCCTTGTTGAAGCCGGCTTTGCCGGCGTTCCAGTAGTCGACGGCGACGTTGACGACCATCGCCTCGTTCAGCTTCGACAGGTCCTTGCCCGCCAGCGCCGCCTTCAGCGCGTCGTCCAGCTTCGCGAGGTTGGCGTCGTTGAAGGCGATGTCGCCCTTGATGGACACCGCGGTGGACGTCGTCGCACCACCGCTGGACTTGCCTGTGTCCGACGACGAGTCACCGGCTCCGCTCTTGCTGCACGCGCCGATCGCGGCAACCATCGCGACAGCGATGGCGGCGGCACTCCAGCGTCCGAATCCCCGACTACGAGACCGCACATCACGCATGATCAAATCCTGTTCTGAGGGGCCTTGCGGCCTGTTAGCGCTCACATAAGTGGAGCAAGGATTCTCGTTCTGACCGACGGCCACTCTTCCCCCGCTGCTCACGGTTCACCGGGAAGGCAGCACACCGAGGGAAACCGCCTGCCCTCGAGGGAGGACAAAGCCACACAAAGGGGTTTGTAGTCAATCAGCTTGCCTTCCCCGGCCGACGTGGACCTCGTCACCTGCGACCGAGTGACATCCGAAGCGGCACGATCGCTCCCGGCCCCACTCGCGGTCCGTTGCTTGGCAGCGATTGTTAGCGTTCACCGGCACGGCGTCAAGACGTTGCACAGAACAAAAACGCGAGGCCGACAACGCATGCCGGAGACCGGACCGGCGCCGGGACGCCGACCGTCCGGTGCAGCGGGCCGGGCCGGCCCTCACAACCCACGGGCGAGGCGGTAGTAGGCCTGGTTCCAGCGGATCTCCTTGGTGAACTGGCGGATGTCGGTGCCGGCGTCGATCATCAACAGCTCGGTGCCGAGCAAGTCGGCGAGGTCGGTGAGTTCCTCCGCGCCGATCGCGGTGGACAGCACAGTGTGGTGCGGACCGCCCGCGGTCAGCCATGCCTCGGCGGAGGTGTGCAGGTTCGGGGCGGGGCGCCAGACCGCGCGGGCGACCGGCAGAGCCGGAAGGGGTTCGACCGGGTCGACGATCTCGATCTGGTTGGCGACCAGCCGGAAGCGGTCGCCCATGTCGGCCAGGCCCACCACCACCGCCGGGCCGGGGGCGGCGTCGAAGACCAGCCGGACCGGGTCCTCGCGGCCTCCGATGCCCAGCGGGTGGATCTCGCAGCTCGGCCGCCCGGCCGCGATGCTGGGGCAGACCTCCAGCATGTGGGCGCCGAGGATGAGTTCGCTTCCCGGTGCCAGGTGGTAGGTGTAGTCCTCCATGAAGGACGTGCCGCCGGGCAGGCCGGTGCCCATCGCCTTCACGGTGTGCAGCAGGGTCGCGGTCTTCCAGTCGCCCTCGCCGCCGAAGCCGTAACCGTCGGCCATCAGCCGCTGCACGGCCAGGCCCGGCAGCTGCCGAAGTCCCCCCAGGTCCTCGAAGTTGGTGGTGAAGGCGCCGAAGCTGCCGTTGTCGAGGAAGGCCCGCAGGCCGAGTTCGATCCTGGCGGCGTAGCGCAACGAGTTGTGGCGGTCGCCGTCCCGGCCGAGCGCAGGGTCGAGGCGGTAGGCGTCGGCGTACTCCTCGACCAGGGCGGTCACATCGGCATCCGAGGACGAGTCGACGGCCTCCACCAGGTCGTTGACGCCGTAGGTGTTGACCGAGACGCCGAAGCGCAGTTGCGCCTCGACCTTGTCGCCCTCGGTGACCGCGACATCGCGCATGTTGTCGCCGAACCGGGCCAACCGGAGCCTGCGCAGGGCCGCATGGCCGAGGGCCGCGCGCATCCAGGCATGGATGCGCCGGCCGACGTGCGGGTCGGTGACGTGGCCGGCGACAGTCTTGCGGGCGACCCCGATCCTGGACTGGATGTAGCCGAACTCCCGATCGCCGTGGGCAGCCTGGTTGAGATTCATGAAGTCCATGTCGATGGTGGACCAGGGGAGTTCGACGTTGGCCTGGGTGTGCAGGTGCAGCAGTGGCTTGCGCAGCAGGTCCAGCCCGCCGATCCACATCTTGGCCGGAGAGAAGGTGTGCATCCATGCGATGAGCCCTACGCACCCGGCGTCGGCGTTGGCCTCGAGGACCGTGCCGATGATCGCCGAGGCATCGGTCAGCACCGGCTTCCACACCACCCGCACCGGCCCGCCCGGGAGCGCGGCAAGCTGATCGGCTATCCGCCGTGACTGGTCGGCGACCTGCGCGAGGGTCTCAGGCCCGTAGAGGCCCTGGCTGCCGGTGAGGAACCAGATCTCGGCAGTGGGCGTGGCGTTCATGCGGTGACTCCTCGGTCGGTGGCGGGACGGTCGGTCGCGGTGCCGTCGGCGGCCGGCCCGTCGGCCGGAGCGGTACGCGCGCCCGCCCGGCCCTCCGCGGACGTGCGCCCGGGCTCAGGCGCGGTGGCGGGTGCGGGCTCGGACTGGCCGTAGACGTTCTGGTAGCGGTCGTAGAGCCGGTCGATGTCCGGCCCGGTGATCGGCAGCGGATCGCCCAGCTGCCGCGAGATGTGGACGGTCCGGGCCACGTCCTCGCACATCACCGCGGCCTTGACCGCCGCGCGCGCGTCCCGCCCGACCGCGAACACCCCGTGGTTCTGCATCAGCACCGCGGGCGAGCGGTGCCCCGCCAGTGTCTCGACGATGCCGCGCCCGATCGAGTCGTCACCGATCAACGCGAAGGGCCCGACCGGGATCTCCGCCCCGAACTCATCGGCCATCGCGGTCAGTACGCACGGCACCGGTTCGCCGCGGGCCGCCCACGCGCACGCGTACGTCGAGTGGGTGTGCACCACGCCGCCCACCTCGGGCAGGTGCCGGTAGACGTACGCGTGCGCCGCCGTGTCCGAGGACGGCGACAGGCCGCCGCCGTCCACCACCTCGCCGTCCAGGTCGCACACGATCATGTTCGCGGGCGACAGCCGGTCGTAGTCGACCCCGCTGGGCTTGATCACGAACAGGTCCGCGCCGTGCACCCGGGCGGAGACGTTTCCGGCCGTCCAGACCACGAGGTTGTAGCGGACCAGCTCCTGGTGCAGGTCACTGACCTGCCGCCGCAGATGGGCGAGAACATCGTCGACAGGGGATGGGGGATGACGTTCGAGCATCGGGACCTCGGATGAATAGAGGGAGTTAACGCTCACATGGGAGAAGTGTCAGTGCTTGTCCGCATCGCGCGCAGGGCTCGCAGCCGGTGCATGACGTTGTTGCCGCCGCGCCCGAAGTAGTCGTGCAGGGTGCGGTATTCGGCGTACAGCCGGTCGTACGCCGCCGCCCGCGCCGGGTCGGGGGCATACACCGCCCGCTCGATCCGCCCCATCGCCTCCGATGCGGCGCGGATGTCCGGGTGCGCCCCCGCTGACACCGCCGCGTGGATCGCCGCCCCGAGCGCCGGGCCCTGCTCCGAGGCCAGCAGGTTGATCGGGCGCCCCAGCACGTCGCTGTAGGTCTGCATCAGAAACGCGTTCTTCAACAGGCCGCCCGCCGCGGTGAATTCGCCGACCGGCACGCCCGCCCGTTCGAAGGCCTCGATGATCGTGCGGGTTCCGAACGCGGTCGCCTCGACCAGCGCCCGGTAGATGTCCTCGGGACGGGTGTCCAGCGTCAGGCCCAGGACCAGTCCTGACAGGGCGTGGTCGACCAGCACCGAGCGGTTCCCGCTGTGCCAGTCCAGCGCCACCAGGCCGTGCCCGCCGACCGGTTGGGCCGCCGCCTTCTCCGTGAGCAGGTCGTGCACAGCGATGCCGCGCCGCCGAGCCTCGGCCGCGTATCCGTGCGGGGCCGCGGTACGCACCGCCCACGCCAGGATGTCGCCGACACCGCTCTGCCCCGCCTCGTAGGCCCACAGGCCGGGCACGACGCCGTCCCGCACCACCCCGCACATGCCGGGCACCTCGGCGAGCACGTCGGAATTCATGATGTGGCACGTGGACGTGCCCATGATGGCCAGCATGTGGCCGGGTTCGAGGGCCTGGGCGGCGGCGCTGGTGACGTGCGCGTCCACGTTCCCCACGGCGACGACCGTGCCCTCGCGCAGCCCGGTCAGCGCCGCGGCGTGCGCGCTCAACGTCCCCGCCGCCGTGCCCAGTCCGGACAGCGGGTGCTCCAGTTTGGCGGTGAAGTCCGCGAAGTCCGGGTGCAGCGAGGCGAGGAAGGCGGCGTCCGGATAGCCGCCGTCCTGGTAGATGCCCTTGTAGCCGGCGGTGCACAGGTTGCGGTTCTCGGTGCCCGTCAGCTGCCAGACGATCCAGTCGGCCGCCTCGATCCAGCGGTCGGCCGCCGCGTAGACCTCCGGGTCCTCGCGCAGCACCTGCAGCGCCTTGGCGAACTGCCACTCGCTGGAGATCTTCCCGCCGTAGCGGGCCAGCCAGCCCTGCCCCGACTCCTCCGCCGCGGCCACGATGTCGTCCGCCTCGGGCTGCGCCGCGTGGTGCCGCCACAGCTTCGGGTAGGCGTGCGGGCGGTCGGCGAAGGCCGCGAGTTCACTCAGCGGTGTACCGTCACGGGTCGTCGGCAGTACCGTGCAGGCCGTGAAGTCGGTGGCGATGCCCACCACTTGCTCCGGCCGCACCCCCGCCGCCGCCAGCGCCCGCGGCACCGCGAAGCGCAGCACGTCACGCCAGTCCTGCGGGATCTGGAGGGCCCAGTCCGGGGGCAGTTCACGCCCGCCGGGCAGCGCGCCGTCCACCACGCCGTGCGTGTAGTCGTGCACCGCGCTGCCCAACTCGGCGCCGTCATCAACGGCGACGACCAGCGCGCGGCCCGACAGGGTCCCGAAGTCGACGCCCACGGTGACCGCGGGCGAGCTGGTGGTCATATGTGATCTCCAGGAGAAGTGGAATCGGTACGACGCCCGGCCAGTTGCCGGATGGCAGGGCGACCGGTCAGGACGACGTGCTGCTGCGCCGGACGATCAGCCGCGGTTCGATCACCACGCGCTCGCCGTCGCGGCCGGTCGAGCCGGTCTCCAACTGGGCCACCAGCAGGCGGATGCTGGCCTGCCCCACGGCGGCGAAGTCCTGGCGGACGGTGGTCAGCGGCGGGGCGAAGAACTCGGCCTCGGGGATGTCGTCGAAGCCGGCGATGGCGACCTGGCCCGGCACCGACAGGCCGGCCTCGCGGAAGGCCCGCATCAGGCCGAGCGCCATCTGGTCGTTGGCCACGAAGACGGCGGTGACGCCGGCGGACGTCCTGCGCGCCGAGCCGGCCGCGACCCGCCCGGCCAGCTCCTGGCCCGCGCGGTAGCCGGACAGCGGCGTCCAGTCCCCCACCAGCGGCGGCGGCACCTCGGCGCCGGCCTCCTCCAGGGTGCCGCGCCAGCCGTTGACCCTCGCCTCGGCCTCCAGCCAGTCCGGCGGGCCCGCCACGTGCCAGACCGTACGGTGGCCGGCCGCCAGCAGGTGGCCGGTCGCCAGCCGGGCGCCCAGCTCCTGGTCGACCGAGACGCCCGCTATCGGCAGCGAGTGGCCGCCCTCGACGGTGACCACCGGGAAGGGCAGCCGCAGCTCGGCCAGCGCGGCGACGGCCTCGCGGTGCGGGACTATCACGACGATGCCCTCGACGCCCCATTCGCTGAGGTGGTCGATGGCCTCCTCCAGCGCCTTGGCCGTATAGCGGCGCAGGGTGACCGCGGAGACCATGTAGCCCTCGTCGCGCGCGGCCTCTTCCAGCCCGTACAGCGTGCTGGCCGGGCCGAAGAGGGTCGGATTGCACGCGACCACCCCGAGGGTGAGGGTACGCCGGGTGACCAGTGCCCTGGCCGAGGAATTGCGCCGGTAGCCCAACTGCTCGATGGCCCGCTGCACGTCGGCCCGCGTCGTGTCCCGCACGTTGGGGTGGTTGCTCAGCACGCGCGAGACGGTCTGGTGCGACACGCCCGCCACCTGGGCGACGTCCGCCATGGTGGGAGCCCGGCGGCGAGGCTCCTGGTGGGGGGTTTCCGCAGTATGCGACATGGTACTCCGATCCGTGATGGCGCTAAGTGTTAGCGCTCACAGCCACACCAGTCAAGGTGTCGTCCGACCGGACCGAGGGATTGCTCCGGTGACGCCTGCGGCTGTGCGGTGATCCTCCGCCCCCGTGCGGTCTCGAAGCTCGACGGCGGCCCGCCGTTGCCGATACGGCTCTGGGACCCCACACGGTCGATCGGCGCACCCCGGGTCTTGAAGTCCTTGACCATGCGGTGGACACCCACTCGCGGGTGGCCTCCCGCTGTTCGAGGCCGGCGGCCTCCGCGGGTACGCCGATCCGGGCGCCGAACCGGTTGCGCCTGTACGACAGCGCGTTCGGCGCAGGTGCACCCGCTGGGTCCCCGGGCGCAGGCGGTCCTCGCAGCCTTGCGGTGTTCTCGGCACGACGGGCCGGGGCTGGGCTCACCCCGCGGCAGGGTCCGCACCGGGTGGCCCGGAGGTCGACGACTCCTGCGGCTGCTCCTGGAGGGTGACGGTCAGGTCACCGCCTGCGGCGTCGACCAGGATGGTCACGCCTTCGCGTGCCTCGCCGCTGAGCAGCGCGCGGCCGATCCTGGTCTCGACCTCGTGCGAGATGAAGCGGCGCAGCGGCCTGGCTCCGTAGACCGGGTCGTAGCCCTCGGCGGCGATCAGGTGGCGGGCCGGCTCGGTGAGGACGAGCGTGATGCGCTGCTCGGCGAGGCGGTCGCGCAGCTCGTCGAGGAGCAGATCGACGATGCGCTCGATCTGCGCGATGCCGAGCGGGTGGAAGATGACGATGTCGTCGACGCGGTTGAGGAACTCGGGGCGGAAATGGCCGTTGAGCTCGGTCATCACCAGCGCCCGCGCCTCCGGTTTGATCTCGCCGGCCTGGGTGGCGCCCTGGAGCAGGTACTGCGACCCGAGGTTGGAGGTCATGATGACCACGGTGTTGCGGAAGTCGACGGTACGTCCCTGCGCGTCGGTGATCCTGCCGTCGTCCAGCACCTGGAGCAGCGTGTTGAAGACGTCGGCGTGCGCCTTCTCGATCTCGTCGAACAGGACGACGGAGTACGGCTTGCGGCGTACCGCCTCGGTGAGCTGGCCGCCTTCCTCGTAGCCGACGTATCCGGGGGGCGCGCCGACCAGGCGGCTGACGGTGTGGCGTTCCTGGTACTCGCTCATGTCGAGGCGGATCGTGTTGGTCTCGCTGTCGAACAGCGCGGCGGCCAGCGTCTTGGCCAGCTCGGTCTTCCCGACGCCGGTGGGGCCGAGGAAGATGAACGAGCCGATCGGCCGGCGCGGGTCGCGTACTCCGGAGCGGGCCCGTATCACCGCGTCGGCGACGAGCTGGACAGCCTCGTCCTGACCCACGACCCGCTCGCGCAGGATCTCGTCCAGCTTGAGCAGCTTCTGCCGTTCGCCCTCCTGGAGGCGGGTGACGGGGATGCCGGTCCACGCGGAGACGATCTCGGCGATCTCCTCGGCGGTCACCACCTCGCGCAGCAGCCGGCTCTCGCCCTGCTTACCGGCGAGCTGTTCCTCCTCGGCGGCCAGTCGGCGCTCCAGTTCGCCGACGGTTCCGTAGCGCAGCCGGGCGGCCAGGTTGAGGTCGTATGCGCGTTCGGCCTGCTCGGCCTCCTGCCGGGCGCGTTCCAGTTCCTGGCGCAGTTCCTGGACCTTGCGGATGGCCTGGCGCTCGGCCTCCCACTGGGCATGCTTGGCGTCCGCCTCGCCCCGCAGGTCGGCCAGTTCACGGCGCAGGTCCTCCAGGCGGGCGCGGCTGGCCGGGTCGGTCTCCTGGTCCAGCGCGGCCTCCTCGATCTCCAGGCGGGTTGCCCGGCGGGTGAGTTCGTCGAGTTCGGCGGGCATGGAGTCGATCTCGGTCCGCAGCCGCGCGCAGGCCTCGTCGACCAGGTCGATGGCCTTGTCCGGGAGGAAGCGGTCGCTGATGTAGCGATGGCTGAGGGTGGCGGCAGCGACCAGGGCGTTGTCCTGGATCTTGACGCCGTGGAAGATCTCCAGTCGCTCGCGGATGCCGCGCAGGATGGAGATGGCGTCCTCGACGGTCGGCTCGTCCACCCGGACGGTCTGGAAGCGGCGCTCCAGGGCGGCGTCGGACTCGATGCGCTTGCGGTACTCATCCAGCGTGGTGGCGCCGATCATGTGCAATTCGCCGCGGGCCAGCATCGGCTTGAGCATGTTGCCCGCGTCCATCGCGCCCTCGGCGGCACCGGCCCCGACGACGGTGTGCAGCTCGTCCACGAACAGCAGGATGCGGCCCTCGGCGCCCTTGACCTCCGACAGGACAGCCTTGAGGCGCTCCTCGAACTCGCCGCGGTATTTGGCTCCGGCCACCAGCGAGCCCATGTCGAGCGAGAACACCGTCTTGTCCCGCAGCCCTTCGGGCACGTCGCCGCGCACGATCCGCTGGGCCAGGCCCTCGACGATGGCGGTCTTGCCGACGCCCGGCTCGCCGATCAGGACCGGGTTGTTCTTGCTCTTGCGGCTGAGGATCTGGATCACCCGGCGGATTTCGGCGTCCCGGCCGATCACCGGGTCGAGGCGGCCGGTGCGGGCCTCGGCGACGAGGTCGCGCCCGTACTTCTCCAGGGCCTCGTACGCTTCCTCGGGATTGGCGGAGGTGACCCGCTGGTTGCCGCGCACCGTGGTGAGGGCGGCGAGGAAGGAGTCCTTGGTGACGCCCTGTTCGCCGAGCCGGCGGCCGGCCGCGGTGGCCGGGCCCCCGTCCACCAGGGCCAGCACCAGGTGCTCGGTGGAGACGTACTCGTCCTTGAGCCGCTTGGCCTCCTGCTCGGCGGTGTCGAGCAGCCGGGCCAGCCGCTGGGTCACCGTCACCTGGCCGGGGGCGGCGCCCGGGCCGGTCGTACGGGGGCGTCTGGCGAGATCGGCCTCGACGGCGGCCCGCAGGGCGGCCGGGTCCGCACCGGCGTCCGCCAGCAGACGGGTGGTCAGGCCGTCCCGCTGATCGAGCAGCGCCAGCAGCAGGTGCTCCCCGTCGACCTCGGTCCGGCCCATCCGTACCGCGATGCTCTGCGCTTCCTGGAGCGCTTCCTGGGACTTCTGGGTGAGGCGGTTCATGTCCATGTCGTCGGCTCCTTGGCGGCTCGTTCGCTGCGCCGCAGTGCGGTTTCCAGGCGTTCGACGCGGTCGAGCAGGTCCAGGACGACGCCGACGGCCGCGTAGTTGAGGCACAGTCCGGCCCGCAGCCGCTGCACCCGGGCGATGGCCGACGGGGCGCTGGTCCGGAACCACAGCCGGCCCCCGGCGTCGCGCTCGGCGTCCACCAGTCCGAGGGCCGCGAAACGCCTGACGAGTTCGGGCGGCAGTCCGCTCCGGCCGGCCACTGCGGCCATGGGGAGCTGGTAGGGGCCGGGGCTGGTCCGGTGGACCCGCACCAGGGGGTAGGCGGCCCTGGTGCCGGGCGGCCCGGCTGCTTGGCCGGGAGATCGGTGTTCGGCTCTCATGTCTGCTTCCTCGGGTCGAAGGAGGAGACGGCGGCCAGGTCCTCGAACAGCTCACGCTCGCGCGGGCTGGGCGAGGGCGGCACCATCACCTGGATCTCGGCGTAGAGGTGACCGGGGGGACCCTTGGGGTGCGGCATCCCCTCGCCGCGCAGCCGCAGCCGGCGGCCGGTGGAGGTGCCGGGCGGCACATGCACCTTGACCGTCCCGCCCGGCCCGTCGACCGGCACCGTCGCTCCCAGCGCGGCCTCCCAGGCGGTGACGGGCAGATCGACGCGGATGTCGCGCCCGACCAGCCGGTAGCGGGGATGGGGGGCGATGCGGACCACCAGGTAGAGGTCCCCGGCGGAACCCGGGCCGCGGCCCCGGCCGCCCTCGCCTGCGAGCCGGATGCGCTGCCCGTCGACGACGCCGGCCGGGATGGTGACGTCGTAGCGGCGTTCCCCGCCGGGCCCGCCGAGGGTGACCGTCCGCCGCCCGCCGCGGTACGCCTCCTCCACGCTGAGCGTGAGTTCGGCCTCCTGGTCCGCGCCGGGGATCGGGGCGCCCCGCCCGGCGCCGCCGGCCCGGCCGCCGAACATGCCTCCGAAGAGATCCTCGAAGTCCACGCCAGAGGCATCGAAGCCGGTCCCCGTCCAGGTCCGGGCGCCTGCCCGGTCGGCGCCCCGGGTGCCTTCGAAGGGACTGCCCCGGTGCGCGCCGGCTCCGCCGCCGAAGCCCTGGCCGGCCGCGACACGCTCGTCGTAGTCCTCCGGAATCTGCCGGAAATCGGGGCCGAAGCGGTCGTAGCGGGACCGGGTGCCGGGGTCGGAGAGCACGCTGTACGCCTCATTGATCTGCTTGAAGCGTTCTTCTGCGGCCGGATCGCGGTTGACGTCCGGGTGAAAGCGGCGGGCCAGGGTGCGGAACGCCTGCTGGATCTCGGCGGCGTCGGCGGTGCGGGGAACGCCCAGCGCCTCGTAGTAGTCCTCTGCCATGGCAGCCTCACTCCTGCTTGCGGCTGACCGCTACCGCGGCCGGCCGCAGCTGGCGACCGGGTTCGCCGTAGCCGGGCCGCAGCACCTGGACGACCGTGCCCGCAGGCGTGTCAGGTTCGTCCACCACGGACACCACCTCGTGCTGCTCCGGGTGGAAGGGGACACCGGTCTCCTCGTAGCGGGGGTAGCCGAGGTTTCGCAGCACCTCGACGGCCTGGTCGCGTACCGCCCGGACTCCGCTGACGATCGCGCCGGGGTCGTCGGCGCCCGCGTGGGCGAGGGCCAGTTCGAGGTTGTCGACGACCGGGAGGAACGCCGCGGCCGCCTTGGCCCGCTCGGCCTCCCGTTCCCGTGGCAGCTCACGGGCGTAGCGCTTGCGGAGGTTGTCCAGGTCGGCGAGGGCTCGCCGCCACCGGTCCTCCAGCTCTTCCACCTCGGGACTGCGGCGTGCGGGTGCCGCCTCCTGCCCGCCGGCTTCGGGAGGCGGGGTCGTCTGCGGTGCGGGTGGCCGTTCGGGCGATGTCTGCCCGGACTCGGGCGGGGTGCGGTCCTCGGCGGGACGCGTCTGTTCCTGATCCGGCATGTCGCCGCCTCAGCTCTTGTCGAAATCGGCGTCGATGACGTCGTCGTCGCCGCTCGGGGAGCCTGCCCCGGGACCCTGGCCGGGCGCTGCTCCGGGCTGGGCCTCACCCCCGGCTCCGCCCGGTCCGGCGGCGTGGGCGGCCAGCGCCGCATGGATCTGCTGGAGTTCGGAGGTCAGGTTCTGGGACCGTTCCGCCGGCGCCTCCTCCTCGACGGCGGTACGCGCCTCGTCGATGAGGAGCCGGGCGCGGGCGCGCTCGTGCTCCGGTGCGGCGTCGCCGAGGTCGTCCAGGCGTCGCTCCACCTGGTACGCGGCGGCGTCGAGTTCGTTGCGGGCGTCGATGGCCCCGCGCAGGGCCAGGTCGCTGGTGCGGTTGCTCTCGGCCTCGTTGATCATCCGTTCGACCTCGGACGGGTCGAGGTTGGAGCCTTCGCTGATGGTGATCGACTGTTCGGCGCCGGTGTCCCGGTCCTTGGCACCGACCTTGAGGATGCCGTTGGCGTCGATGTCGAAGGTGACCTCGATCTGGGTCTCCCCGCGCCGGGCCGGCCGCAGGTTCTCCAGCCGGAAGCGGCCCAGCACCCGGTTGTCTGCGGCCAGTTCGCGTTCGCCCTGGAGCACCACGATGTCCACGGCAGGCTGGTTGTCCTCAGCTGTGGAGAAGGTCTCCGAGCGGCGGGCGGGGATGGTGGTGTTCCGCTCGATGATCCTGGTCATCACGCCGCCGGCCGTCTCGACGCCCAGCGACAGCGGGGTGACGTCCAGCAGCAGGACGTCCTTGACCTCGCCCTTGAGCACGCCGGCCTGGATGGCGGCGCCCAGCGCCACCACCTCGTCCGGGTTGACGCTCATGTTCGGGTCCTTGCCTCCGGTCATCCGGCGGACCAGGTTCTGCACGGCCGGGATGCGGGTCGAGCCGCCGACGAGGATGACCTCGTCGATGTCGTTGTCGCTGACCTTGGCGTCACTCATCGCCGTCCTGACCGGTTCGAGGCAGCGCTCCACCAGGTCGGCGGTGATCTGCTCGAAGGTGGAGCGGCGGACCGTCTCGGTGAGGTGCTTCGGCCCGGAGGCGTCCGCGGTGATGAACGGCAGGCTCACCTGGGTCTGGCTGACCGAACTCAGCTCGGTCTTCGCCTTCTCGGCCGCCTCGAACAGACGCTGCAGAGCCTGCGGGTCCTTGCGCAGGTCGATGCCCTCGGCCTTCTGGAAGCCGTCAGCCAGGTGGTCCACCAGCCGGCGGTCGAAGTCGTCGCCGCCCAGATGGGAGTCGCCCGCGGTGGCGCGGACCTCCACCACGCCGTCGCCGACGTCCAGCAGGCTGACGTCGAACGTGCCGCCGCCGAGGTCGAAGACCATGACCGTCTCGTGACCCTTCTTGTCCAGCCCGTAGGCCAGCGCCGCGGCTGTCGGTTCGTTGATGATCCGCAGGACGTCGAGGCCGGCGATCTTCCCGGCGTCCTTGGTGGCCTGGCGCTGGGCGTCGTTGAAGTACGCCGGTACGGTGATGACCGCCTCGGTCACCTTCTCGCCGAGCGACTTCCCGGCGTCGTCGGCCAGCTTGCGGAGCACCTGCGCGCTGATCTCCTCCGGCGCGTACTGCTTTCCGCCCACCTCGAAGCGGGCCACCCCGCCGGGCCCCTCGACCACGTCGAAGGAGACCGCCTTGGCCTCGTCGGAGATCTCGTCGTAGCGACGCCCGATGAACCGCTTCGCGGAGGTGATGGTGCCTTTGGGGTTGAGGATCGACTGCCTTCGCGCGAGCTGTCCCACCAACCGCTGGCCGTCATCGGAGAAGGCGACGACCGACGGGGTCGTCCTGGCCCCCTCCGCGTTCGGAACGACGGAGGGCTCACCACCCTCCCAGACCGCGATGACCGAGTTGGTGGTGCCGAGATCGATGCCTACTGCCTTCGCCATAAGAATCTCCTCCGTCGCGACGCGGGACCGGTCGGCGGGCTCCCAGACGTACGGAGCGGGGGCACACCGCACCTACTGGCAGGGTCGCGCGGTACCCGGCGCGCTTCCTCGCCCCGGCAGGACCAATCCGCGCCGGCGTTCCGGCCCGCCAGGACGGGGACGCGACACGGCTCGCAGGTGAGACCCCGTGCCGAGCGGCGTAACGTGAAAGGAGGGAAGCCGCTGTCGAGCCGCGATTGGACATGCGATGGACGCTGTTCCCGTTCCGACCGCCGTGCCCCTCCACCCCGTCCCGCAGCCGGAGGCCGCGCCGCACGCACTGCTACGCCTGGTGACGGCCATGCTCGACGGCGAGGACGAGCGCGAAGTGCTCTGGGGGGCCATGGCGGCAATCGCTGCCACCGGCCCTTTCACCGCCGAAGCGGCCTACACCGTGCACGGCGGTTCGGCGCGGCGCTGCCCGCCGCGCCGGGCCGCTGCCCCCGCCGCCCGGCCGGGGAATACCTCGGCGCGGGAACGGGCGGTGGGTCCCACCCGCGAAATCCCAGCCGAAGCAGCCGTCGCCGACGTGGCGGCCGACGACCGGCTCGACCGGCGGATCGGCGCTCTGGACGGCCGCAGCCGGCGCCTGCACGAGCCGGGCGTGCCGTGGGCACGAGCCATCGCTCTGCGATACCGGGATCGCTGCCTCGGCTATCTCGTCATCCGATCCCTGACCACGCCCTCGGCCGAGGAGACCGCCCTGACCGACCTGCTCGCGCAGCAGACCGGGATCGCCCTCGCGCGCCTCGCCGCGCACCGGGCGTATCCGGGCCGCGTCGAGCCGGACGGCACGCAGGAGATCGAGGAGCAGCCGGAGACCGGCGACCCACCGGGGGCCCAGGGCGGCCCGCCCACCCCAGGACTCGGCGCGACCGCCTCCGCCCTGGCCTCGCGGCTCGCCGCCCAGGATGCGCTCTGCCGCGCCGCCGTCTCCGGCGCGGGCGAGCAGGGAATCCTGCAGGCCCTGCACGACCACACGGGATTCGCGGCCCTCACCGAGGACCGCTTCGGCAACCCGCGGGCCTGGGCCGGTCCCCGCCGGGGGGAACCCGGGACGGGACCCTGCGGTGGACCGCGCGCGGAGTCGGACACCCGGCGCCGGGACGCCCTGATACACGGCGCGCGACGCCGGCCCGGCAGTGTCCGGGACCGGGACCGGCTGGTCGTCCCCATCGAGATGGCCGGCGATCTGCTCGGCGTGGTCGCGCTGGTCGACCCGGACCGCCGGGCGGCGGAAGCGGACACGTCGGCGCTCGGACAGGCCGCGCTGGTGCTGGCCCCCCAGCTCTCGCACGAGCGCAGGCTGGCCGAGCTGGAACCCCGCCTGAGACGCGACCTCGTCGACCGGCTGATCTCAGGTGAGGCGAACGGCGATGTCTTCACCCAGGCGGCAGTCCTGGGCCACGACCTGCACCGGCCGCACAGGGTCGCCGTACTGGAATGGCCCGGCACGGCCGGGACGGCCGCGCTCGGGGACGCGGTGGTGCGGGCGGCCGGGCGGCTGCGCCGGGACGTGCTCGTCGGCTCCCGTGGCGGGACCACGGTCGTCCTCGTGGCCGATGAGGACCGGCGTGATCCGGGGAGCGAGCTGCACCGTGCCCTCTCGGACGAGCTCGGCACCGGGGCCGGCACGATCGGGGTCGGCGGCCACTGCGCCGTCTTCACCGATCTGCCCCGCTCCTATGACGAGGCGGTCCGCGCGCTCACCGTCCGCCGCCGATCCCAGGACCCGTACGGCAGCACCGGTTTCGAGGAACTGGGCCTGTGCCGCATGATGGGCACCGGCGACGGCGAACGGGAAGCCGACAGCTTCGTCCGCCAGTGGCTGGGGCGACTGCTGGACTACGACGCCCGCCACCACACCGAGCTGGTGACGACGCTCTCGGGCTATCTGGAGAGCGGCGGCAGCTACGACGCGACCTCCGAGACGCTGCTCATCCACCGCAGCACCGTCCGCTACCGCCTCCAGCGCATCCGGGAGATCACCGGGCACGACCTCGGTGACGTCGGGACCCGCCTCAACCTGCACGTCGCCACCCGTATCCGCAACGTGCTCGACGCACCGCGCTGAGCAGAGCGGCGATGCTCCGGACGCTCATCACGGCCGTGGCGCGGACCGACAGGGGCGCGGTGCCGGTCGGGCTGAACGCGGTCGAGTCCGTGACGGGACACGGACCTGCCCGCGCAGCCGATCATGGCGCTCGGTGATCCGGTCTGCAGGCCTGCGGCCTTACGGTGTCCAGGGCTTGCCTGCGTGCCTCCTTGCGGGCTGCGTGCGTCTCCTCCAGTGCGGCGAGGGCATCCCTGGATCGGACCGGCGCCATCATGGGACCCGGCGCGGGCTGGGCTGCGCTGCTGAAGGCGTCCGCCGCGGCGGGTGCGAAGGGCTCGCGGCTACTCGGACGGATCAAGGACTCCGTTCGAGCCTCAATGCTGGAGGGGTCCTCGGGCGGCGGTACTCGGAGGATGTCCGCGCTGAGGGCCGGTGCGTCTTCGACCAGCGTCAGGACCTGGTCCAGGCCGGTGAGTTCGAGACGGCTGCGCAGCACCGAACCCGCACGGGTCAGCGTGAGTGTGCCGCCCCGGGCCGAGGCGGCCTGGTGGGCGCGCAGGAGCGCGGTGACGCCTGAGGAGTCGAAGGACCGGAGATCGGCGCAGTCGACGGCCAGGTGCGTGTGTCCGGTGCCCAGGCACCGCTCGACGGCGCGCTCCAGGTGGGGGACGGTGTCCTGGTCGATGTCGCCGCTGACGCGCAGAACCGCGCTGGTCGTGTCGACGGGTTCGACAGTCACCAGGAGCACGTCGTTCCTCCCCGTTAAGTATCTCGGCTACGTGCTGTCTGTCCGGTGCAGGTGAGGGCAAACCGGGTCAGCTCAGCGCGGTGATCATTCTGACTGTTGTTCCGTCCTGGGTGGTGCGGATCTGGACGAGGTCGCAGAGCTGGTGGATGAGCCACAGCCCCCGGCCGCCGATCTGGTCGTGGCGCGGGCGCACATGTCCGGCCAGGGGGTCCTGGAGATGTCCGGTGTCGCGGACCTCGCAGACGAGTTCGCCCTGTTCGGTCCAGGTGCGCAGGGTTCCGGTGCCGCCGCCGTGCCGGATGCTGTTGGCGGCAGCCTCGGTGACGGCCGCGAGCAGGTCCAGCAGCCGGTCGGGCTCCAGGTGGTGGGCGCCGGCACAGGCGGTGACCTTGTCCCTCACCCGGGCCAGGTCCCCGGCATGGAAGACGAGCTCCTGGTAGGGGTCGCAGGGGGCGCCCAGGCCCGGGAACGGGTAGGGGCCGTCCTGATGGTCGGTGTTGGGGCCGCTCTGCGCGTCACGCAGCAGCGGATGGTTGCTGCGCGCTGATTGCAGGACGTCCGCCTCGACGGTGGTGGTGTCGTAGGGACACAGCAGCCACCAGGCGGGAGTGGCGGCGAAGGCCCGGTTCAGGAGCCATTCGTGGTACTGGAGTTCGGCGCGTTCGCCCGGCGTGCGGCCCGTCCACTGGGATTCACTGATCCCGCGGACCGGTTGCCCTTTGGCCGCGCGGTCGGTGATGTGGCCGGCCCAGGCGGAGATCAGCCGGCCCGGGCGGCAGCTCAGCGCGGCGGCGTCCAGGTAGGTGACGGACTTGGCGGCGTCGGTGCCGGCGAGTTCCTGGCGCAGGATCTCCTGCTTGGCGGCGTCGACGGCCACCAGTACGGCTTCGCCGCCGGCGACGGCGTCCTTGACGAAGGAGACGGTGCCGTCCAGGAAGGCGGTCTCGCCCTGATAGGGGAAGAGCTCGTGGCGAAAGCCCGGGTCTTTCGTGTCCGGGGCTGTCGGCGCTGTCACGTGGTCGTTCACGGGAGCAGCTCCACCGGGATCTGCGGGACCTGGTAACCGGCCAGGGACCAGTTGCGGCGCACCGTGGGGTTCGCTCCCTCGATCAGCACCTTGCCGCCCTCGACCGACAGGACCGCTTCGGTCAGGGCCTTCATGGCGGCTGCGTCCATCAGCAGCAGGTCATGGCAGTGCAGACGCAGGGTGCCCGCGGAGGCCAGCACTTCGCGCACCGCGGTGCCGAAGGCCGCGGCGCCGTCGAAGTCCACCACCCCGCTCACACTCCAGCAGTCCTTTCCCATACAGAACATCCGAAAGTCAGGCACCTTCATCCTTCTGCCCGCGTGGTGCGGATGCACGCCCGTGACCAGCTCCGGCGCGGGCACCGAGAAAGCCTCCGCGCTCCGGCGGCTGCTCCGCCTGCCGGTACGCGCCATGGCCGGAGCCGGCCTCCCGCCCGACGTGAACGATCCAGAATCGTGCTCGTCCGGCGGTCCTGCGGGGCTTCATGGCCGGAGGCTGCGCACAGCGAGGGGCATGGCACAGGAGGTGCCGGTCCATCGGCGGTGTCCGGTCATTCCGGGCGTGCTGCGGCAGGGGCCGGAGTTGTGCTCGTGCCGGTCGGGGCGGGAGCCGTTTGTTGACGGCGGACCTGGGTGGGAGGCTTGCGGGGACGGTCGTCCTGACTGCCCCGCGAAGGGGCCGGGCGGGGTGGTCGCGCCGGTGTCGTTCCTTCGAGCTTGAGTCCTGCGGTCCCCGGTGGCATGTTCTTGTCGATCCGCGGGCCCGGGTGGTCTTGCGTCTGTAGGGGATGGGTCATGGCGGAAGATTCCGGTACCGGCAGGGCGGGCTCCGAGCTGCGGTGGTGGGCGTGACGGCGCCTGGTCTGGCGCGCGCCCTGACCAGGCTGCTGGAGGCCAGTCATACGGCGCCGTTCGAGCAGCTGCCGGGCATGCTGGACGCCGCGGCGCGGCATGCCGGTGCCGGCGGGGCCCGGCTCTTCGTGGCGGATCTCCAGGAGGAGGTGCTCCGCGAGGTCACCGGGATCGGCCTGAACGCGGGCGAAGGCGGCAAGGAGCACCGGATCGAGGGCACCCTGCCGGGCCGCGCCTACCAGATCACAGAGGTGACCGCGCCCGCAGACGGTGGGGCGTGCTGGGTACCGGTGCGGGACGGCACGGAACGTCTGGGCGTCCTGTACGTCGAGGCCGGCCCCGACGACATGGGCGTGCCCGAGGGGGAGGTGGCACTGGCGCTGGCATCGATGGCCGGGCTGCTGCTGGTTTCCAAGCGGGCCAACAGCGACTCGCACGCCAGGCTGACCCGCACCCGGCCGATGGGCGCGCCCGCGGAACTGCAGTGGGCGCTGATGCCTCCGCGGACCTTTTCCGATCAGCGGGCCACGATCAGCGCCTTCATGGAACCGGCCTACGAGGTGGCCGGGGACGCGTTCGAGTACGCGCTGGCCGACGACACGCTGCACCTGGCGATCTTCGACGCCATGGGCCACGACACCTCATCCAGCCTGACCGCGGCTCTGGCGATGTCCACCTGCCGCAGTCGCCGCCGCGCCGGCGCCACCATTCCCGACGCCAGCAGAGCCATCGAGGACACCCTGGTCGAGCAGTTCGGCCACAGCCGCTACGCCACCGGAATCCTCGCGGATCTGGAACTGGACACCGGCAAGTTCAGCTGGGTCAACCGCGGCCACCTGCTGCCGGTACTGATCCGCGGTGGCCGCTGGGCCAGTACCCTGTACTGCCCTCCGGCCGGGCCGATGGGCAGTGGGTTCAATCTGCCGATCGAGCAGCGCACCGAGCAGCTGGAGCCCGGGGACCGGCTGCTGCTGTTCACCGACGGCATCACCGAAGCTCGCGACAGCAACGGCCAGGAGTTCGGCGTGGAGCGCTTCACGGACTTCATCACCCGCCACCACGCCGACAACCTGCCCGTCGACGAGACCCTGCGGCGCCTGATGCGCACCGTCATGGACTACCACTGCGGACGCCTCGAAGACGACGCCACCGTCCTGTTCTGCGAATGGCACGGCCCGGACGCCGCGACGGGACAAGGCGGACACGGTTTGCGGTGACGCACGGACAGGCCCGCGTCATTCGCCCCTGTGGGAGGACCCGCACCGCGGGCTCCGGCTTCTCCGGCGTCGAAGGCGCGCCGGTCGGTCCGCGGGCCGCGGGCCGCGTCTCCGCGACGGCCTGATCCGGGGCGGCAGGACCAAGGACGGCTTCCACGGCGGCATCCGGAGGGCGGTGACCGTGTGTGTCGGAACGCCGGGTCCCCGGCTCGCGTGAGGGCGCCGGGAAACGTCCGGGGGCCACGCTCGCCGCGACCCCGACGGAGGCGCGGGCCTCCCGCGCCCAGGCTGTTTCCGACCTGGCCGGGGACCGGCGCCTGTCCCCGCTCGCGAGGTGACTTCGGTAGCCGGACACCGGTCTCTCGGTGCCGACCGTGATGTCTCCCCGCCCCGCCCCCCGCACCATGGCGGCAGGAGGACCGTGATGACATATCGGATCAGCAAGGAGTTCCACTTCTCGGCGAGCCATCGGCTGGACGGGCTGCCCGAGGAGCACCCCTGTGCCCGGCTCCACGGGCACAACTACGTGGTGGAGCTGGAACTCTCGGCGCCCAGCGACGGCCTGGACAGCACGGGGTTCGTCCGGGACTACGGCGATCTGGGCGACTTCAGCGCCTGGTTGGACAGCGCGGTCGACCATCGCCACCTCAACGAGGTCGTCGGCGACCGCAACCCGTCGGCCGAGAACCTCTCGCGCTGGCTGTACGACCGGTGGAGCACGCGGTACCCGGACCTGACCTCGGTCCGCGTCTCGGAGACCCCGAAGACGTGGGCGGAGTACCGCCCGTGACGGCGCGGGGCGCCGGTCGGGGAGGAGGTGGTGCCGCTGTGGAGCCGAAACTCGTCGTGAACGAGGTTTTCGGCCCCACATGAGGGCGGTCCAGGGAGAAGGGCCCTCGCTGGGCCGGCGCTGCGCCTTCGTACGGCTCGGGGGCTGCAACCTGGGCTGCACGTGGTGCGACACGCCTTACACGTGGGACTGGAAGGGCGACGGCGACTCAGGCAGGGCCTACGACCCGCGACAGGAGCTGCATGCCATGCCGTGGCAGGCAGTCGCGGAACAGCTGCGGGCGTACTCGGTACCGCTGGTCGTCGTGTCCGGCGGTGAGCCGCTGAGCCAGCAGAACCGTCTTCTGCCGCTGCTGCGCGAGCTGGCCGGCACCGGGCACGGTATCGAGATCGAGACGAACGGGACGGTGGCGCCGCTCCCCGAGGTCGCCGCGCTGGCGCGCTTCAACGTCTCCCCGAAGCTGGCCCACTCCGGCGAGCCGGAAGCCAGACGGCTCGTCCCCGAGGCGCTCGCGGCGTTCGCACGCCTGCCCGGCACGGCCTTCAAGTTCGTGTGCCGCGACGTGGACGACCTCGACGAGGTGGCCGACGTGGTCGGCCGTTTCGGCACCCGGCCGGTATGGATCATGCCGGCCGCCCGCTCACGCGAGGAGCTGGCGCACAACCTCGAAGCGCTCGGCGACGAGGTGATCGGCCGCGGATGGAACCTGACCACCAGGCTGCACATCGCGGTCTGGGGCGATCGGAGGGGCGTATGACCGCATCGGACGCTTACGAGGCGTCGTGGGACGGCGCGGTGGAGCCGCAGCCGCGCGATCCGCTGGAGGACCTCGCGCGCAGGCTGCTGCTGGAGATCGGGGAGGATCCCGACCGCGACGGGCTCAAGGAGACCCCGGCCCGCTTCGCCCGCTGGTGGCGGGAGTTCAGCCGCTACGACGCCGGGAACGCCAGCACCACCTTCCCCCTGGTCACCAGCGGCCAGCTGGTGATCGTCTCGGACATACAGGTGTGGTCGCTGTGCGAGCACCATCTCCTGCCGTTCAACTGCTCGGTCACCATCGCCTACAAGCCGCTCAGCGAGGTGCTGGGCCTGTCGAAGTTCGCCCGGATCGCTCACCGGCACGCGCACCGGCTCCAGGTGCAGGAGCGCCTGGTGCAGGACATCGCTGACGAGGTCGGCTCGCTGACCGGGTCCGCCGACGTCGCCGTCGTCGGCCGCGGCGAGCACCTGTGCATGAGCATGCGGGGAATCCGCGCGTCGGCCAAAATGACCTCCTCGGTCTTCCGGGGGATCTTCGAGGACTACGGCCCGGCCCGCCAGGAACTGGTCGCCATCACCTTCCCCGGGTGACCGGGCGGCGCGGCCCTCGCCATGCGATGCCCGAAGGAGAGCAAGCCCCCAACCACCACCCCGGCCGGGTGACCGCCCGGCCGTGGCAAGGAGCCCGGATGAACGTCGCCTTTGTCCTGCTGACACACAGTTCCGATGAGCCTGCCGGAGTCGAGCGGGCCGTCGCGTCGCTCGCCGACGGCCTGCGCGAGATCGGCCACCGCGCCCTGATCATCGCGGCGGGGAAGCCCGGCGCCGAGGACGAGCCCGGCCTCGTACGGCTCGATTCGGTGCGCCTGCCGGACCTGCTGCTCTTCGACGACCTGCCGCAGCTCTTCGCGGAGCCGGAGTCGGTGTGCGATGAGGTGCGGGCGGTCCTCGCCGCTCACGACATCGACGTGGTCTGCTGGGCCGACGCCGTCGTGGGGCTGGGCTTCCTCAGTCCCGCGCCGCCCGGTGTGCGCACCGCGCTGATGGTGCACTTCCTGCGGGTGGACGACCACATGCGGCGAAGCCTGGACCGTCTTCCCGACGCCGTCCTCGCGGTCAGCCCCTTCATGATCGACGAGGCGGCCCGGGCCGGGCTGGACAGCAAGGGGTGGCACGCGCTGCCCAACGCCCTGCTGAGCACCGGGCGGACTCCGGACCGCGCGGAGCGCGAGAGGCTGCGGCGCACCGGGCCGGTGCGGATCGTGGCCCGGGCGGACCCCTCGAAGGGCGTCGCCGAACTGCTCGACGCATTTCCCGAGGGCTTCGGCCGGCCGCTGCAGATCGTGCTCGCGCAAGCGGGTTTCGAGCTGTGGCCAGGGATGCAGGAGGACATGATCGAGGGGTGCCGCTCGCGCGCCGCCGAGCTGCCCGGCGTCGAGGTGCTCCCCGCCATCCCCTGGCTGGACGTTCAGCCCTTCCTGTCGGGGGCGGCGCTGACGCTCGTGCCGTCGACCAGCCCGGAGACCTTCGGCAACGTCGCGGCCGAGTCGCTGTCGGTGGGCACCCCTGTCGTCGGCTACGGCTTCGGCCATCTCCCGCTGCTGGTCGGCGGCGCCGGGCGGCTGGTGGACCTGGACGTGGTCAGCGGGTTCGGCCATCTTCCCGCGCTGACCGGAAAGGCGCTGGAGAGCGTCGACTTCACCGGCAGCGCCACCCAACTCTGGCAGGCGGTAACCGAGTTGCTGGACGACGCGGACGCCTACCACGCGGCGTCGCGCCAGGCGCCCCGCCAGGTCGCCGGCCAGACCCCCGCCGCGGTGGCACGGCAGTTCCTGCGTATCACCGAGGGCCTCGCGGCTCCCGCCGGCGCCCCGGGTCAGGAATGACGCTGCCGCCGCACCGGCCCCGGGCGACCGTCGTCGTCCCCACCTACAACCGAGCGGAGCTGCTGCGGGGCACCCTCGCGGCCCTCGCCGCACAGCGGCAGCCGGACGGAGGCGGCTTCGAGGTCGTCGTCTCCGACGACGGCTCGACCGACGGCACCCCGTCGGTGCTGCGGGAGTTCGAGGGCCGCCTCGATCTGCGCCGCCACTTCCAGGAGGACCGGGGCTTCCGCGCGGCCGCCGCCCGCAACGCGGGCGCGCGGCTGGCCTCCGGACCTGTCCTGATCTTCCTCGACGCGGGCGTGCGGCCCGGGCCCGGTTTCGTCCGCGCCCATCTGGCCGCGCACGCCGCGTCGCCGCCCGGGCGCACCCGGGCCGTGGCCGGCTACACCTACGGCTACCGTCCGGACACCGATCCGCCCGCGCGGCGCACCACCGGTACCCGGGCGCCCGCACCCGAGGTGGCCGTACGGCCACCCGGTGACGCCCCGGGCCTCCAGGACGTGCGCCACTCGGCGTTCGAGCGGTTCGGCTTCGACCTGGGCGCCGCCGTCGTTCCATGGCAGTGGTTCTGGTCGGTCAACTGCTCCGTCACGGTGGCCGCCTTCGAGGCGGTGGGCGGTTTCGACGAGGACTTCCGCAGTTGGGGCGGTGAGGATCTGGACCTCGGATACCGGCTGCACGCCAGGGGCGCCGAATTCGTTGTCAGCAGGGACGCGTGGGCGCTCGACACCCCGCACGAGCGCTCGGTGAAGGAGGACCTGGAAAGCAACGCGGACAACATCCTCATGCTGGCCCGCAAACACCCGGAACCGGTCACCGAATTGCTGTGGGCATGGTTCGCGGAACCGCGCGAGCACTTCGAAATAAGCCACGAATGGAATCTGGAGGACGAGTACCGCCTCATTCTCCGGGAGGCGGAGAAAGCGCGGGAAAAAGACGTCGCGCGGCAACTGGCGGCGCTCAGGGGCCTGCCGGAAGGAACTCGCGTCGCCGTCCTGGGATGCGGGGGCTCCCCACCTGAGGGAATGCCGCAGGCGGAATTGTTCGACTTCGACAGGTCGCTGACGGGAATGTCCCCCGCGGGCCGGACGGTGCGTCACGGCCTCGGCGTTCTCCTGCCGTTGCCCGACCGCTGTGTCGACCGCGTCCTGATCACCTCCCGGCTGTCCGGGATCTGGGACCGCTGGGGGACGCGCATCCTCGGTGAGGCCCGCCGTATCGGCGGGCACGTGGAGATCCTCTTCGCCGGCGACTGACCCGTTCGCCCCCGGCCCGGCGGAACCGGCCGAGGGCCGGACTCCACCGGGCCGACAGGGCGTGCGCCCGGCAGGACGTCACCTGCCGGGCGCCTCCTCGCGGACGGCGTGGACGACATGGGTGCGGATGTCGGCCGGGATGAGCGGGGCGGGCCGGATCGCCACGGCCAGCCCCTGCGCCTCCAGCAGGTCCCGGACCGCGTCGAGACGGCCGTCCAGGTCCTGGACCTCAAGGATCACCTGGTCGATCAGCGGCCAGTGCGCGGCGTCCACGCCCTGGAGGACGTCGAGTTCCGCGCCTTCCACGTCGATCTTCAGCAGACCGACGCGCTCACCGGGTTCGATGAAGGTGGAGAGCCGCTCGACGCGTACCGGTACCGGTACGCCGGTGTAGTGCGCCCTGATGTAGTCCTCGGGTCCCTCCCGGGAGAGGACCGCGATCTGGAGCTCCTTCTGCTCCGGGTACCGGGTCGAGTTGCCCGGGGCCTTGGGGTAGTAGACGAAGGACGCCCCGTCCTCGCGTGCGCGGCCGAGGGCGCACTCCTCCACGGTGACCTCCTGCAGACCGTGGAGGGCGAGGTTGCGGCGCAGGGCACACAGGGTCTGGGGCATGGGCTCGAAGGCCCTGACCCGCACGGTGGGCTGCGCCCGCACGGCGAAGTAGGTGAACAGCCCGATGTTGGCGCCCACGTCGATGACGAGGGCCCCGGGGGCCAGGCGGATGTCGTCGTAGCAGCCCTGGGCGAACATCTCCTCGTACTGCCAGCGCGCCTCTGACTCGTGGGGCGCCCAGAACAGGACTCCGGTGTCGAGTTCGACCTTCCGCATGCCGGTGCCGGTGCCGGTCACGGAGCGGGGAACCGGGTGGTGTCGTCCAGATAGCACGTGGGGTCGGGCACGCCCGCCTCCTGGAACGCCTCACGGCGCTCGTAGCACGTGCCGCAGGTGCCGCAGTGGGACTCGCCCCCGCGGTAGCAGGACCAGCTGATCGCCAGCGGCGCGCCGAGCCGGGTGCCGTGCTCGGCGATCTGCCCCTTGGTCCAGGTCATGAAAGGCGCCGCGACCTTTGGCGTCGGGAATCCCTCGTTGGCGACGGCCACCAGCTGCTCCAGGGCCGAGATGAAGGCGGGCCGGCAGTCGGGGTAGATGAAGTGGTCGCCGGCGTGCATCCCCAGGGCCACGGTGCCGGCCCGGCGGGCGACGGCCACGGCCACGGCGGCGTTGGCCAGCACGGCGTTGCGGTTCGGCACCACCGTCGCGCGCATGGACCGCTCGGCGTAGTGGCCGGCGGGGACGTCGACGTTGCCGTCGGTGAGCGCCGAGCCGCTGAGCAGCGCGCCGAGGCCGGAGACGTCGACCACGTGGTGCTCGGCGCCGTAGTGTTCCGCAACGCTGCGGGCGGAGTCGATCTCACGGCGGTGGCGCTGGCCGTAGTCGACGGTCACGGCCAGGAGGCGGTGGCGCAGGGCGGCATAATGCGCCATCAGCGTGGTGGAGTCCATGCCGCCGGAGAGCACCACGACCGCGAGGAAAGGGTCGGACAGTTGCTTGTCGTCCGCGGCGGCGGAGACGTCGGTCGGCGTGTCAGCAGTCATCGAGGACCCTTCGGTCGAGGCGGTGTGCGGCGGGGTGCGGCGGGCGGGCCGCACCTGCCGAGTCTTGCCGCGGCGCCGCGGCCGCACATCACGGTCGGACCCGAAGGGGATCCTCGGCGGGCACCGAAGTACCCGCGGCGGCGGCACTGCCGGGGGCGCGGCGTTCGGCGTGGTGGTCGGCGGGGGGCGGGTCGGTGAGCAGTGCCCACAGGCCCGGGACGCGGAACACCGTGCCGAAGTCGCCGCGCCCGGAGATCCCGAGTTTCCGGTAGGCGCTGGACAGGTGGAGCTCCACGGTGCGGCTGGTGATGTCGCGGCGTGCGGAGATCCGCTTGTTGGTCAGCCCGTGCAGGGCGTCGACCAGGATCTCCCGTTCGCGCGGGGTGAGCGAGAGCACTCCGCGCAGCGGCGTGTACCGCGCGGTGTCCCCGCTGGCGGCGAGGATCTGCTGGCGGACGCGCAGGGCGAGGTCGCCGGCGCCGCATCGTTCGGCGAGTCGCACCGCCCGGGTCAGGACGGCGACGGCGTCCTCACGGTGCCCGCCGGCGGCGCGCACGGCGCCGAGGTCGGCGAGCGCGGCGGCCAGGTCCATGGCGGCGGGGAGCGGTTCGAGAAGGGCGACGGCCGCCCGGAGGTGCTGTTCAGCGCTCGCGGGATCGCAGACCCGGGCGAGCGCGCGCCGTGCCCGCCCCAGTTCCAGGTCCGATCCGGTGAGGCGCGCGAAGCGGAGCTGTTCCTCGGTGAGCGTCCGCGCCTCGCTGGTCAGGCCGGTCCTGGCCAGGAGTTCCACTCCGTGCACGCGCCAGGAGGCGGTGCCCGCGGCCCGCAGCCCGGCGGTGCGGTGCAGGGCCCGCAGCGCGGCGAGGCTTCGGCGGGCCGCCGCCAGGTCCCCGTTCACCGCCCACAGCCTGGCCCTGGCCAGCAGCACGTCCTGGGACCAGCCGTCGGCGGGAAGGGGCCCGGACCGGTCGTCGCGCTGCAGCAGCAGTTGCGCCTCGGCCCGCTCCCCCCGGGTGAGCAGCACGTTGGCCAGCAGTCCGGTCGCCGCGACCCGCACCAGGGCTCCCCATCCGCGGCCGGCCGGGTCGGCGACGCCGAGCGCCTCCAGGCTGACCGCGAGCAGACCGCGGGCGGCGGGCAGGTCCCCTTCGGCGAAGGCGAGCTGCGCCCGCACCCACGCAAGGCCCGGGTCTTCGGCAACACCCTGGGCCACCTGGCCGCCGAGCCGTTCCAGATGTCCCGCGGCCTCGGCGCGCTGCCCGCCGTCCACCAGTACGGCCAGGGCCGCGGTGGAGGCGAGCGGGTGGATGTCCAGGTCCTCGGGGGGGCAGCGCAGCGCGGCGCGCGCCCATGCCGCCGAGGTCCGGGGATCGTCGTCCGCGAGGTTCCGGTAGTAGGCCGCGAACGCCCGGCTGGCGGCGAGCAACGGGCTGCCGCCGTCCGGTGCCCCGGGGCGCAGACGTGCCGGCAGGTCGTCGAAGAGTTCGGCGGCGGCGGCCGCCGGAAGCTCCGGCAGACGGGAGAGGAGGAGGTGGAGGCGGTCCCATCCCTCGAAGGCGGTGCCCCGAAGGGCGGCGGCCACGGAGTGCGGCGGTTCGGTTCCGCCGCCGGACGGGTCGGCCGCCGTGAGGGCGCGGCTCAGCCGGCCGAGCAGGCCGCCGCGGAGCGCGTCGTCGTCGGTGCGGTGGAGCATGGCCACCACGGTCTCCGTGCCCCCGGGGCCGTGCCGGAGGTGGTGGTCGGCGAGTTCGAGGACGGACTGCCGCCGCTGCGCGCCGGAGGCCGTCTCCGCGACCAGTTCGAGATAGCGGCGGGCGGTGTCGTCGTGCCCGGCGTCCCGGGCGGACGCGGCGGCCCGCATCATGACCTCGGCCGACCAGTCGGCGTTCTGCGCGACGGTGGAGGCGCTCAGATGGCGGGCGACGCGTTCCGCCGGGGCGTGGTGCTCGTGGAGGTGCAGAGCGGCGGTGAGGTGGGCGGCGTTCCGCGCCATCTGTGTCATGGACTCGCGGAACGTCCGGGCGAGCAGCGGGTGGCGCAGCACCGGCTCCTCGGTGTCCGTGACCAGACCGGTACGGACCAGCAGGTCGAGTCCGTTGAGCGTCTCCACCAGCCCGAGGCCGCTGACCTGTGCCAGCAGGGGCGCGTCGGCGCGGCCGACCACCGCGAGCGCCTGGGCCAGCCGCACCGCATGGGGGTCCGCCCGGGCGACGCGGCCGAGGAGGACCTCCGCGGCGACGGGAACGGCCGCGTGGTCGAGTTCGGCGGGGTCGGGGAGCCCGTCGGTGCCGCGCAGCTGGGCGCCCAGCTCGGCCAGCAGGAAGGGGTTGCCGCCGGTCAGCCGGTGGCAGGCTGCGGAGAACTCGGCTCCGGGGCGGTGTCCGGACCGGGCGTGGAGCAGTTCGCCCGACTCCCTGGGTGACAGCCCGTCGAGCGTCAGCCGCCTCGCGCCGTACATGGCGTCGGCGAGTTCGAGGGGTGCGCGTGGTGACTGCCCGGACCGCACGGTCAGCACCAGCAGCAGGGGAAGGCCGGCGCATGCCTCCCTGACGCGCCGTACGGATTCGAGGAGGGCGGGACCCGCGCGGTCGGCGTCGTCCAGGGTGAGGACGAAGGGGGCCTTGCAGGACACGACTCGGACGGCGGCGTGGATCGACGCCGCCGACAGTCCCGGCCCCGGTTCGGTGGCGCTGCCGCCGGCACCGGCGGACACGTCCGCGCTCCGGCCCGGCGCGGGACCGCCGACGTGTCCGTCGGCGGACCTCGCGGCACGGGTGGCGGCGGGCGTCCAGCCGCCGATTTCGGTGGCACCGCCGAATCCGCGTACGTGGGAGCGCTCCCATTGCGGGCCGAAGGAAACACCGCCGAGCGAGCGGGCGGCGAGCCGGGCGAGCAGTCCGTCAGCGAGCACGGGCGCCTGGCCGCCGTCCGGCGGGGAGCAGGAGAGTTCGAGCGCGGCGCTCCCCCGCGCACGGCAGGCGCGGGTGAACGCGCCCAGCAGGGCGGTGCGTCCGATCCCGCTGCCGCCGGAGACCACGCATCGCACGTCCGGCTCGCCCATGGTGTCGTCCAGAGCCTGGAAGAGGGCTCGCATCTGGTCGTGCCGACCGATGAAGGTCTCCCGGTGGCTGTTCGTCCTGGGCATCCGAGACAGTTCCATTCCTACGAGGCGGGACGGCGAAGGGGCGGCGCGACGGCGGCCGTTCAGCGCTCACCCGGTACGGACGCGACCAGGACGACCCCCTGGTCCCCGACGGCGTGGGGGCGGCGGGCGAAGTGCCGGCGGAGCACCGGGCGCAGCGCCAGGCGCATGTCCTGGACCCGGGGGTGGCCCTCGTACCAGAAGTCGGCCATCACGGCGGCCGCGGCGTCGACCCGGTCCTCCGGGTCCGTCTCGGGGAAGTGCACCGCGGCCTCGGTGCGGTGCAGCGCCAGATCCGTGAAGCCGAGCCCGGCCAGGACGCGGGCCGCGGTGCCCAGCAGGTACCCCTGGTGGTCGTGCGCCTCGCCGGCCAGCGGGACGCACGCTTCGTTGAGCATGCCGACCAACTCGTTGTCCGGGGTGCCGCCGATCAGCACGACCCTGGCGCCGGGAGTCCCGGCGTCGCAGACCCGGGCCATCTCGCGGACGGCCCGCTCCAGGTCGTCCACGTACGGCAGCACCCAGCAGGCTATGACGGCGTCGAAGGACCCGTCGGGGAACGGCAGGGCCTCCGCCCGGCCGGAGCGCACCTCGATCCTGGCCGCCTGCTCCTGCCCGTCATCGGCTCGGAGCGCCGCGACGCGCCGCTCGTGCGGCTCCACGGTCGTGCAGTGCCCGACCTGGGCGGCGACCGCGCGGGTGAGCTCGCCGGTACCGCCCCCGACGTCGAGCACCCGCCGGCTGGCGGCGACGGCGGCGCGGATCGCAGCGACCTCCTCGCGGCGTTCCAGACGTTCCACGAAGTTGAGCCATCCGTGATGGCTGAGCCGGTGCGGACCCCGGTATTCGGCGGGCAGACGGTCAAAGGGGCCGAGGAGCGGACGGGAAACGGCGTCCACGCCCGGCAGAGCGATACCGACGGAAACCGGGTTCGCAGCAATCACAACTGACTCCAAGTCGCCCGAGTTATGGGGGAACGGGGTGGGGGTGTTCTCCTGCACCGACCGGGCGGGCACTCGCGGGGGAAATCGCGGACTTTTACTCCAATACGGAGGTGGGCACTAACCGCCCGGCCGCGGCCATTCAAGTCGGCGGACATAATCAATTAGAGGTCACCCGGAACACCTGGTCCAGGTAGGACGGAAATATGACCGAAAACCATGCCCCCGGAGCGCCCCATCGTCAAGTGCTGCCGGGGATACGGCCGCGATGACGTGTCCGGCGGTGACCGGATTTCACTGCGGAATGCCGCGGACGGGTCCGGTGCGGGCCCGCTCACGAGTGACGGGGCGCACCGGGCACGCTCCGCCCGGTGGGCGCCCCCGGACGCCCGGCGGCCGTGATCCACAGGTCGTGGTTGCCCACCGCGGCCGACGCCCGGCCGGCGAAGGACGCGGACTCCACGACCGGCCGGGCTCGCAGGGTCCTGCGTTCGCGCCTGGTGCCTGTGCTGCCGTGGTGGCGTCGCGGTCAGCTCAGGGGGATCGCTGTTCGAGGGTCGCTCTTCTTCAGGAACTTCTCCGCGATGTTCGGCGTCCAGAACAGCTGGACCCTGCCGACGTCGTGTGTGTCGTCGACCGGCGACGCGGCCCCGAAGTAGCCGCGCACGGTCCAGGTCCCACCTGGCGGAACAGTGGAGGTCTCGGGGTCCGAGCCGAGGCCGACGAGATCGTCCGTGCCGCCGTCCGCGTCGGCGTGCGTCCACCTGCCGGTGCGCATGCACATGCCGTCGTCCTCCAACTCGCACGCATAGGCGCGTCCCCCGTCCGGGACAACGGCCTGCGGTACGGCGATGAGGAGGTCGGACAGGAAGTCGCCGAGCGGGCCGCCGCGGTCCTTCTGCAGGTTGGTGACGTCGATCTCGGCATACACGTAGGCCTGCCCCGGGGACGCCGTGTCCCCGTCCGGATCCGTCGGCGTCGTGTGCGCGCCCGCGCCGCTCACCTTGAAGCGGAAGCCGTCCGAGCTCGTCAGCACGGTCACCGGGTGGTGAGCGGCAGGCGGCCGGGGAGCGGCACCGGATCCGTGACCGGTCGCCGCCGGGTCCGGTGACGAGGCCGAACCGCAGCCGGCGACGAGACCGCACACCGCCGCTGACACCAGCAGGTTCCCTAAGCGGATTTCCATCCTGTCCCTCTCCCGTGGTCGGACCACACCTGATGTGCGTCCCCATGCTGGCAGTCCCCCACCACGCGCACCGGGTCAATGCGCACGATCCCCACATGTCCCGCTCCTGTGCGCGTCCTTGACCGCGGTGGCGGTCGTGCGCCGGCCGAGACACGGCGGGCCGTCGTTGCGGCCGCACGCGCTCCTGTTCGCTCGCCTCTTCACCCCGTCCATGGCCGCGTACCGCGTGGTCCGAACGGCGTGGTCCGAACGGCGCCGGCTGAGGTCCGATCCGCTGGGCTTCGGCCACCGCCTGCCCTGGATGCGTGTACGGCCTTGTACGGACCCCGTGCGAGCAACCGCGTAACCCGCCGCCGGCCCGGTAGCAATGTCGTCCACCACTACTCGTGGCACCCCGACACCGAGGAGCACGGCATGCGCATCCGGAACAAGATCGCGGCCTTCGCCGCCGGTGCCGTCCTGACAGGCGGGACGATCCTGGCCGGCGCGTCCACCGCGTCCGCAGAAGACCAGGGCGGCAACGGCAACCCCTACTACGACTGCGCCAACGGTTACACCGTCCAATCAGCCACCATCTACAACAGCTACGGCACCGCTGTGGGGACCGTGGAGCTGCGCTGGTCCTGGACCTGCGGCGGCAACTGGGCCCGGGTCACCGTGGCGAACGGTTCCAGCCAGAACCTCACGGCCGTCATCAGCCCGCTGCCCTCGAACCCCAACTACGCCCAGTGGCACGCCTCCGCGTACGACACCGCGAACCAGAACTGGTCGCCGTACGTACAGGTCCCCTCCGCCACGATCATGTGCGCTTACGGAGCGATCGGCTCCTACCATGCGCAAACCTGCTCCAACTGACGGACACCTCCACCCGCGGCCCGGAACCACAACAGGTCGCACGCGGTGCCGCTGACGGGTTCTGATCCACCGATCAGAACCCGTCAGCGCCGCGGCCGGCGGCGCCGGCCCTGACCCTGGTGTCAACGCCGAGCGGCGGCACCCCGCCCGGGTGCCCCGCCGGGCATCGACCCCGCCCGCCACGGACGGGAAGGACGGGAGCGCGATGTCGCACCCGCAAGGCCCTCAGGCCCCGTTGCGTTGTCCCACATGCGCGAGGATGCGACGGGCGGCGTCCTCGCCGGACAGGAGTGCTCCGTTCGTGCCGGACGCGCCGAGGTAGTCGCCGGCGAGTTGGATGCGGGGATCCGCTTGTGCGCGACGCGCTTTGAAGGAGCGCAGTTCGGCGTAGCCGCCGGGTGGCCGGACCACGAGGGCGGGATCCCGGCGGGCGACGTGGCCGGTCAGAAGGGTCGCCGGAATGTCGGGGAACACTGCGGCGGCTGCCTCCACCCCCCGCTCGATGACGGTGGCGTCGTCGGCGTCCCACCAGCGGTCGGTGAAAGCCGTGCGCGGCTGAAGGGTGAGCAGGGCCCGTCCGTTGTCGACGCGGCCCGGGAGCTTGTTGTGGTGCAGCTCGATCGTTGCCAGATCGGGGTGTTCGCGCCGCGGGAGGAAGACGACGCTCGCGGGCTCGTCCGGTCGGCGGGCGAGGCCCAGGGAGACGATCAGACCGCGGGAGTACGGTACCGAGGACAGGTAGCGCCGGTCCTCGTCCAGGAGTTCGGGCAGGAGCGCGGGCGCCTGCGGGGCGGGGAGTGCGACGACGGCCGAGTCGAAACGCTCTGTCCGCTCCCGGCCGCCGCCGTCCTGCCAGATGACGTCGACGCCGTGCCCGGCCGCGCGGACCTGGGTCACCTGTGCGCCGAGGCATGGCCCCACCCTTCGGGCGAGCGTGTCCGTCACCAGGCCCACGCCGCGCGGGCTGTTGAAATGCGGGCGCAGGAGTTTGCCGGCCGCGAAGAACATGTCGGCGGCGTTCAGGTCGTCCGGTGAGGCCAGCGCGAGCCCCCCACCGAACAGCGGTTCGCACAGATAGTCGAATGCCTCCTGCGTCAGCCTCTTCCGGGCGAACTGGCTCGCGCTGAGGGAGTCCAGAGAGACATTCCCGTCCATGGTCTTCCAGCCCATGTGCCTGCTCTGGGCGAGGAACGTCGCAAAGGCCCGCAGCAGCGCCAGTTTCGTCGGCAGGCCGAAGAGGCTGGTGCGCAGGAGCGCGAGTTTGCGTTCCGCGTGCACATGGTGCATCCGCTCGTTCCGGCGGAAGGCGCAGTGGGTGCTGGCCGGGCCGAACTCCGCGCCGATGCCGAGCTCGGCGATGAGCTGCCGCATGCCGGTGCAGCTCCGGGACAGGATCGTCGCTCCGGCTTCGACGCGGAAACCCTCGTGGTCGATCGTCCGCATGCGGCCGCCGGCCTGGGCTTCGCGTTCGAAGACACGCACGGCGACCCCCCGCTGTTGCAGGCGCCAGGCGGCGGTGAGGCCGGCGATTCCCGCGCCGACGACGGCGACCGAGGGGGGCTGGTACGACATGAGTGCTCCTGGGGCTCCCGGCTGGTCGCCGGCGGAAGGTCGGATGGGTGGCCGGCCTGTCAGTCCGGCTGGAGGGTGAACTCACGCAGGGCGTGGACGTACGGGCTGGGTGTGAGGTCGTCGAGGGCGGTGCGGGCCCGGTGGGCATACAGCTCGGCGGCTTCGCGCGCCCGCTCCAGTGCTCCGGTGCGGGTCAGCAGGTGCGCGAGGCGGCGCATGGTGTCGTCGAGGCCGGAGGCAGTGGTGGCGAAGGCGTCGCGCAGGCCGGCACGGTCAGCGGGACCCGCTGCCTGCCAGGCCAGGACCACCGGCAGGGTGGGCCGCAGGTTGCGCAGGTCGCTGTCGGCGGGCTTGCCCCCCTGGTCGGGAGCGGCGGTGTACGGCAGGAGGTCGTCGCGGACCTGGAAGGCCAGCCCCAGACTCTCGCCGTACGCGGCCAGGGCGGCCTCCTGGGCGGGGGAGGCACCGGCCAGGACGGCGCCGGTGCGGCAGGCCGCGGCGAGCAGCGCGGCGGTCTTGCGGCGGGCGGCGCCGACGTAGGCGTCGATGCCGCAGTCGGGACGGCCGGCCAGCGCCAGTTCGTCCACCGCGCCCCGGCACGCCTCGATACCGGCCCGGGCCTGGATGGCCATGGCCCGGCGGATGGGACCGTCGGCCACCCCACGCCGGGCACACTCCTCCAGAGCGGTGAACCACGCGAAATACAGAGCGCTGCCGGCCAGGATGGCCCGGGCGGGGCCGAAGGCCGCGTGGACGGCGGGACGGCCGCGTCGGACGGCGTCGCCGTCGATGATGTCGTCGTGCAGCAGGCTGCCGGTGTGCACGCACTCGACCCCGGACGCGGCGGGCAGGACGCGGAAGAGGTCCCCACCGACCGCGAGGGCGCTGTGGCAGACCAGCAGGGGGCGCAGCAGCTTGCCTTTGCCGGCGAGGGCGTAGTGCATCAGCTGCTCGACGCCGTCGGCCGACTCGGGCCAGCGCGCGGCGAGATCGGTCGCCACCTCGTCCCTGATCCGGTCCGTCAGATCGCGGTCGGACGTGCTGAGGGTTGTCACGGTCGTTCTCCCAGGGTGACTGTCGTGTGCCGCTCGTCGGAGCGGAAGCCGGCGCCCGGTCCGTGAAGGCCGCGTCCGCGGGCCGCGACGAGCAGGCGGAGACAGTCGGCGAAGGAGTCGCGTACAGGCGTGCGTGCGACGGCCGCGCCCAGGGCGGCGATCGACGTGAGACGGTGGTGGTGCAGGAGCAGGACGGCCCGCTGCAGAGGACGGCAGTCCTCGGCCACCAGCGCGACGCTGATCTGCGCGGCGGCCAGCGCCGTTCGCGCCTGATCCACCGCCTCGGCGATCACGGTCCCCAGACCTGGAGCGGACTGCCCCCGCAACACATCGTGGCGCTCGACGCTGTGCCGGGCGAGGGCATCGGTGGGCAGGTACAGCCGGCCGCAGGCGAGGTCCGCCGCGAGATCGGCGAGGATGTCGGTCCGCTGACAGCCGTCGGCCAGCGCGCGGATCGCCGACACATAGGCATCCCCTCCGCCCCCGGGGTGCAGCACGCCTGCGGTGACCATGAGGAAGGGCAGCGACAGATTCTCCACATACGCCTGGTAGTCGTCCTCCGTGGCGAAGCCGGCGAAGCCGATGTCCGCCCGGGCGGCGGCCAGGTAGGCGTCGACCCAGCGACGCGGCTGCTCACGGACGGCCATGGTGTGCAGGTACGCGGCGAGCAGAGGATGCGGTACGGGCCCTCCGGCCAGAGCCGCCTCCACCAACCTCACCCAGGCGTCGAAGCGCGGTGCCCGTTCCTCGCAGGGACCGCGGTCGCAGACATCGTCGCTGAAGGCACCGAACGCGTAGGCCGCCACCACGTGGGGCTGCGTGTGAACAGGGGCCAGCGCTCGTAAGGCCACCATGAGCGCCGGCTCACGGCGCCACAAGAACCGGTAACTGCGCCCGTAGGCCCGGCGCAGACGGGGAACGCCGATGCCGGCCGCGTCAAGGCACTCCCGCTGAGATGGCGCTGCCAGCACACTCCCCGCCCCGGTGAAGACCGGACCGAGCCCGCGGAACGCGCCGACAGCCCTGCTCAATGGCACTGCTGCCACACCTCACCTTCGCAAGCACGTACGCGGGCCGGCGGCACCCGGAGGTCCGTACGGGCGGACGGCCGCGGCCCGGCTTCCCGGAGGACCCATCCCCCTGCCGCCGGGATACTCGCAGCGAAAGACCGGCCCGATCAAACCACGCCGCTCGATCGAGTGAACGGGACCTGCGGGCGCGGTACCAGCGGCCCGCGTCTCAGTGGTGCACCCGAACGTCCGCCCCCCACGGCGCCGAGGTGAACGCATGCACGAGCGCATTCGGCCTCAACGCCCCCGCGCCGGGGTGGGCGGGGCTTGGTGGCGGCGCCTGGCGCGCGGTTCCCGGCGCGATCAGGTAGTCAGGAACGGTGGACAAGGACGCGACCGACCCCTTCGTGCATGTCCGGGGCGCCAGCGAGAACAACCTGCGGAACATCGATGTCGACGTTCCGCGGGACGCGATGGTCGCCTTCACCGGCGTCTCCGGTTCGGGCAAGTCCTCGCTCGCGTTCGGCACGCTCTACGCGGAGGCCCAGCGGCGCTACTTCGAGTCCGTGGCACCGTACGCCCGGAGGCTGTTGCAACAGGTCGGCGCACCGCATGTGCAGGAGATCACCGGGCTGCCGCCGGCCGTGGCCCTGCAGCAGCGTCGCGGGTCGCCCAGCTCGCGCTCGACGGTCGGCACCATCACCACGCTGTCCAATCTGCTGCGCATGCTGTACTCCCGCGCCGGCACCTATCGGCCCGGGGCCGCACGGCTGGAGGCCGAGTCGTTCTCACCCAACACCGCGGCCGGCGCCTGCCCGGAGTGCCACGGGCTGGGCGTCGTGCACGACGTCGCCGAGGACCTGCTGGTCCCGGACCCCTCGCTGAGCATCCGCGAGGGGGCGATCGCCGCCTGGCCGGGCGCCTGGCAGGGCGCCAACCTGCGCAGTGTCGTGAGCGGCCTGGGGATCGACATCGACCGGCCGTGGCGCAGGCTCAGGAAGAAGGACCGGGACTGGCTGCTGTACACGGACGAGCAGCCCTCCGTGTACGTCGAGCCGGAGCAGGACCGCGTCGACTACGGCTACCAGGGCACGTTCTGGAGCGCCCGCAAGCACGTCATGCACGTCCTCGCCGACTCCAAGAGCGACAGGATGCGCGAACGGGCGCTCCGGTTCGTCAGGAGTGTGCCCTGCCCCGAGTGCCACGGCAGCGGACTGCGGCCCGAGGCGCTCGCCGTGACCTTCGCCGGACGTTCCATCGCCGAGATCAACGCGATGCCGCTGACCGAGGTCGTGGCGCTGCTGCGGCCCGTCACGGGGCGGTCCGAGGCCGACGCCGCCACGTCGACCGCCCGGTCCGGGGAGACGACCGAGGTCGCGGTCCGGATCTGCGGCGATCTGGTGGCGCGGGTCGACGTACTGCTCGACCTGGGCCTCGGATATCTCAGCCTCGGGCGCCGCTCGACGACCCTGTCGCCCGGCGAGGCGCAGCGCCTGCGGATCGCCACCCAGCTGCGCTCGGGGCTGTTCGGCGTCGTCTACGTGCTCGACGAACCCTCCGCGGGCCTGCACCCGGCCGACGCGGAACCGCTGCTGGACGTGCTGGACCGCCTCAAGGCGGCGGGCAATTCGCTGTTCGTCGTGGAGCACGACATGGACGTCGTACGGCGGGCGGACTGGGTGGTCGACATCGGCCCCGGCGCGGGCGAGGGCGGCGGACGCGTGCTGTACAGCGGCCCGGTCGCCGGTCTTGAGCGGGTCGGGGAGTCGGCCACGAGCCAGTACCTGTTCGGGCGCGCCCGGCCGCTCGACCACCGTCCGCGCACACCGCACGGCTGGCTGCGCCTGAGCGGCGTCTCCCGCCACAATCTGCACCATGTGTCCGTCGACGTACCGCTCTGCGTACTGACGGCGGTGACGGGCGTGTCCGGTTCCGGAAAGTCGACGCTGGTGACGCAGGTGCTCGCCGAGGTCGTCCGCGGCCACCTCGGACTGGTGCCCGAGGAGCCCGACGAGGCGCAGCTGGAGGTCGACGTCCAGGACGCGTCGGGGGTCGAGTCGTTCGACCGCCTGGTCCGGGTCGACCAACGGCCCATCGGCCGCACCCCCCGGTCCAACCTGGCCACGTACACGGGGATGTTCGACGCGGTGCGCAGGCTGTACGCGGGGACGGACGAGGCCAGGGCGCGCGGTTACTCGGCCGGGCGGTTCTCCTTCAACGTGCCCGAAGGGCGGTGCGAGACCTGCCAGGGCGAAGGATTCGTCGCGGTGGAACTGCTGTTCCTGCCCGGTACCTACGCGCCGTGCCCGACCTGCCGGGGGGCCCGGTACAACGCCGAAACGCTGGAAGTCACCTACCGCGGCAAGAACATCGCAGAGGTGCTGGGGCTGTCCGTCGACGACGCCGCCACGTTCCTGTCCGCCGTCCCGGCCGCCTTCCGCAGTCTGGAGACGTTGCGCGAGGTGGGACTGGGGTACCTGCGGCTGGGGCAGCCCGCGACGGAGCTCAGCGGCGGGGAGGCGCAACGCATCAAACTGGCCACCGAACTGCAGCGAGCCCGCCGCGGGCACGCGCTCTACCTGCTCGACGAGCCGACGGCGGGGCTGCACCCCTCGGACATCGCGCTGCTGCTGCGACAGCTGCACCGGCTCGTCGACGCCGGCAACACGGTCGTCCTCGTCGAGCACGACCTCGACACGATCGCCACCGCCGACTGGGTCATCGACCTCGGGCCGGGCGGTGGCGACGCGGGCGGGCGGGTGGTCGCGGCGGGCCCGCCGGCCAAGGTGGCGACGGCCCGCCGCAGCGCCACCGCGCCCTATCTCGCGGCCCGGCTCGCGCGCTCCTGACGACGGGCCGGTCCTCTTCCCCGCCGCCGGCGACGCCCGTTCCGCCACCGGCCGGACGCTCGACGTGGAGAGTGGCCGCCACCGGTGGTGAGGCCGCCCCGCGGGGCCGCCAGGTCAGGCCAGGCCGGCCGCGATGGCGCGGCGCACGGCGTCGGCCCGGTCCCGGATGTCGGCCTTGGCGAAGAGGTTGTTGATGTGCGTCTTGACGGTCGCCTCGCTCACGAAGAGCTTCTCGGCGATCGCGCGGTTGGGCAGACCCTGGCCGATCAGGGTGAGCACTTCGCGTTCGCGGGGCGTGAGATCCGCCGGCAGCCGCTGTCCGGACGCCGCCGGCCTGGCGCGGACGGTCGCCAGCAGCCGGTCCTGGACCTCGCGGTCCAGGACGGACTGCCCCGCGGCGGCGGCGCGGATCGCGCGGACGATGTCCTGGCGGCCGGCGTTCTTCGTCAGATAGCCGCGGGCGCCCGCGCTGAGGGCGGCCAGGATCGAGTCGTCGTCGGCGAACGTGGTGAGCACGACGACGGCCACCTCGGGGTGTTCGTCGCTCAGCCTGCGGGTGGTCTCGATTCCGTCGAGCACGGGCATGCGCAGGTCCATCAGCACGACGTCCACCGGACCGGCGGCGACCGCGTCCAGTACGCCGTTGCCGTCCGCGGCCGCCGCGACGACGTCGATGTCCTCGGCCAGGTCCAGCACCGCGGCGAGCGGTTCGCGGACGGCGGCCTGGTCGTCGGCGACGACCACGCGCAACGGCCGGGAGCCCTCGGTGGGTTCACTCATCGCGGGATCACCGCCTCCACTTGCCAGCCGCCTTGGTCCGGTCCCTCGGTGACCGGTCCCGCGGTGAGGGTGCCGCCCAGCAGGGCGACGCGTTCGCGCATTCCGATCAGCCCCATTCCGCTGCCGGCCCCCGCGTTCACCGTACGGGTGGCGTGCCGGTTGCGGATCGTCAGCGCCGTCGAGGAAGCCGTGAAGGCCAGCTCCACCCGCACCTCACCGCCCGGGGCGTGGCGCGCGGCGTTGGTCAGGGACTCCTGGGCGATCCGCAGCAGGTTCTGGGTCACCCGGGCCGGCACCTCCACGGGGGTGCCGGAGACGGTCAGGGCGTCGCGGTGGCCGGACGATTCGAGCATCGAGGTGAGGGTCTCCACCAGCGGCAGCGAGTCCTCGCGGAGCGCGTGCACGGTCCACTGCGCCTGCTTCAGGCTCTCCTTGACCAGGCTGTGGGCCTTGTCGTTGGCCGCCCTGACCTTCTCCAGGTCACCGGTGTCGAGCAGCGCGTCGGCCAGTTCCAGCTGCATGTTGATCCCGGCCAGCGTGTGCGCCAGGACGTCGTGCACGTCCCGGGCGATCCGGCCGCGTTCGGTGAGCACGGCGGCCTGCGCCTCGGCCCGGGCGGCGCGCTCCGCGCTCTCGGCCGCCGACAGCGCGGCGTCCACGGCCTGGTGCTGGGCGCGGTTGAGTATCCCGACCAGGACCGGTGCGCCGGTGGTGAGGCCGACGGCCCAGGGCAGCAGGTGGTGGCCGGGGCCGACGCCGAAGTACAGGACGCCGCCGCAGAGCAGGCCGCAGGCCAGTGCCGGGGCGAGGGCCTGCCTGGCCGGCAGCCGGTATCCGATGTGACCGGAGAGGAAGAAGGCGAAGAGGTAACCCGTTCCGCTGCGGCTGACGCCGATCAGCGCGGCCGCCGCGAGGACGCCCAGCGACAGCCAGACGACGGCGGCACGCGGCGGGACCCTGCCCGGGGGCAGGCCCCGGGCCAGCAGCGCCGCACAGTTCAGTACGAACAAGGCCGCGACCGCCAGCCCCCGCCCGCTGACGCCCATCGGCCGGATCGTCAGGGCCCCGCTGACGATGACCGCCATGGTCAGGGCCCACTGCACCCGGGGGTCCCGGCCCGGGATCGGCCGGGGCGCGGCCGATGGGGGCGGGACCTGTCCGGGGGATGAGGCGGTCTCGGCGGTGGGCACGGCCAGACCATAGCTCACGGTCGGACCGCGACACGGTTCGACGCCGGGGCGGGCTGCCCGGCGGTCAGCATCCGGCTGCGGACGAAGATCGTGGCCAGCCGGGTGACGACCTCGGTGAGCGCCATCAGGACGAAGGCCGCCACCCACGCCTGGTCGCTGGTGATGTGGTGGGCGACGCTGAACCGGGCGACGTCGTCGGCGCCGCCGCCGTGCTCGGTCCACAGCTGGAAGCCCATCCGGGCACCCATCCCGAGCACCCACAGGATCGCGGAGACCGCGCCGGCCTTGATCAGGATGTGCTCTCCCGCGGTCCTGACCCGGGTGCAGACGCCGCCGGCGATGCCGAGTACGGCGCCCGCGCCCATGAGCGCTCCGACCAGTATCAGGTCGTTGCCCTCGGTGGGGACGGAGTCCAGATACGTGTGGGCCACATAGGCCACGATCCCCAGCGGGATCAGGAAGGTCTTGAGGTCCAGCCGGTCCTCCCGCAGCTGCCGGAAGACGACGAGGATGAGAGCGATGTCGGTGATCCACTCGGTCGTTGTCATGCCCCCAAGCCTGCTGTCGCGGGGCCCGCGACGCCTGGACCCACGGGTGGAACCCGGGGTGGAGAAGCGCGCTGCCGCCCGGGGCGCTCATCCGGCTCGCCGGCCTCGTGGGCGGCGAGCGCGGCAGCCGGCCGAGGCGTCCTCGCGGGCCGGCCGGGGATCCGCGCCTGGTGTGCTCACCGTCCTGGCACCCGGGCGCTGAGGGCCTGCCGACCCGGGCTCGGGGAGGCGGGGACCGGGGAGGCGGGGCGGAGTCCCTGGGCGGTCAGCCCCGTGCCGCCGGGGGCAGGCCTCCCACCAGTTCGTCGCCCAGCGCCTGCGCGGGCGGCGACGTCCCGGCCAGGCGGCGGATCTCCTCCCGCAACTCGGCCAGCTCCGCCTCCGCGCGGCGGAGCCGGTCCTCCCGGACCTGTCCGCCACGGGCGGTCCCCAAGGCGCCGGCGGTGTACTCGTCCCTCTTGTTCCCCTCGTAGTCCTTCACGAGGACGGAGATCGTCTCCCGGGCCCTGCTGTCCAGCCGCGCGGCGCAGTCGAGAAGATCGTTGGCACTTGCCGTGATGCCGTCCATGACGTGGCCGGCGACTTTGATGACGTGGTGACGCGGCCATGACTGGCTCATGAGGGGCTGCTCCTTCTGTCCGGGTACGACGGCCCTGGTGGGGCTCTTGTCGCTTCTCCGAGTGCACGCCACGTGCGGGCGCCGTGGCAACACTGCGTAAGGGGGCGTGCGGGAGCACGGGCGATGCCGTCACTGAAAGCCCGCTCCGCACACGCGCCCGCCTGCACCGGGTCTCTCGGCCCGGCCTCGCGGGATGATGACGGCTTGCAGGCGGTCCCGCCGGCCGGCCGCGCAGTCCCGCGCTGGGCGCGCGCTCCACGGCGGACGCGCGGAGCGGGATCCGCACGCCCAGGGCGCACATCAAGCGGGGGTCCGCACTCTCTTCCCGGGGAGACGGGGCTGGGCCGATCCTGCGAAGAGGCGCAACGGATGTGTCCCGGGTGATTCGGCTGACCGCAGGACCGGTACCGCTCGTGAGGCCGGTGTCCTGCGGCCGTTGCCGTGTCTCCTCCCCCGCCGCCCGGCCGTCCCCGGCGGCGGGGACGGGCGGGCGCGCTGCGTGCTCTCACGCCGGTCCGGGCCGGGCGGTCCGCCTCGCGGACCGCCCGGACGGTCCTGCGCGCCCTGTGCCGGCGGACCCGTCCGGCCCACCACCGCTTCGACGGGAGTACGGCACGACCTCCTCGCACCCGACGGGCCCACGGGGACGCCGCTCTCATGACTCGACACCACAAAGGAGCACGCCATGCAGACGATCCCGCACACGGCCGCCCGGCAGCTGCTTCATCTGCCGCCGCTCTACTGCCCCATCGACGCGGCCGTCCACCCCGAGCTCGACAGCATCGAGCGCGATTCCCGGGCCTGGCTCGACCGCTTCCGCCTCTACACCAGTGACATCGACCGGGCCTGGATCATCGCGCGGCACTACCCGGAGGCGATGGCCCGCATCTATCCACTGGGCATCACCGACCGCGTCGCGCTCACCGCCCGCTGGCTGCACTGGATCTTCTACGTCGACGACGTCCGCATGGAAACCGCCACCACGCCCGACAAGCTCCCTGCGGCGATCGGCCTCACCAGCCACCTGCTCCGCGTCATGGAGTCTCCGGCCGCCGAACCTGCGGCGGACCGGACCGGCCCGGTCGCCGCGATGCAGTCGCTCATGTCCTCGGTGCAGGCCGTCGCCACCCCGACCCAGCTCTCCCGGTTCGTCGAGGCCCACCGCAAGTGGTTCCACGCCATCCTGTGGGGGATGTCCAACCCGGCCCCCGCCGGCCTGGACGAGTTCCTGCACCTGCGGATGCTGAACGCCGGCGGCGCCGCCAGCCTGTGCTGGTCGGAGATCACCACCGGGGAGGAGATCCCCGGCGCCGAATTCCACTCCCCCGCCATGCGCGCACTGCAGGAATCCTCCTTCCTGATGATGGCCCTCGACAACGATCTGCTCTCCTACAACCGCGAACTGCTCATCGACGGGACCACCCTCAACATCGTGATGCTGCTCGCCCGGCTGAACGACTGCCCGCCGGAGGAGGCCCTCCGCCAGGCTGTGGCCCTGCGAGACCGGCTGACGACGCTGTTCCTGAGGCTGCGCGAACAGGAGCACGCCGGGATGAGCGCCGCGGGAAGGGCCTACGTCGCGGATCTCGCCTACGCGATCCGCTCCAACCTCGACTGGGGCTCGCACTCCGCCCGCTACACCGCGGTGGCCCCCCGCGACCAGCTCCCGCCGACGGATCCCGCGCCCATCCCGCTGACACTCACCGACCACCCCAGCGACCCCAGCACCGAACCCGTGCCCTGTCCCTCGATCGCCTGGTGGTGGCAGCAACTGCACGCGTGACCGGACCCGCAGCCCTGTCCGCGACCAGCGGTGCGCCGCGGGCGCTCGGCCCGGTCCCCGGCACGGATCCGGCCCCGAAGCGCTCCGCCGCGGTCAGTCGATCTGCTGAGGGATGAGCAGGTCGAAGTATCCGTCGAGGTCGACGATGACGTGTGCGCTGCCGGAGCTGTTGAGGTGCAGTCTCACCAGGCCCCCGTTGGTGTTGCCGACCACGACGGTGTTGGAGATGGTCTGGCCCTTCGACCAGTTCAGGACGGAGGACTTGAGCAAGGTGTCATTAAAGTACCCGTCGTAGGGGACCAGGACGCCGGCGGCGGTCGGCTGGGTGATCGTGATGTGCAGCAGCAGGCCGTTCGCGGTCCTGGCGCCCTGTCCGTCACCGAGGTTGAGCCGCAGGTAGACGTCGCCGCCGGCCGGGATCGGCCCGGTGGAGGCCGTGCCGGTCGCGTTGCGGGTGTCCAGGATGCGCTGCTGCCCGCCGTAGCGGAAGGACGGCGTGACGTCGGGTGAGAAGTACCCGTCGTAGTCGGCGATCAGGTGCACCGGGCTCGAACTGTTGTTGTAGAAGGTGATCTTCCGGTCGGGTGCGGCCAGCGTCATCAGGTTCGCGACGGTCTGGCCGGCGGCCCAGTTGAGCTGGGAGACCCCGGGGCGCGGCTGTCCCGCCGGATACGCCGTCAGGACTCCGGGCGCGGTGGATCCGGTGGCGGTGACGTTGAGGACGACGGCCGCCGGGTGCTGCGCGGCCGTGGACGGGACGGTGAGGGTGAGCGAACCGTGGGCCGGGACCGGGGTGGTCGTCGGCACCCCGAGCCTGGCGCGGGTGTCCAGGACGCGCTGGGACTCCTGGACCTGGTTGAAGTAGCCGTGGGCGTCGCTGTAGTAGCCCTCCAGGTCCGCGATCACGTGGACGGTGCCGGCGGAGATGTTCGAGAGCTGGATCTTTCCTTCGTTCACCGGCACGGTCACCTGGCCGGCCAGTGTCTGCCCGGCCGCCCAGTTCACGGACGACGAGCCGCTGCCGAAGTTGTACGCGCCGACGTCGAGATAGCCGGCGCGGGTGCCGCCGGTGACCGTGACGTTCAGCACGACGGAGGTGACCCGGGTGGCGGGGACCTGGCCGGTGCCGGTCACCGGCAGGACGATGGTGGTGCTCGGAATCGGCGCGGTCCCCGGCACGCCGATCCCCGCGCGGGTGTCGAGGATCCGGACCGGGGTCACCGGGTTGTACCCGGAGCCCACCCGGATCTTGCTGTCGGCCACGTGGCCCGGCGCACTCGTGCCCGCCGCGGTGGTGGCGACCACGGTGGGGTCGTACTGCCCCGGTTCCGCGTAGAGGTGCTCGGCTGTCGCCGCGGACGTCACCAGAGGCGTGGTGCCGTCACCGAAGTCGTACGTGTACGAGACCGGCCCGGAGTCCTCCGGCCCGGACGCGGAGAACGTCATGTCCAGCGGGGTCGTCCCGGACGTCGGGCGGACCCCGAGGGACACGTACACCGCCGGGCCGTCGGCCATCGCGGCGCCCGCGGGCAGCATCGAGGCCGCGGCCAGCGCGACAGCGACCACCAGATGTCTCACGTGCATCATTCCCCCTGGAGTCCGGCACCCGTCGCGGCAGCACGTACCCGGCTGCCGCGACGGATGGTGGGTGGACATCACATGTCCGTCGGATGACGGGCGCTGTCCAGCCCGTTGGACCCGCGATGCCGCCCTATGGTTGCGCTGCGCCGCGGACGCGCTCCTTGCCGCCGGCTTCGGCGGCGGCCGGCTCAGTCGAGGTGGAACTTCTGCGCCGCCCCGCCGTTGCAGTCCCAGATCTGCAGACGGGTGCCGTTGGCCGTGGCGCCGCTCGGGGAGTCGAGGCAGCGGCCGGACTGCGGGTTGAGCAGCGAGCCGTCGGCCTGCTGCTTCCAGACCTGGCCGCCGACTCCGTCGCAGTCCCAGAGCTGGACCTTGGTGCCGTTGGCGGTGCCGTTGCCCGCGATGTCCGCGCAGCGGCCCAGGGTCTGCAGCGAGCTGTCGCCATTGTGGGTCCAGTGCTGGTCGGCCGCGGCGGCCTGGCAGTCCCACAGCTGCACGGCGGCGTGGTTCACGCCGGTGTCGTCGCCGTCCACGTCGACGCACGTGCCGCCGGGGCCGGTGATCGTGGCGCCCGGGCTCCCGCCGCTGTCGCCGGAGTAGCCGGCCGCCACGATGTCGGCCTGCACCGCGTTGTCCGCCGCGTCCGTGGCGAAGCCGGACGTCATCACCCCCTCGAAGAAGGACCCCGCGGAGGCGTTGCTGTTGTCGCCGCCGGTGCCCAGGACGATGGAGCCCTCCTGCTTCATGGGCGTGTAACCGCCGCTGGGCAGAGCGCCGTTCCACCAGGTGGAGAGCCCGCCCGACTGGGAGTTGCCGCCCTTGAGGGCGAACGACGTCTGTCCGTTGTTCTTCAGCAGGGCTGTGACGAAGGGGCTGTTGTTGCCCTTGTTCGCCGGGTTGCTGCCGCTGCCCTGGAAGAGGCCGTTCTCGAGGTCCGCGGCGACCCACGGTCCGGTCCCGGTGCACGGGGGGAGGTGGCAGCGCGTCCCGATGTAGACCGCGTCCATGTGGCCGTTGCCGGTGTCGGAGACGGTGTGCTCGGCGTTGCCGTAGTCGAAGCAGCAGCCGCCGTTGACGTGCGTGCCGCTCGCCACCATGTACATCGACTCCGGCCGGCCGCCCACGGCCACGCCGGCCGCGTCGGTGCGGCGGTAGCCGGTGCCGGGCGTGACCAGGACGCCGTACACCGGGTGGCCGGCGACGGTCACCGGCAGTGCGCTCGCCGAGGCGCCGTGGTCGGCCGCGCCCGCCGTGCCCGCGCCCTCGACGCCGAGGTCGTTGTGCCGGGACGACTGGTCGTAGATCTTCGTGATGACGCAGGACGTGCCCGCGCAGAAGGTGTTCTGGGCGGCCGCGTTGGCGTAACCGCCCGCGGACAGCAGCCCGATGTCGCGGGTGGTGCCGTCCGAGGCGCGGGAGACCTGGTAGAGGCTGCCGTTGTAGGCGGAGTAGAGCGCGCGCACCGTGCTGTGCGCGGCGACGCAGGGGGTGCCGGCGGCGGCGTAGATGTCGCAGGGCCGGGACCCGGCGGCCTGCGACGGGACGGGGGACGCGGCCAGCGCGCCGAGGACGAGGGCCAGGCCCGCGCCGAGCGCGAGCAGCGCCCGGCGCCATCGGCGCGGCGGCGACGGCCGCCGCTGGGCCGCGCGTGCGGGCGGGGACGCCGCGGCGGCGGCTCGTGGTCTGCGCATGCGGTGAACACTCCTGAACGGTGGGGGGGTTGACGGGGAGCAGGACGCGGGGAAGCCGCGCGTCCCGGCATGCGCACAGGATGTGGAGCCCCGATTTTTTTCGTCAATGGCACGGAAAAATACGGCTCCCGCGCCCGCTCACGGACCCGTGCGGCCTCGTCCCCTGGTCAGCGCGCCTTCCACGGCCTTCTCCGCCCCGCGGCGGCACCGCCGGATTTCGCGCGCGCGTTGCGTTCCTGTCACACGCGTTCACGTTCCGCCCGGCGCGGGCGGACACCAGGTCCGTGATCGCCGCCCGCGCACCGGCCCGTGCGGCGGCCGGCCCCGAGGCCGCGTGGGCGAGGTCGTCCGGATGACCCGGGCGGCCCGGGAGGCCGCCTCATATGCACGCTATTTCCTCGTCGGATTCCGGGGTGATCCCGGCATGCGGGTGCCATGGTCTGAATGACGGATGTGGCAGGACAAATACTCGTGGAGATCGGCACCGTACGCCGCGGGGCGGAAGCGGCGGGATTCCAGACAAATCCGGGATCACGGCACATGCCGTCATCCTGACGGCCATGGGCGGACCTGGAATCAAACATAGAATTCACAGTCTTTTTCTCCAGACCACCTCGCGGTCCAAAATTCCGGGGCGCCGCCGACGGATAAACCGGGCCCGGGGCTTGACGCGTCCGCAAAACAAGAACAAGGCTTGCCCGAATACGAATGGGCGGCTCGTGTGTCACCCCGTTCACACGGCCTCCGCATACCACGCCCCGTTTCCTCTGGAGGACCGAATGCCCCTGGACCAGCCGGAGAACTTCGCGCCCCTGGCCGCGGGAAACCCGCATGACGTCGTCAGGGCGTTCTCGGCCAACCCCGCCTTCCGTGCGGCCGAATGGGAGGAACTCACCACGGAGGACAACCCGTACCGCCGGCCGGTCCGGCCGGACGACCTGGCGTGGCTCGACTACAGCACGCAGATGCCGGTGGCCAAGGCGCTCAAGCTCAGCGCGCTGCTGGGCCACCGGATGCTGCGCAACGTCTACGACAGCGAGTTGCTCTTCCTGCCGCCCGCCGCGAGCCCGGCCGCCGCGAGCGACGCCGCGACCTTCTACAGCGACAGCAACCGGACGCTGGGAGCGCTGGCGGCGCCCGTCCTGGAGCGGCACCTGTTCAGCCTGCTGGAGTCGGAGCGCAAGCCGCTCGCGGCCTACGGAACCGACCAGGTCACCGCGGCCATCGAGGCCTACCACCAGCAGCGCACGGCGGAGACCGGGCGGGCGTTCACCACCGCGCTCGGCACCAGTGACCGCAAGGCCTCGGCGACGTTCGTACTTCTCCAGCTGAGTGCCTACCTGCCCGCCAGCCGCGTCGCCATCGGACGCGCCGCGCTGGGCGAGTTCGACGCCGGGCACCCCGGCGCCCGCGTCGCGCTGCTGGACGACTACCGCACCTGGGCCGGGCTGCACCCCGAATACCGCTCCCTGCTGGAGGGCGCCGGGCTCACGACGACCACCGGGGCCTACTGGCAGCTCTACCTCGGCACCTCGCTGGCCCGCGGCAACCACCTGCACCGGCTGTCCCGCAACCGCGAGCAGTACCCCGAGTTCCTCGGCGCGCTGCTGCACCACAGCATCGACCAGTCGGTCACCGCCGCCCGGTTCGCCGACGTCTTCGAGGACGGGTTCGGCGTACGGCCGACGCTCTTCGACCACCTCGGCGGGGAGCCGGGGCACCTGCGCGAGCTGGCCGGCCGCTGGGTGGGGCCGCTGCGCCGGCTGTACGGCCCCGAGGCCGTCGAGCGCTTCCACAACGGCTTCGCGGACGCCGCGTGGCTGGCACAGCTGTGGGACGAGGACCTGGCGCAGCAGCTCGCGTGGGCCGACGACATCCCGCTGCACCAGGAGAAGGCGGAGCGGATCCACCGGCACATCGAGGACAACGGCATCACCGTGGACCTCGACACCTTCGTGGAGAGCAACGAGGAGACGTCGACCACCCATGTGCACGACGAGCACCGGCTGGTGATGGTCGAGCGGGGGGAGATGCACTTCTGGAACAACGTCACCCACAAGATCGACCTGCACGAGGGCGACAAGGTGCTCATCCCGGTGTCCCGGCTGCACGGCTCGACGGTGCTGTCCGGCGAGTGCACCTACCACCAGCCGATCATCCCCGAGGACATGTACGCGCGGTTCTGACGGCGGCTGCCTCCCGTACGGCCCCGCGTCCGGTGCGCCGGCCGCACGCCTCCCCTTCCCGGACGGAGTACCTTCACGTGCCCCACGACCGATCCCTCCCCCCGGCCCGTGCGACCGCGGCGGCAGGTTCCGCCGCCCGGCTGCCGGCCGGCCGCGTCATCGGCGCCACCCCCGCGTGGGGTGCGGCCGCCGCCGAGCAGCTGCTGGAGACCCTGCTCGGCGCGGACCAGCCGTTCCCCTGCACCTTCGCCGTCGCCGCCGTCAAGAAGCAGTCGCTGTGCTTCGGCTTCGTCGACAGCCCGCACGACGAGAGCACCTGGGCGCCGCTGGCCGGCATCCTCCGCGAATACCTCGGCCTCTACCAGCAGCTCGGCAAGGACACCTCGCTGGTGGTGCTCTTCCGGCCGGAGGAGCGGCCGAGCACCCTGGACGACTACTTCGACCGCTTCTGGGCGGTGCTGCAGTACCTGCACGACGGGGACACCGAGCCGTGGCCGGCCTCGACCCCGCTGGACCCGGGCGAGGTGTGGTGGGAGTTCAGTTTCGGCGGTACGGAGATCTTCGTCGTCTGCAACACCCCGGCCCACGTCAACCGGCGCAGCCGCCACAACCGGAGTTTCATGATCACCTTCCAGCCCCGCTGGGTGTTCGAGGGCCTGGAGGCGCACACGCCGCGCGGCGCGAAGGCCCGCCAGGTGATCCGCAACCGCATCCGCCGCTTCGACGGCATGGAGCCCGCGGGCGAACTCGGCAACCACGGCGAGGAGGGCAACCGGGAGTGGCGCCAGTACTTCCTGGCGGACACCGCCGACGGGACGGTCGCGGCCTGCCCGTTCACGGCCAGGGCCGGCGCCCGCGGTCAGCAGCAGGTGCCCGTGGCGCCGCTCGCGGCGGACGCCGACCAGCCGGCGGACTACTCGGTGCTGGTCAACAGCGAAGGCCAGTTCTCGCTGTGGCCCGCCGCGGTTCCCGCGCCCGGGCGCTGGCGCACGACGGGCGTCAGCGGCGGCCGGGAGGAGTGCCTGCGGTACGTGTCGCGGGTGTGGACCGACATGCGGCCGGCCAGGTCCCGGCAGCGGGCCGCCGCCTGACCGGCGGCCGGGCGGTGTCCGCGGGCACCGCTCCCCGGCGCGCTGCTCCCGCGGGGCGGATCCGCCGGGCGGGCACCGGACGTGGGACCGGACCGGCGGCCGGGCCCGCCGGTGGCGATGCCCGGGGGCGCCGGGAGGGCCGGGGTCCGGTGCCCGCCGCCCCCGGAAGTCCGGGGGCGGTTCCGCCTGCCGCCGGCCGGCCGGACGCCCCGTCAGACCGGCGGGGCGCCTCACCCCACCGGCGGGGCGACGGGCCGCGGTGCGGGCACCCGGGCCGGCAGCGCCTTGCGGTCCACCTTGCCGATCGCGGTGAGCGGCAAGGAGCCGATGGCCGCCAGGCGGTCCGGGACCTTGTACGCCGCCAGCCCGCGCGCCCGCAGGAATTCCCCGACCTCGGCCGCCGTCGGGCAGCCGGCGCCGGGCTCGACCACGACGAAGGCGGCGATGCGCTCGCCGAGCACCGGGTCGGGTTCGCCGATGACGGCCGCCTGGCGGACCGCGGGGTGCGCGGCGAGCTGCTCCTCGACCTCCTCCGCGGACACCTTGTCGCCGGCCCGGTTGATGACCTCCTTGATCCGCCCCTCGACCACCAGGTCGCCGCCGGGCAGCATGCGTACCAGGTCCCCGGTGCGGTACCAGCCGCCGGTGAAGGCGCGGGCGTTGTGCTCGGGCAGCCGGTAGTAGCCGCGCAGGGTGTACGGCCCGCGGGTGAGCAGCTGCCCGACGGCGCCGGGCGGGACGTCCCGGCCCTCGTCGTCCACGATCCGCACCTCGTCGCCCGGGCTGAGCGGACGCCCCTGGCAGGCCAGGACGCGGTCCTCGGGATCGTCGAGCCGGGTGAAGTTGAGCAATCCCTCGGCCATGCCGAACACCTGCTGGAGCGTGGCGCCGAACACCGGCCGTACGCGTGCCGCGGTGGCGGTGTCCGGCTTCGCCCCGCCGACCTGGACCAGCCGCAGGCTGGAGACGTCCTCGGGCATCCCCTCCTGGGCATCCAGCCACAGCCCGAGCAGCGAGGGGACCAGCGCCGTGGCGGTCACCCGCTCCTCGGCGACCAGCCGCAGCGACTCGCCGGGCTCGGGGTCGTCCGGCATCACCACCGTGCCGCCGACCGCCAGGGTGCCGAGCACACCGGGGCAGGCCAGCGCGAAGTTGTGCGCGGCCGGCAGCGCGGCGAGGTAGACGGTGTCGCGGTCGAAGCCGCACACGTCGGCGGCGGCCCGGACGTTGTAGGCGTAGTCGTCGTGGGTGCGCGGGATGAGCTTGGGTGTCCCGGTGGTGCCGCCGGACAGCAGGAACAGCGCCACGTCGTCGGCGGGTCCTGGCGGCGGCAGCGGGGTGCCGCGCAGGGCGCGGCCCGCCGCCTCGACCGCGTCGAGCCCGGTGAATTCCTGCGCCTCGCCGACGACGAGCACGTGCGGCAGGTCGGTGCCGGGCTGCCCGGCCACCGTCCTGGCCAGCTCGCGGTAGTCGTAGCCGAGGTAGCGGTCGGCTATCAGGTAGCCGCGGGCTTCGGAGAAGGCGCACAGGTGGCCGATCTCCTTGAGGCGGTGGGCCGGCAGGGCGTAGACGGGCAGCGCCCCGATCCGCAGCAGGGCGAAGGTGGCGACCACGAACTCCGGGCAGTTGGGCAGGTGCACCACGATCCGGTCCCCCGCGGCCACGCCGAGGTCCAGCAGCCCGCGCGCGAGGTCGTCGGCGCGGGCGTCGAGCTCGGCGTAGCCGACTCTGCGGCCCTCGGCCACCAGCGCCGTACGGTCGCCGTGCTCGGCGGCGGAGCGGCGCAGCAGCTCGCCGAGCGGCTCGCCGCTCCAGTAGCCGTCACCGCGGTGGCGGGCGGCTTCCTCGGGGGGCCACGGTACGCATCCGGGCAGCATGCGGGTCGTCCTCTCGTCACGGTCGCGGGGTGCCGGGCGCGCGGCGGCGGCCGACGGGCCGGGAGCCCGCCGGTCAGGGCCGGTACGGCGTCAGGCGGGCTGCCGCGGCGGCGGTTCCGGCTCTCTCCCGGCCTCCCCGCGGGCGGGCTCCGGCACGGCGGCGACGCCCGCCTGGGCTCGCGGACGGCGGGGCGGACGGGGCGTGAGCGGTCATATGAGAGCCGTCCTATTTGCGTCGGCGCAATTCCCGCGGGCACGACCGGAGTCATTCCGCGGGGCTCGCGGGAACACGAAAAACGGGACAGGTTGTCACAAATGCTTTAGGGAAGCCTTGCCTAAGTTTGATTAGCGTAGCTAGCATCCGCCGACATGTCCATGTGTGATTCCGAGCAGGTATCACCGCCGGACCCGGTTTCCGTCGCGTCCCGCGGCGGTGCCACCAATCGAACGGGGGAATTCAGTGACGCGGAATTCAGCACGACCAGCCGCGCCCGCAGGCGACGCGGGAACAACTCCCGCGCAGGCCGCGGCCGGCGCCGACCTCGACCCCGACCGTCTGCGCGGCATTGTCGCGGACGTCCTGGGTATCGCTCCCGACGTGATCGCCGACGACGACAATCTCGTCGCCCTCGGAGTCGACTCGGTCAAGGCGATGACGATCTCCACAGAACTGCGCCGGTACCGGACGCGGGTGCGGTTCGCCCGCATGATCGAGGAACCGACCCTGGCGGCATGGTGGCGGCTGGCCACCGAGGGGACCGGCGACGGGGGGCGGGCCGCATGACGGCGGGCGGTACCACCGGCTCACCGTGGCTGCGCGCCTTACGGGACGCGGGCGGGTCCGCGCCCGCCCTGGTCCTCTTCCCGCACGCGGGCGGCAGCGCCGGCGCCTACCGGGCGCTGGCGAACCGCTTCCCCGCCGGCGTCGAGGTGCGGGCCGTGCAGTACCCCGGCCGCGAGACCCGGGCGGGCGAGCCGCTGATCGACGACATGAACACCCTCGCCGACCAGGCGGCGGACGCCCTGCGCCCCCTGCTGGGCCGCCGCCTGGCGATCCTCGGCCACAGCATGGGCGCCATCGTCGCCTACGAGGTGACCCGCCGTCTGGAGGCCTGGGGCGCGACGCCGGAGCGGCTGTTCGTCTCCTCCCGGCAGCCGCCCGCCTTCCAGGGGACGGCGCACGGGCAGCGGCACATGATGGACGAGGACAGCTTCGCCGAGGTGCTGCGCAGGACCGGCGGCACACCCGCGGCGCTGCTGGACGACCCCGAGATGCGGGCGTACCTGCTGCCCATCGTCCGCAACGACTACCGGCTCGTCGAGACCTACCTCCCCTCCCCCGGCCCCGCGCTGCGCACCGGCGTCGTGTCGATCGCCGCCGAGGACGACGGGACGGTGTCGGCGGCCCAGGTCGAGGGCTGGCGGCGGACCACCGACGGCCCCTTCGAGCACCTCACCTTCCCCGGCGGGCACTTCTACCTGCTCGACCGGCCGGCCGACCTGGCGGCCGCCGTCCTGAGCCGGCTCGGCTGGCAGCAGGACGCCGCGGGACAGCGCACCGCGCCCGTACGCAACCCGGTGCCGGCCGCCCCTTCGGCGCACGGCAGCCGCAGCCCGTACGAGTCCCCCCGCGCCGGGGAGCCCGCTCCCGCGGCCCACGGCGACGTCCCGGTGTTACCGGCGGCCGACCCCGTCGCCGTCGTCGGCATGGCGGTCCGCCTGCCCGGCGCCGACACACCGGAAGCCTTCTGGCGCAACCTGCGCGGCGGCGTCGAGTCGCTCAGCACGTTCACCGACGAGGACCTGATCGCCTCAGGACTGCCGCCGTCCGCGCTCACCGATCCGGCCAGGGTCAGGACCCGGCCGGTGATCGACGGCCCCGAGTTCTTCGACGCGGGCTTCTTCGGCTACAGCCCCGGTGAGGCGGCGGCCACCGACCCGCAGCACCGGCTCTTCCTGGAGTGCGCGTGGGAGGCGCTGGAGTCGGCCGGCCACGACCCGCGCGGCTTCGCGGACGACTCGGTGAGCGTGTTCGGCGGCACCGGGCCCGACAGCTACTTCCTGCACCACCTCCACCCGCACCACGCGGCCGGGGGCCCCGGCGCGGGGTCCTTCCAGGACCTGCTGGGCAACAGCGGCGACTTCCTCGCCTCGCGCGTGTCGTACAAGCTCGACCTGACCGGCCCGAGCGTCTCCGTCCAGGCCGGGTGCTCCACCTCGCTGGTCGCGGTGCACCTGGCGGTGCAGAGCCTGCTCGCGGGCGAGTCCGACGTGGCGCTGGCCGGCGGGTCCACCGTCTACTTCCCGCAGCGGGCCGGCTACGTCCACCGCGAGGGCGGCGTCAATTCGCCCGACGGGCGCTGCCGCGCCTTCGACGCGCGCGCCGCGGGGACCACCCCCGGCGACGGGGTGGCGGTGCTGGCGCTGCGCCGGCTCTCCGACGCCCTGGCGGCGGGCGACCCCGTACTCGGCCTGATCCGCGGCACCGCGGTCAACAACGACGGGGCCGCCAAGGCGAGTTTCACCGCCCCCGCGGTCGATCCGCAGAGCGACGTCGCCGCCGAGGCGCTGGCCGTCGCCGGGCTCGGCCCGGCCGACATCGACTACGTGGAGGCGCACGGCACCGGCACCCCGGTCGGCGACGCGCTGGAGATCGCCGCGCTCACCGACGGGTATTCCGGCGCCCCCGCCGGAAGCTGCCGGCTCGGGTCCGCCAAGCCCAACGTCGGCGACACCTGGGCGGCGGCGGGAGCGGTCGGACTGGTCAAGGTGCTGCTCGCCCTCGACCACCAGGAACTGCCGCCGGTGATCAACTGCACCGAGCCGAACCCGGCGATCGACTTCGCGGCGGGGCCGTTCCGGCTCAACACCGAGGTCACCGCGTGGACACGGGGCGACCGGCCGCGCCGCGCCGCGGTCCACACCTTCGGCATCGGCGGGACCAACGCCCACGTGGTGCTGGAGGAGGCGCCGCGGGCGACCGCCCCCGCGCCGGAGGAAGAGGGCGGCAGGTGGCACGTCCTGCCGCTGTCGGCACGCGGCGACAGCGCGCTGCGCGCCCAGGCGGCCCGGCTCGCCGACCACCTGGAGGCCCGGCCGGGCCTCCGGCTGGACGCCGTGGCCCACACCCTGCTGACCGGGCGGGCCCGCTTCGCCCGCCGTGCGGCCGTGCTCGCCCGGGGCCGCGCCGAGGCGCTGCTCGCGCTCCGCGCGCTGGCGGACGGCGCCGCCGCGGAGAGCGCCCCGGGCTGGACCCTGCTGCGGCCCGCACCGCGGGCCGCGGCGGAACCGCGGACCGGCTCCGCGGTGCCGGCCGCGCCCGGGGCCGGCCCTGGAGCCGCCGGGCGGCCGACCGGTACGACGCGCGCCGCAGGACAGGCGGACGCCCGTGACGCGGCGCCGGAGCGGGCCGTCCGGCAGGCCCGGCAGTGGGTGGACGGCGGCGACGGCGAACCCGCGCAGGCCGCCGGCGGGCCGCGGCAGCGCGTCGTGCTGCCCACGTACCCCTTCGAGCGGGTCCGCCACTGGGTGGCCCCGCCGCTCTTCACCGGCACAGCGCCCACCGCCGCCACGCCGCCGCAGCCCCGGCCGCCGCTGGAGACCCCCTACGCTCCCCCGGCCGACCAGCTGGAGGACCTGGTCGCCGAGGTGTGGGGGAACGCCCTCGGCATCAAGGGCGTGGGGCGCGACGACAACTTCTTCGACCTGGGCGGCCACTCCCTCATCGCCGCCCACGTCACGACCGCCCTGCGCGAGATCCTGCCGGTGTCCGTCGGCCTGACGGACCTGCTGGACGCCCCGCCGACCATGGCGGCCCACGCCGAACGCCTCCGCCCCCGCCTGCACGACGCGCTGAGCGCCCTGCCCGCAGAAGAGGCCGCGGCACTCGCGGCACAAATCGGCGGGACCGCGGCCCGCGGGTGACGGGAGGCCCGGCCGGCCGGCCGGGCGGCGGGTCCGCGACCGCGGGCCCGCCCTTCACCGTCCCGCGTCACGCACGGCACCCCCATCCCGCTCTCGAACGAAAACCGGGAGATCCCCATGACCGACGCCCCTTCGCAGTCCTACGGCGCCGAGCGGTCCGCGACCGGTGAGGACGGCCTGTCCGCCGCCGAGCGGCGGTTACCCGCACAGCAGCCGTCCGCCGCACCCGGGCCGCAGGCCGCCGCCCGTCCGGAGGACGCACGACCCGTACAGGCCAGTGGCGCGCAGCGCCGGATGTGGATCCACGCGCAGCTGCACCCCGGCACCGCCGCCTACAACCTCGGCCGGGCCGTCCGGCTGTCCGGCAGGCTGGACCGGACGGCCCTGGACTCGGCCCTGGCCGCACTCGTCGGCAGGCACGACGCGTTGCGCACCACGTTCCTCGATGTGGACGGCTCCCTGCACCAGGTGGTGGCCGACCGCGTCGAACCGCCGCTGCTACCGGCCGACTCGCGCGGGGACCGGTCCGGTGAGGCGGAGTGGATGGCCGGCCTGGACGGCGCGCCCTTCGATCTGGCAGCCGGCCCGCTGGTCCGCTTCGGGCTGCTGCGCCACAGCGACGACGAGCACCTGCTGATGGTCGTCGCGCACCACGCGGTGGTGGACGAGACCTCGCTCGGCATCGTCCTTGACGAGGTCTACGCGCTGTACGAGGAGTTCAGCACCGGGCGGCCCAGTACGCTGCCGCAGCCGCCCGCGCCCTACCAGGACTTCGCGCGCCGGCGCGAGACCCGTGCGGCGGAGCCGCACTACGCCGAGCACCTGGCCTTCTGGCGCCGCACGCTGGGTGAGGGGCCGCCGCGGCTGGACCTGCCCACCGACCGGCCCCGGCCGGCCGTCCCCGGGGCCGGCGCCGTCTCCCACCGCTTCACCCTCGACCCGGCCGCCTGGGAAGGGCTCCGCACGCTGGCGCGGCAGCACGGGGCGACGACGTACATGGCCGCGGTGACCGCGCTGACGGTCCTGCTGCACCGCTACACCGGGCAGCGGGACATCACGGTGGGCTCCCCCGTGCAGGGCAGGTCGCACCCCGGGCTGGAGAAGGCCGTGGGCTGCTTCGCCGACACCGTGGTGCTGCGCACCGCCGTGGAAGGGACGCTGTCCTTCGGCGGCCTGCTCGACCGGGTCCGCGACACCTGCCGCGACGCGTTCGCCCACCAGGAGGTGCCGCTGGACGCCGTCGCCTCCGAGCTGCGCTGGGACCGTTCGACGAGCGCGGGCCCGCTGCCGCAGGTACTGGCGGTGATGCAGGACCCGCCGCGGGAGGCCGCCTTCGCCGGGCTGCGGGCGGAGCCGGTCGAGCGGACGGCGGACCCGGCCCGCTTCGACCTGGTGCTCAGCTGCTGGGAGTCCGGCGGCACACTGCACGGCACCGTCACCGGGAACGCGGACCTCTACGAGGCGTCCACCGTGGCCCGCTGTGCGGGCCATCTGGTCAGGCTGCTGGAGTCGGTGGCGGCGACGGGCGAGGGGGCCTCCGTGGCCGGCCTGGAGATCGTGCCCGCTCAGGAGCGGGAGCTGCTGCTGCGCTGGGGCCGGCCGGCCGAGGGCGACGACCCGCTCGTCGAGCAAGACCTGGCGGCGCTGGTGCGTGCGGCCGGGCTGCGCGACCCCGGCGCGGTGGCCGTCGAGTGCGGAGCGGCCACCGTGACCTACGCCGGGCTCGAAGCGCGCGCCGAGGCGCTCGCCGGCCGCCTGCGGGAGCGGGGGGTCGGTCCTGGGACGCTGGTCGGTGTGCTGCTGGAGCGTTCCGTCGACCTGGTGGTGGCGCTGCTCGCGGTGCTCAAGGCGGGCGGCGCCTTCGTCCCGCTGGAGGTCTCGTGGCCGGCCGCGCGGGTGCAGGACATCGCCGCGGGCTGCGGCCTGCGGCTCGTGCTGGGCGGGCCGCAGGCCGAACAGCTGCTGGCGGGCAGCGGCGTGCAGGTCCTGCACCCCGGCGCGCCGGAGGGCGCCGCGGAGCGGGACGCGGCGGACCGCACGGACACGGGCGAAGCCGCGGACACGGACACGGACACGGACATGGAACGCCTGGCGTACGTCATCCACACCTCGGGATCGACCGGTACGCCCAAGGGAGTGATGATCCGTCAGCAGGCCATCTGTAACCGGATGCTCTGGCAGATCCGCAAGCTGGGCCTGACCGCCGACGACGCCGTGCTGCACAAGGCGCCGCTGGGCTTCGACATATCGGTCAACGAGATCTTCCTGCCGCTGGTGGCCGGCGCGCGGCTGGTGGTGGCCGAACCCGGCGACGACGGTGACATCGCCCGGCTGCTGACCACCGTCGAGCAGCACCGCGTCACGTTCCTCTACATCGTCGCCTCGATGCTGGACGTCCTGCTCGAACGGCCGGAGGCGGCGGCCCGCATCCGGTCGCTGCGGCACGTGTGGTGCGGCGGCGAGGCGCTGACCGGGGAGCTCTACGCCCGCTTCCGGCAGGCGTCCGGCGCCCGGATGTACCACGGCTACGGTCCCGCCGAGACGACCATCGGCGTCAGCTGCCGGGTCTTCGAGCCGGACGAGCACCCCGAGCGCATCTCGATCGGGCGGCCCAACCCGAACGCCCGGCTGTACGTGCTCGACCCGGCGCTGCGCCCGGTGCCGGTAGGGGTGTGCGGCGAACTGCACGTCGGCGGGCTGCCGCTGGCGCAGGGCTACCTCAACGACCCGGCGCGCACAGCGGCGTCCTTCATCGCCGACCCGTACGCCGACGACCCGGACGGGCGGATGTACAGGACCGGCGACCTGGCGCGCTTCCGTGCCGACGGGGAGATCGAGTTCCTGGGACGGCTCGACGACCAGGTGAAGATCCGCGGCTTCCGGGTCGAGCCGGGCGAGATCGCCGCGGTGCTGGCCCGGCACCCGCGGGTGCGCCAGGCGTCGGTCCTGGCCAGGGCCGCGGCGGGCGGCGGCCACGAGCTGATCGCCTTCTGCTCGGTCGCCGACGGGCAGGACGCGGACCCGTCGCGGACCGGCGGCGACGCCCTGCGCGGCTGGCTGGGCGGGCGGCTGCCCGCGCACGCGGTGCCGCGGGCCGTGGTGGTCCTGGCGGACCTGCCGCTGACGACCGCGGGGAAGGTCGACCGCAAGGCGCTGGCCGCGCTGCCGCTGCCGCCGGCCGGCGCGGAGGGCGGCTACACCGCTCCCGCCTCCGGCACCCAGGACGAGGTGGCCAGGATCTGGGCGGAGGTCCTGGCGGCCGACAAGGTCGGGGCGCACGACAACTTCTTCGACCTCGGCGGCCATTCGCTGCTGGTGATCCGGATGCAGACGCTGATCGAGCAGCGGCTCGGCCGCAAGGTGCCGCTGCTGGCGCTGTTCGGCAACACGACCGTGGCCCGGCTCGCGGACTACCTGGAGTCGGCCGACGGCTCGGAGTCCGGCGCGGACCTCGCGCCGGAGGAGGCCGACTCGCGTGCCCGGGCGCGGGCGCTGCGCGGCCGGGAGGCCCTGTCGCTGCGCAGGTCGCGCCGGGGCGGCGCGGCCAGGCCGCCGGGCGCGCAGGGGACAGCGGACGCACGGCACGCGTCGGACGAGGAGAGCGCACGATGAACGCCGCACCCGGCGCCGCCGAGCGGCGCTTCCCGCTGACGGACACCCAGCAGGCCTACCTGGTCGGCCGCGGTGACCTCTATCCGCTGGGCAATGTCAGCACCCACGCCTATCTCGAACTCGAAGGACCGCTGGACGTGGACCGGTTCGTCCGCGCCTGGCGGCTGCTGGTGGACCGGCACGGCATGCTGCGCACGGTCGTCGACCCGGACCGGCACGAGCAGCGGGAGCTGCCGGAGGTCCCCGACCCGCCGATCGAGGTCGCCGACCTGCGCGGCCGGGGCGCCGGGGAGGTCCGCGCCGCGCTCGCCGCGCTGCGCGAGCGGCTCTCGCACGAGGTGCGCCCCGCCGACCGCTGGCCGCTCTTCTCCGTCGCGGTCTGCCTGCTCGGCGAGGGGGTGTGCCGGGTGCACATCGGCTTCGACGGACTGACCGTCGACTGGGCCAGCTGGCATGTGATGTACCGCGACCTGTCCGCGCTCTACGAGGACCCGGACGCCGAACTGCCCGCGCTGCACGGCGGATTCGAGGGGTACCTGCGGCAGTCCGCCGCGGCGGCCGATCCGGCGGAGCTGCGCGAGGCGGAGGACTTCTGGGACGGGCGCCTGCGCGATCTGCCGGACGCCCCGGCGCTGCCGCTGCGCACCGACCCCGCCACCGTGCTCCGCCCGCGCTTCGTCCGCCGCGAGGCCGTACTCGACCGCGACACGTGGTCCCGGCTGCGGCAGCGCGCGGCGGCGGCCGGCCTGACGCCGACCGGTGTCGTGCTGGCGGCGTACGCGGAGGTGGTCGCCCGCTGGAGCGCCACCGACCGCTTCACCCTGAACGTGCCCAGCATGAACCGGGAGTCCCGGGTGCCGGGGGCGGCCGACCTGGTCGGCGAGTTCGCCTCCTTCACCCTGGTCGAGGCCGACCACAGCGGGCGCGGCATCTTCACCGAGCGCGCCAGGGGCCTGCAACGCCGGCTGCTGGAGAGCCTGGAGCACAGGGAGCTGGGCGGCGTGCAGCTGCTGCGCCGGCTGACCCGGGCCCGCGGCGGCGAGCAGGCCCGCATGCCGGTCGTGCTCACCAGCACCCTCGCCCTGAGCGAGGCCCGGCCGCACGCGCTGGAGCGGGCCCTGACCCAGGTGTACGGCATCACACAGACTCCCCAGGTGCACCTGGACGCGCAGGTGGAGGAGCGGCGCGGCACCCTGGCCTGCAACTGGGACGCGGTGGAGGAGCTCTTCCCGCCCGGTGTGCTGGACGCGATGTTCGGCGCGTGGACCGCGCTCCTGACGCGTCTCGCGGACGATCCCGCGGTCTGGGAGCTGGACGACCTCGGCCTGCTGCCGCCGGAGCAGGCGGCACGCCGGCTGCGGGCGCAGGGCGCGCGGCGGCCGGTGCCGCACGAGCTGGTGCAGGACGCGTTCCTGCGGCAGGCGGCGCGGCAGCCGCAGGCGCCCGCGCTGGTGAGCGCGTCCGGGACGCTGAGCTACGGCGGCCTGCTCGCGCGGGCCACCGGGCTGGCCCGGCGGCTGGGCGGCGAGCCGGGGGTGGCCCCGGGCGCGCTGGTCGGCCTGCTGTTCGACAAGAGCGAGGAGCAGGTGGTCGCGGCGCTCGCGGCACTCCTGGCGGGCTGTGCCTATGTGCCGCTGGACCCCGAGTCGCCGCCCGGCCGGCTCCGGCTGCTGCTGGCGGCCGCCGGTCCGGCGGCCGTGCTCACCCACGCCCCGCTGGCCGGCGCGGTGCCGGCCGGCCCGTGGCCGGTGCTGCGCGCGGACGGCCCCGCGGACCTGGACGCCGACGGCGACGGGCTCCTGCCGCCGCCGCGCGACCCCTCCGACCTGGCCTACGTCCTGTTCACCTCCGGGACGACCGGCACCCCGAAAGGGGTGATGATCGAGCACCGGGGGGTGGTGAACTGCCTGCGGGAGACCGTCGAGCACTTCGGGATCGGCCCCGGCGACCGGTGCCTGGGGGTGACCGCGCTCCACCACGACATGTCGCTGTTCGACATCTTCGGGGTGCTGGGCGCGGGAGGGACGCTGGTCCTTCCCGACGCGGCCCGCAGGACCGACCCCGCGCACTGGGTGGAGCTGATGGCCCGCCACCGGGTGACCGTGTGGAATTCGGTGCCGGCCATGATGGAGATGCTGCTCGGCCGGCTCACCGACACCGCGACGCCGCTGGACGGCGCCCCCGGCGATCTGCGGCTGGCCTTCCTCGGCGGCGACTGGATCCCGCTGCCGACCGCCCGGGAGCTGCCGCGGCGCTTCCCCGGGGCCCGGCTGGTCTCGGTCGGCGGCCCGACCGAGACCACCCTGTGGAACATCTGGTATCCCGTCGAGGACATCGACCCGGGCTGGACGTCCGTCCCCTACGGCACCCCGATCGCCAACACCCGCTACCACGTGCTGGACCGGGCGCTGCGCGACCGGCCCGAGGGTGTCGCGGGGGAGCTGTACTGCTCGGGACCGGGGGTGGCCCGCGGCTACCTCGGCAGCCCGCAGGCCACCGCCGCCGCCTTCGTCACCCACCCGCGGACCGGGGAGCGGCTCTACCGCAGCGGCGATCTCGGGCGCTACCGCCCCGACGGGGTGATCGAGTTCGTGGGCCGCAGCGACGGCCAGGTGCAGATCGCCGGGCGCCGCGTGGAGCCGGCGGAGGTGGAGGCGGCGCTGGCCGCGCATCCCGCGGTCGCCGGTGCCGCCGTGGTGCCGGTGCGGCGCGACGGCCTGGCCGGGCACCGGGGGCTGGCGGCGTTCGTCGTGCCGGTCCACGGCCTGCCGGAGCCCGGGGCCGATGAGCTGCGCACCCACCTCGGCACGCTGCTGCCCGCCCACCTCCTGCCGGGCGGCATCACGCTGTGCGCGGACCTGCCGCTGACCCGCAACGGGAAGGTGGACCGGGAGTCCCTGGCGCGTACGGCGGCGAGCGCGCGGGCGGCCGGACCCGCCGAGGACGAGGGGGCGGCCGGCGACCCGCTGGTCGAACTGCTCTCCAGGACCTGGGCCTCCGCGCTCGGCCTGCCCCGGGTGGGACCGCGCGACAACTTCTTCTCCCTGGGCGGCGACTCGCTGGTCGGTGCCCGCATGCTGGCCCGGCTGCGCGAGACCTTCCCCGACGAGGAGCTGTCGCCGCGCGCCCTGATGGCCACCTCCGACGTGGTCGGGATGGCGCGGGCGCTGACCGAGGAGGAGTCGGAGCCGGGCCGGATGGCGCAGATCGCCGCGGTGCACCTGTACGTGGCCGACCTCAGCCCCGAGCAGCTCGACGCCGAACTGGCCGCCGGACAGGTCCCGCCGGGGGTGGCGTCATGAGCGGCGAGCCGACGCTGGAGGAGCGCAGGCGGGAACTGCTGCGGCGTACGCTGGCCGGCCAGGGTCTGGCCGGCGCTGCGCCGGCGCCCGAGGCGGCACGGGGTCCCCGGCTGCCCGCGCCGCTGTCCTCGGCGCAGCGCCGGATGTGGTTCCTGCACCGGCTGGCGCCCGACGATCCCGCCTACCACCTCACCATCGGGGTGCGGCTGGCCGGGGAACTGGACGGGCCGCGGCTGGGGGCGGCGTTCGAGAGCGTGAGCCGCCGCCACGAGGTGCTGCGGACCCTTTACCGGGGAAGCACGCCGGACGAGGCGGTGCAGGTCGCCGCCCCCGCCGGGGCCGCCGTCCCGTTCGAGATCCGCGAACTGCCCGGCGGGGGCGGTGACGGGAGCCCGGACGCGGTGGTGCGCGCCTGGTCCGACGTGCCGTTCGACCTCGCCCGCGACCTGCCGCTGCGTCTGCTGCTGCTGCGCGCGGGGCCGCGGGAGCACCTGCTGTTCCTGACGATCCACCACATCGCCTGCGACGACCTGTCGTGGGAGATCCTGCTGGGCGAGGTGTCCGCGGCCTACCGCGGTTCGCCGCGGGGCGGTCCCGCGCCCCGGCAGTACGCGGACTTCGCCCGGTGGGAGGCCGAGGAGCTGCGCGGCCCCCGCTTCGAGGACTCGCGCGCCCACTGGCGGCGGCTGCTGGCCGGACCCGGCGGACCCGTACGCCTGCCCGCCGACCAGCCGCGCCCCGCCCGGGCGCCCCGGCACGGGGTCAGGCGCCGGGCCGCGGTGTCCCGCGAGGCCGCCGAGGGCGTACGGGCGCTGGCGCGCGCCGGCCGCGCCTCGCCGTACATGGCGCTGCTGGCGGCTGCCGCCCTGCTGCTGCGCCGGCACGGTGCGACCGGCCGGATACCCTTCGGCACTCCCGTGGTGCGGCGCCCCCGGCCCGAGTTCGAGCCGCTGATCGGCAACTTCGGCAACGTGATGGTGCTTCCGGTGGACGTGGGTCCGGCCGGCGCCGAGCCCGCTTTCCCCGGGCTGCTGGCCCGGGTCCGTGATCTGTGCGCCGAGGCGTACGCCCATCAGCACGTGCCGTTCGAGACCGTCGTGGAGGACACGCGGCCCGACCGGGGCGGCGGCGGTCCCCGGCTGTTCGACGTGATGTTCTCCCACCGCTCCAGCCTGCTCGGCGGCCTGGACCTGCCGGGGGTCGACTGCGTCGAACACCCGCTGGACCCCGGGACCTCCCGCTTCGACCTCGTGCTCGACGTGGCCGACGACGCGGACGCGATGACCGTCTCGGTCACCGCGAGGACGGACATGTTCACCGCCTCCACCACCCAGCGACTGGCCGACCGGTTCGCCGCGCTGATCGAGGAGCTGGCGGCCGGCGCCGCGCCCCCCGCGGACTCCGGAACCGCGGCCGGCTCCGTGGCCCCCGCACGACTCCCGCAACCGAACGGCGACGGCCCCCCGCCGCGGCCGCGCCAGGAAGGGACACCCGCCATGTCCGAGCCCACCGCCCCCGCCGCCGCCGTACCCGATCCGGGACCGGACTACGACCCGGAACTCGACATCGCCATCGTCGGCATGGCCGGGCGCTTCCCCGGGTCGTCCACCCTCGACGACTTCTGGGCCGCCCTCGCGGCCGGCCGGGAGGGCACCACGCGCTTCACCGACGAGGAGTTCGTCGCGGCCGGCAACGACCCGCGCGAGCTGGCCGATCCCGGACTGGTGAAGGTCGAGGCCGCGGTGGAGGGCATCGACCTGTTCGACGCGGACTTCTTCGGCTTCCGGCCCACCGAGGCCGAACTGCTCGATCCGCAGCAGCGGTTGTTCCTCGAATGCGCCTACCACGCGCTCCAGCAGGCCGGTTGTGCCCCGCGCGACTACCCCGGCCTGGTCGGGGTCTACGCGGGCGCCGGCCAGAGCCGCTACTTCCTGGAGCAGGTGTATCCGCATATCGCCGACGCCCCGCACTCGATGGCGCAACTGCCCGCCCTCTCGGCCAACTCCCCCAGCTCCTTCGCCACCCGGGTCTGCTACGCGCTGGGGCTGACCGGCCCCGGCATCAGCGTCGCCACCGCCTGCTCCACCTCGCTGGTGGCCCTGCACCTGGCGTGCCGCGACCTGCTGGACCACAGCTGCGACGTCGCGCTGACCGGGGGCGCCTCGCTCAACCCGTCGCCCAGGACGGGCTACCACCACATGCCCGACGGCCCGCTCTCCCCCGACGGGCGCTGCCGCTCCTTCGACGCCGCCGCCGACGGGATGTTCCCCGGTGACGGCGTGGGCGTCCTGGTGCTGAAGCGGCTGGCGGACGCGCTGGCCGACGGCGACACGGTCCGGGCCGTGATCAAGGGGTCCGCGATCAACAACGACGGCGACCGCAAGGCCGGCTACACCGCGCCCAGCGCGGCCGGCCAGACCGAGGTCATCCTCGCCGCGCACGCCGCGGCCGGGGTGGCGGCGAGCACGATCTCCTACGTGGAGGCGCACGGCACGGGCACCCCGGTGGGCGATCCGATCGAACTCCAGGCCCTGCTCGACGCGTTCGCCGCCGATCCGCGGACCGCCGACCGCCCGGGCCGGTGCACCATCGGCTCGGTCAAGACCAACATCGGGCACCTCGACGCCGCCGCCGGTGTGGCCGGGGTGATCAAGACGGTGCTCGCGCTGGAGCACGAGGCCATACCGCCCAGCCTGCACTTCGAACGCCCCAACCCGCTGATCCCGCTCGACGGCAGCCCCTTCCGCGTCGCCGCCGGCCTCACCCCGTGGCCGCGCGTCCCCGGCGAACCGCGCCGCGCCGGGGTCAGCTCCTTCGGCATCGGCGGCACCAACGCGCACGCGGTCCTCCAGGAGGCCCCGGCCCGGGCGGCGATCGGGGCGGCGCCCTGCTCCCCCGGCTCCAGCGCCGGTGCCGAGCCGCGCCACCACCTGGTGACGCTGTCCGCCAAGTCGCCGCAGGCGCTGGCCGACTCGGCTGCCGCGCTCGCCGACCACCTGGAGCAGCGGCCCTGGCTGGACCTGCGGGACGTGGCCCACACCCTGCGCTCGGGACGCGAGGAGTTCGCGTACCGGCGCGCCGTCGCCGCGGCCGACACCGGCTCGGCCGTGCGCGCGCTGCGGGACAGCGCGGGCACCGCCGGGCACGCCGAGGACACCCGGCCCGTCGCCCTGCTGTTCCCGGGCGGCGGCACCCAGTTCGCGGGCATGGGCACCGGGCTGTACGGCTCGGAGCCGGTCTTCCGCGCGGAGATGGACCGCTGCGCCGCCGTCATGGCACGGCACGGCCGGGACCTGCGAGCCGACATCGCCCGCGACGGCGGCGGCTTCCCCGGCGTCGTCGCCACCGGCTACGCGGTCGCCCGCCAACTGGAGGCGTACGGCGTACGGCCGGCCGCGCTGCTCGGCCACAGCCTCGGCGAATACACCGCGGCCTGCCTGGCCGGGGTCATCTCGCTCGACGACGTCCTGCCGCTGGTCGCCGAGCGCGAACGGCTGATGCTGCTGGCCGGCGGCGCGAGCGTCGGCGTGCCGCTCGGCGAGGAGCAGGCGCGCGGCCGGCTGACCGGCGGGCTGGGGATCGCGGCGGTCAACGGCCCGCAGCACTGCACGGTGTCCGGCCCGGTGGACGAGATCGAGGAGCTGGAGCGCCGGCTGACCGCCGAGGGCGTGGACCACTCGCGCCTGCAACTGGCCACCGCCGTCCACTCCTCGGTCCTGGAGACGATGCTCCCGCAGTACGCCGGTGCCCTGGGCCGGGTGGCCCTGCACGCGCCGCGGACGCCGCTGATCTCCAACCTCACCGGCACGCCGCTCACCCCCGAGCAGGCCACCGACCCCGGGTACTGGCTCCGGCACACCCGGGAGACGGTCCGGTTCGCCGACGGCCTCACCGCCCTGCACGACGCGCGCCGCCCGGTCCTGGTCGAGGTCGGCCCCGGCCGCGGCCTGACCCGGCTGGCCGGCTTCCAGCTCGGCCAGGACGCCACCGCCGTCGCCGCGACGCGGCACCCGAGGGACGGTTACGGCGATGCCGAGGCGCTGGTGGCCGCGCTCGGCGCGGTGTGGACGGCCGGCGGCACGATCGGCCGCCACGCGCCCTACGACGAGCGCCCGCGGCGCCGGCTGCCACTGCCCGGCTACGCCTTCCAGCGCCGCCGCTTCTGGGTGAACGCGCCCCGGCGCGCCGCCGGGCCGGGGACCTACCTGGTCCCTGACGGCCTGCGGGACCCGGCCTTCGGCCGCGCCCTCGAACTGGCCGCGGCCGGCAGCCGGCTGCTGGTCACCGACCCCGGCGGCGAGCCGTCGGCGGCCCGCCCCGCCGCCGCCTCGCACGTCGACCCGGTGCGCGAGGCGGCCCTGCTCCGCGAGGACGACGAGCTGCTGCGCGGCAGCATCCCGGTGCGGCACGCCCCCGCCGACCTCCAGCGCGACCTCGACGCGCTCAGCGCGCGGCACATCCTGCGGTTCCTGCACGACGCGGGCGTCCCCACCGCGGACGGCAGCGACGCCACCGCCGACTCCATCGCCGCTTTCCTCGGTGTGGTGCCCGGCTACCGGCCGTTCCTGGACGCGATGCTGAACGTGCTCGCCGAGGACGGCCACGTGGCCGGCGACGCGGGCGCGGGGCCGACCTTCCGCGCGCGGCCCGGCGAACCCCGCGACCTGGGCGCGGAACCCGGGATCGACGCGCTGGAGGCGGCCGTACTGGCACGGCATCCCGAGCGCGCCGACGAGCTGGACCTGCTGCGGCACTGCGCCGCCAGCTATCCGCAGGTCTTCAGCGGCGCGGTGGAGGGCCACCAGGTGCTGCTGCCCGACGGCTCCGCCGACATCATGCAGGAGGTGGTGGACCAGCAGGTGGGCACCAGCGACGTGGCCGTGCACACCCGGCTCGTCGCACAGGCCGTCGCCCGGCTCGCCCGGCAGGCCGAGGGCGGGCGGCTGCGGGTGCTGGAGATCGGCGCCGGACGCGGCTACCTGACCTGGGACGTGGTGGACGCGCTCAAGGGCGTCCCCGGCGTCGAATACCACTTCACCGACCTCGGCAGGTCCTTCGTGCTGGCCGGCCAGCGGACCGCGGCGGACAAGGACGTCGACTTCATGCGGTTCGGCGTGCTCGACATCTCCGCGGACCCCGGACCGCAGGGCTTCCCGCCCGGCGGCTTCGACGTGGTGCTCGCCTTCAACGTACTGCACGCCACGCCCGACCTGCGCGCCACCGTGGCCCATGTCCGCTCGCTGCTCGGCGACGGAGGACAGCTGTTCCTGCTGGAGGCCGCCAAGCAGCGGCGGCCCTCGCTGATGACCGCCGGCCTCTACGCCGGCTGGTGGTATTTCGCCGACGACCTGCGCAAGCACTCCCCGCTGCTGCCGCCGCAGGAGTGGCACGCGCTGCTCGGCGCCTCGGGGTACGACCAGGTCCGGGTGTATCCCGAGGGCGGCGAGCGGCTGCGCGAGGCCGACCACGCCCTGCTGACCGCCCGCCGGGCGGCCCCGGAGGGCACGGCGGGACACAGCGCGCGCATCCGGCAGCTGGAGGCGGCCGGGGCGAGCGTGGAGGTCCTGTCCCGGGAGAACGCGGGCGCCCTGGCCGGCGCGCTGGGCGCGCTGGGCGGCGGCGACGGTCCGCTCGTCCTCAAGGTCGTCGACGCCCCCGCCCCGCCGCGCGGCCCGCGGGCCGACCGGGCCGCGGAGCCGGAAACCGGCGGCGGCGGCGGGCTGTACGGGGGCGGCTCGGCCTTCAACGTGCGGCCGGCCCTGGCCACCCCGTACGCCGAGCCGCGCAGCGACCTGGAGCGGACGGTGGCCCGCGCCTGGGCGACCGTCCTCGGCATCGACCGGGTCGGGGCGCACGACGACTTCTTCGACCTGGGCGGCGAGTCGCTGCTGGCCATGCAGCTGATCACCCGGCTCCGGGAGGAGCTGGGCGTGCCGCTGTCGGTGCGCGCCTTCTTCGACGCGGGCACCCCCACCGTCGCGGTGCTGGCGGGCCTGATCGAGCAGTCCCGCGGTTCCGGCCCCGCGACCGCCGTCATCACCCGGAGCGCACGCCGGGCCGCCACGCCTGTCGCGGAGGACTGACCCATGCCCGCTCCCCTGGAGTTCCCGGCCTCCTACGACCAGGAACGCATGTGGTTCTTCCACCGGCTCTACCCCGGCAACCCCACCTACAACGTGCCGCTCGTGCTGCGCCTGCGGGGCGTACTGGACGCGGCGCGGCTCTCGCGCGCGCTGGACCGGGTCGTGGCGCGGCAGGAGATCCTGCGCACCACGTACGCGGCAGGTCCCGGCGGCTCGCTGAGCCAGTTCGTGCACGACAGGCTCCCGGTGGCGCTGGAGGTGCACGTGCTCGACGGGCCGCCGCCCGCGCGGGCCGCCACCGCCGATCCGCGGGTACGGGCGAGCGTGCGCGAGGTCGTCCGCGAACCGTTCGACCTCACCTCCGCGCCGCCGCTCAGGGCCCGGCTGCTGCGCCTGGCCGCCGACGACCACCTCCTGGTCTTCTGCGTGCACCACATCGCCACCGACGGCTGGTCGCTCGGCCTGCTGGTCCGCGAGCTCGACGCCTTCTACCGGGCGGACCGCGACGGGACACCCGACCTGCTGCCCGACCTGCCGATCCAGTACGCCGACTACGCCGAATGGCAGCGCGCCACCCTGACCGCCGGGACGCTGGACGCCCGGCTGGAGCACTGGCGCGAGGCGCTGGGCGCCCGGCCGCGGCGGATCACCCTGCCGGCCGACCGGCCGCGGCCCGAGCGCCCCACCTTCCAGGGGGCCAGGGTCGACTTCGAACTGCCGCCCGGGACGTACCGCGGGGTGCGGGAGCTGGCCCGGCGCAACGGCGCGTCCCTGCACATGACGCTGCTGGCCGTGTGGAACGCCCTGCTGCACCGCTACGGCGCCGGCGAGCGGATCATCGTCGCGACGCTGCTGGCCAACCGGGACAACGAGCAGCTCACCGCGCTCATGGGCCTGTTCGTCAACACCCTGCCGGTGCGGGTCGACGTCTCCGGCGACCTGCCGTTCACCGCGCTGCTGGCCCGGGTCCGCGCCGCGTCGCTGGACGTCCTGGCCCATCAGGACACCCCGGTCGACGGCATCGTGCGCGCGGTCGGCGCGGGGGGCGACGCCGGCGGCAACCCGCTGTTCCAGGTGCTGTTCGCGCTGCAGAACTTCGCGGACCAGCAGCTCGAACTCGGCGGCCTCGACGTCGAACGGGTGGACGACGAGGAGGAGTCCACCCGCTTCGACCTCGAACTGCACGTCTGGGAGCACCCCGACCGCCTCAAGGGCTCGCTCGTCTACGACACCGACCTGTTCGACCACCCCACCGCGGAAAGGATCGTGGCCCACTACCGCTCCCTGCTGGCGGCCGCGGTCGACGCCCCGGCGACCGCGCTGGAGGCGCTGCCCCTGCGCCCGGAGCGGGAGGAGCAGGCGCTGCTGGAGCGGATACGGCGCGGCGGGTCCCTGCTGGTGCGCGGGCCCGCGGGCCTGGTGCCGCCCGAGGGTGTCCCCGGCGACCTGTGGACGCCGGAGGGCGACCGCACCGGGCAGCGCGGGCTGGTGCGGCCGGACGGCACCGTGGAGGTGCTGAACGCCGTCGGCTCCGACGAGCGCGTGCCCGACACGGTGCGCCTGGGCGGGCGCACGGTCCGCCCGGCCGACATCGAGGAGGAGCTGCTGCGGGCGGCACCCGCCCTGGCGGACGCGGCGGTGGTGCCGCGAAGGCGCGCGGACCGGCCGGACGGCGAACCGGAGCTGCTCGCCTACGTCGTCCCGGCCGGTCCCGTCGACCTCGCCGGGCTCGCCGCCCGGCTGCCCGCGCCTGGGTCCGTCGTCCCCGTCTCCCGCCTGCCGCTGACCCCCGACGGGCACGTCGACGTCTCCGAGCTGCTGCGGCTGTCGGTCGCGGACCCGGCGGAGGCCGCCCGGCAGGAGGCCCGGCTCCTCGACGCCCACCCGGGTGCGCGGATCGCGGTGCTGTCCACCGCCGCCGTGCCGGCGCCGCTCGCCCGCGTCCCGGTCCCCGGCCCGCACGGCGCCGGGGCCGCGGACAGCGGCCCGGCGCCCGGACACCCCGATTCCGCGGCGCCCGGTGCCCACGACGGGCCGCCCGGCCAGGGCGGCGCGGGCGGACCCGCGGCCGATGCCCCCGCCGCGTTGGCCGACGGCGGGCCCGCCCCGGTGATCGCCGACCGCACGCTCGTGGACACCCTGCTGCGGGCCGCCGGGTCGGCGACCGGCGACCTGGTACTGCTGCGGGAGGACGGCGGGCAGACCCGGCTGTCGTACCGCGAGCTGCGGGACAGGGCGCTGCGCGCGCTGTCCGGGCTGCGGGAGCTGGGGCTCGGCCCCGGGGACCGGGTGATCCTGCAGCTCGACGACCACACCGACTTCGTCACCGCCTTGTGGGCGTGCCTGCTCGGCGGGCAGATCGCCGTGCCGCTCGCCGTGCCCGCCGACTACCGCGTCCGCGACGCGGCCACCGAACGGCTGCGCGGCGCCTGGGATCTGCTCGGGCAGCCGCTGGTGCTCACCGCGGGGGGACGGCTCGCCGAACTGCGCGAGGCCGCCGCGGACGGCTGGCCGGGGCTGCGCGCGGCGGGAGCCGACGCGGTCGCGGCGGCGGCGCACCCGGCGCAGCCGCACCCGGCGGCGCCGGACGACCCAGCCCTGTTCATGCTCACCTCGGGCAGCACGGGACGGCCGAAGGCCGTGGTGCTCAGGCACCGCAACATCCTGGCCCGCTGCGCCGCCACCTGCGCGGCCAACGGGCTCCGGCACGACGACGTGTCGGTCAACTGGCTGCCGCTCGACCACGTGGGCGGCGTGGTGATGTTCCATCTGCGGGACGTCTTCCTCGGCTGCCACCAGGTGCACGCGCCCACCCGCTGGGTCCTCCAGGACCCGCTGCGCTGGCTGGACCTGGCCCACCGCTTCCGCGCCACCAGCACGTGGGCGCCCAACTTCGCCTTCGGCCTGGTCAACGACCGCGCCGCCGAGCTGGAGCGGCGCGGCGCCGGGTGGGACCTGTCGGCACTGCGGTTCGTGATGAACGCGGGCGAGGCGATCGTCAGCCGGGTGGCCCGCCGCTGGCTGCGGCTGCTGGCCCCCTTCGGCCTGCCCGGGACGGCGATGCGGCCGGCCTGGGGCATGTCGGAGACCTCCTCCGCTATGGTCTACTCCGACCGCTTCGGGCTGGACACGGCCTCGGACGACGACGCGTTCGTGGAAGTCGGGTCGCCGCTGCCGGGGACCGCGGTGCGGATCGCGGGCGGCACCGGCGACGAACCGCGGGTGCTGTCCGAGGGCGAGATCGGCCGGCTCCAGGTACGCGGGGCGACGGTGACCACCGGCTACTTCGCGGCGCCGGAGCAGAACGCCGCCGCCTTCACCCCTGACGGCTGGTTCGACACCGGCGACCTCGGGCGGATCAGGGACGGCCGGCTGACCCTGACCGGCCGCGCCAAGGACGTCGTCATCCTCAACGGCGTCAACTACCACAGCCACGAGATCGAGTCGGTGGTCGACGAACTGGACTGCGTGGAGCCGTCCTTCACCGCCGCCGTGGCGGTGCGGACCGCTTCGGCCGCCACCGACGAGCTGGCCGTCTTCTTCTGCCCGCGCGGGACGGCCGGCCACCAGGAGGCGGCCCGCCGGGTCCGTCAGGCGGTGCTCGACCGGGTCGGGGTCAACCCCCGGCACCTCCTCGCGGTGGAGCGGGCGGAGATCCCCAAGACGGAGATCGGCAAGATCCAGCGCACGGCGCTGCGCACCCGGTTCGAGGCCGGCGGCTTCGCGTCCTCCCGGCCGGACGGCGGCCGCGCGGACGACGGCACCGTCCCGGACCACTTCCACCGGGCCGAGTGGATTCCCCGGGCGCTGTCCGGGGAACCGGGCGCGCGGGACGGCGCCGTCCTGGTGCTGTCCGACACCCAGGGGGTCGGCGAGCGGCTGGCCCGCCTGCTGGAGGCGGCCGGGCGGCGGTGCGTGCTGATCGGCGGCGCGCACTCCCCGGCCGGGTCGGTGCCGGACGGCGTCGGAGGCCCGGCGGCGGACCGGCCGGGCACGGTGGTCGACCTGCGCGCGTACGGCGGGCCCGCACCGGTCGATCCGGACACGGCACGGTCGGACATGCACGGGCTGCTGCGGCTTTCCCGGCGGACCGCGCACGCGGAGGCGGTGTACGTCGTCACCAGCCACGCGCTGACCGTCCTGCCCGACGACCCGCCCGCCCTCGAACGGGCTCCGCTGGCCGGGCTGGTGGCCACCCTCGGACACGAGCGGTCCGGCACCCGGGTCGTGCACCTGGACATCCTCCCGGACGACCCGGACCGCACGGCGCGGCTGCTCGGCGCCGAAGTGGCCCGGCTCCCCCGCGAACGCGTCGTCGCCCACCGCGCCGGCCGGCGGCTGGCACGGCGGCTGGTGCCCGCCGGGGCGCCCGCGTCCGGCTCGCGCCGCCCGCCCTTCCGGCACGGCGGGCGCTACCTGGTGACCGGCGGCTCCGGCGGCATAGGACAGCTGCTCGCCCGGATGCTGGCCGACGGCTACGGGGCCCGGGTGCTGTGCCTGGGCCGCAGCCCGCGGCCGGGCGCGGACGATCCGCGGATCGGGTACGCCGCCGCCGACGTCCGCGACCCCGACGCCGTCAACCGGGTGCTGCGGGAGGCCGAGAAGCGGTGGGGGGCGCCGCTGGACGGTGTGCTGCACCTGGCGGGCTCCTTCCGGGAGGCCCCGCTCGACTCCTGCGCGCCCGCGGACCTGGACGAGGCGCTCGGCGCCAAGGCAGGCGGCGCACGGGTCCTGGACCGGCTGCTGCGGGACCGGCCGGGGCTGCTCTTCGTGTCGTTCTCGTCGGTCAACGGCCTGTTCGGCGGCGCGTCGGTGGGCGGGTACGCGGCGGCGTCCGCGTATCTCGACGCGCTGGCGGTCCGTCAGCGGCGCACGCACGGACTGGACGCGTACAGCCTGGCGTGGAGCATGTGGGACGAGACGGGTATGAGCACCGGCTACGCGCTGAAGGAGGCGACGGCGGCCCGCGGCTATCGTGTGCTGCCCCCGGGCGAGGCGCTGGCGTCGCTGGCCGTCGCCCTGGGGCGGGAGGCCCCGCACCAGCTGGTCGGCCTCGACCCGGCCCGCCCCTGGATCGCCGCGCACCTGGCGGGACCGGCCGAGGCGCTGGCGGAGCTGACGGTCTACGCCGAGTCGGAGCCGGCGGCCGGGGAGGCCGCCAGGGACAGGTTCGGCACCCCGCTGCCCCCGCGCTCGCCGGTCGTCGGCGCCCTGCCGGTGGACCCGGCCACCGGCGGCGTCGACCGCGACCGGCTGGCGGGGATCGGCGCGTCGGCGGACGGGGAGCCGCGGGACGGGCTTGAAGCCGTCATCGCCGCCACCTGGGCGGAGGTGCTCGGCGTGCGGGCTATCACCCGCGACTCCAGCTTCTTCGGCCTGGGCGGCGACTCCTTGCAGGCGACCCGGGTGCACGGGCTGCTCCAGGAACGGCTGGGAAGGGAGCTGCCGATGGCGGAGCTCTTCCGCCGCCCGACGGTCCGCTCGCTGGCGGAATCGCTCGAACCCGCCGGCGCCCCGGCCCCGGCGGCCGGCAGCCGCGGCCGGTCGCGCGCCGAGCGGCGTCTGCGGGCCGCGGGGGCCGGGCGTGCCGGCTGAACCCCGAGGGGGCCCGGGACCGGCGTCCCGGGCCCCCTCGGTACGGCGACGGGGGCGCGGGCGGCGCGGACATGACGATGAGTACGGTCCGGGCGGCGGTACCGGGCAGCCGGGCCGGCGGGTCGCGTCAGGTGCGGGCGGCCTCCATCGCCGCGACCGCGCCGAGCACGACCAGCGCGCCGCCCGCGGTCCCCTCCAGGGCCAGATTCACCGCCGGACGCCGGAGCCGGTCCATCAGTCTGGCGGCGCCGGCCGCCACGACGAGCAGCCACACGATGGCGATGCTCGCGTCCACCACGCCGAAAAGCAGGGTGGCGGTCAGCACCGACCGCCCCGAGGGCAGGAACTGGGGCGCGACGGCGATGAAGAAGGTGCCCACCTTGGGGTTCAGCACGCAGCTGAGCAGGCCCTGCCTGAAGGCCTGACGGCCGGTCACCTGACCCTCGGCGAGGGCAGGTCCCGGCTCGGCGGCGTCCTCCTCCCCCGCACGTACCGGACCGTCCTGCCCCGCGCGCACCGGGTCCTTGCGTCCGGGGCGCACCGACCACAGGGCCTGGATGCCGAGGACCAGCAGGTAGAGGCCGCCGGCCACCCGGACCGCGGTGAAGGCGGTGTCCCACCGCCGCAGAGCCGCGTCGAGCCCGACGGCCGCGGCCGACGCCCACACCATCGAGCCCAGCCCGGCGCCCACGGCCGACGCGCTTCCGGCCCGCAGGCCGCCCCGTACCGCGTTGCGCAGCACGAGCAGCGTGTCCGGGCCGGGCACCACCGTCACCACCATGGCGAACAGGGCGAACCCCGTCAGCGCAGCTATCACCGCGGTCACCCTTCCAGCGGCCCGGCGGCCGCTGAGGGCAGCCTAGATCGTGCGGGCCTGCCGCTCGGCGCCGAGGCGGTACCGGCCGGACCGGGCCGGCCGCCGGACGCACCGGTTGGGGCGGCGGCCGATCCGCGCGCCGACGGGCTTTCGCCCTTTCGTGCCCGGACAACGGCCCCGCGGATACGCCCGCGTCCTGCGCGTGCCGACCGGTCCGCATATTCCGGCGTGATTTTCCGGCCGGGCGTTGACGCGGGGAAATTCCCCGCGGGAACGGCCGCCGCACGGAAGGCGCCAGAACTTCCGCAAGCGGGTCGAACCGCACGGAAACGGCGGGCATCCACGCGTCATCAGCGAAATTCAATGCCTTGGCCACAGGTGATCACCGATTGCGTCGAAGGGTTTGACAGGGAAAAGGCGGGGATGGCACGGTCCGCACGTCCGCACGATCGGCCCGACTCCGCCCGGAGACCGGTCCGGAGGGCCGGGCGGACCGGCGACGCACATGACGTACGGGCAACGACTTAAGGAGTCGCTCTGTGACAGCACCTCTCGGCAATGCTCCCCTTTCGGTCGGGGAGCTCACCGACGAGCAGTACGGGCAGGTCATCAGGCCTGGTGACGCCGAGTACGACGCAGCGCGCACCGTGTTCGTGGGCAACGCCGACCTCAGGCCCGCCGTCGTCCTGCGCCCCGGGGACGCCGCACAGGTGGCGCGCGTCGTGGCGCTGGCGCGGGAGACGGGGCTCGAGTTGGCCATCCGCTCCGGTGGGCACAGTTGGGCGGGGCACGGTGTCTGCGAGGGCGGCATCGTCCTGGACCTGGCCCGCATGCGGGCGCTGGAGATCGACGTCGAGGCCCGTACCGCCTGGGCGGAGGCCGGCATCACCGCGGGCGAGTACACCGCGGCGGCCGGGGAGCACGGGCTCGCGACCGGGTTCGGCGACGACGCCGCGGTCGGGGTCGGCGGCATCACCCTGGGCGGCGGTGTCGGTTTCCTGACCCGCAAGTACGGAATGACCGTCGACGACCTGCTGGCCGTGGAGATCGTCACGGCCGACGGCGAATTACTGCGGGTGGACGAGCACCAGCACCCCGACCTGTTCTGGGCCGTCCGGGGCGGCGGCGGAAACTTCGGGGTGGCGACCCGCTTCAAGTTCCGGCTGCACGAGCTCGACGCCGTGTACGGCGGAATGCTGGTGCTTCCGGTGGACCCCGGGATCCTTGAGGCCTTCATCGCCGAGGCCGAGGCCGCCCCCGAGGAACTCTCCACCATCGTGAACGTGTGGACGGCGCCCCCGGTCCCGTTCGTGCCCGAGGAACACCACGGCAAGCCGATCATCCTCGCGATGATGTGCTACGCGGGGCCGCCCGAGGCGGGCGAGGAGGTCGTCGGCCGATTCCGGGCGATCGCCCCGCCGCTGGCCGACATGGTGCAGGCCGGAACTTATGCGGGGATGTTCCGCCCGGGCGACCCCTCGGTGCACCCGCTGACCGTGTCGCGCACCCTGTTCCTCGACCGGGTCGACCGCACGACCGCCGGGACCGTCCTCGAACACACCGCCGCCTCCAGCGCGTTGGTCGCCGGGGTGCAGCTGCGGGTCGTGGGCGGGGCCATGGCGCGGGTCCCGTCGGACGCCACGGCCTTCGCCCACCGGCAGCGCAGGATCATAGCCAACGTGTCCGCCATCTACGCCGACCAGGCCGAGGCCGACCTGCACACGGTCTGGGTCGAGGAGTTCACGGCCGCCATCCGGCAGTCCGGCCCCGGCGCCTACGCCAACCTCAGCATGGACCTGGGACCGGACGAGGTCAGGGCGGCGCTCTACCCGGGGGCCACAGGGGAGCGGCTCGCCCAGATCAAGGCGAAGTACGACCCGGCCAACGTCTTCCGCCGCAATCACAACATCCTGCCCGCGACGTCGTGATCCCCCGGTCCGCTGCCCGCTCCCGTGGCACGGGTGCCGGCAGCGGACCGCTCGCGGGGTCACCCCGGGAGAAGGGGAGCACGTTTTCGCGCGGCGCTCGTCGTCCCGGTCGGCCGCGCGGTCGCGGAGTCGGCGGAGCGGTATCCGGTGGAAGGGACAAGGCCCGGCTACGTCATCGGTCGTGGATCACCCGCGGATGTGCCGGGCGTCCGCCGCCCGCGCGGTGTGGATCCGACCGATGGGAACCTGTCCGGCACATGCATGGCTGGTGCGGACGTGACCGGTTGCGCATCCCGCCGCTGCGGCAGTGGCTAGGCGGCATGTCCGGGGCGGAGCTGCCAGGCGCCGGTCGGCGTCAGCGCGGCGGAGCCGGGTACGCGGTGGCGGCCGGAGGTCACCGACAGGTGGGCGAGGTCGACCCCGCGGCCCTCGTACACCGGGTCGGTGGTGTAGCGCCAGCGGATCGCGAGCGCTCCGGCCGGCTGCGGTATCCGCGTGTGCACGTGCCACCAGGCGCGTACGGCCTGCCCGGACAGCGAGGCCGGCGTGCCGGACGGCGCTCCCGGGCCGGTGGCGGTCAGCGGCAGCGCGTGCCAGGTGGCCCCGCCGTCCGTGGAGTCCTCCAAGGAGAGGGGGTCGGTGGACTCGGTGTTGACGAAGGCGGAGAAGTCGACGTCCACCGGGGCGGTCGCGGTGAGCGGGCCCGTGGTCAGGGTGCTGGTGACGCCGCCGACCTGGCCGGAGTACCAGAGCGGGCCGCCGCCGGGCGCCGCCACCCGTATCGCCTGCGACATCGCCTCGCCGATGGCCCGGCGCGGCGGATTGGTCGAGGGGGTGTCGCGGGTCGGGTGCACCCGGTTGCTCAGCAGGATGACGAAGGACCGCGACTGCGGGTCGATGACCAGCGAGGTGCCGGTGAAGCCGGTGTGCCCGAGGCTCCGCGGGCCGGACAGTCCGCCCATGTACCAGATCTGGTCGAGCTCGAAGCCCAGGCCGTGCGAGTCGCCGGGGAACGCCTGGTTGAAGTTCTGCTCCATCAGCCGGACGCTGTTCGCGCCGAGGATGCGGTGGCCCTGGTACGTACCGCCGTTGAGGACCGTCTGGGCCAGCACCGCGAGGTCGTCGACGGTGGAGAAGACGCCCGCGTGGCCGGCCACGCCGTCCAGCGACCAGGCGTTCTCGTCGTGCACCTGGCCGCGCACCATGCCGCGCGCGGGGCTGGTCTCGTACTCGGTGGCCGCGATCCTGGGCAGCTTTGCCGCTGGCGGGTTGTAGCCGGTGTCCGTCAGGTGGAGCGGCGCGGTGATGCCGTCGCGCACCAGGGTGTCCAGCGGCTTGCCGGTCACCTTCTCCAGGACCAGCTGCATGCTGAGCATGTTGAGGTCGGAGTACAGGTACGCGGTGCCCGGCGGGTTGATCGGCCTGGCGTCGAGGACGGCCTTCTCACGCGAGGGGATGTCGGAGTAGCCCTGCCACAGCGAGGGGACCGGGTCGGCGTCGAACCCCGAGGTGTGGGTGAGGAGTTCTTCGACGGTGATGCCGCCCTTGCCGTTGGCGGCGAACTCCGGGATGTAGTGCGCCACGGGCGTGCCGAGGTCGATCCGGCCGGCTTCGAGCTGCTGCATGGCCACGATCGAGGTGAACAGCTTCGACAGCGAGGCGAGGTCGTAGATGGTGTCGGTACGGGCCGGCACCCACTGGCTCCTGGGCAGCTCGGCGGTGGTGTCGGCGTACTTCACCGCGTAGCCGCCCGCGCCGCGTTCGACCACCACGCCGTCGTGCGCCATCAGTGTGGTGGCGCCCGGGAAGAGGTAGCCGGCGCCGGCGGCCGGGTCCTCCCAGCCGGCCATCCGCTGCTCGAAGGCGTCGATGGGCGCCGCGTCGAGCCCCGCCTCGCGCGGGGTCCCCGGGCGGAGCACGGTGCCGGCCGGTGCGAAGCCGGTGTACGGACGGTCGAACCGGCCGCTGTCCCCGTGGTGCGCCGCCGGGGTCGCGGCGGCGCTGCCGGCCGGCGAGAGGGTCAGGGCGGTGAGGAGCGCGACGGCTGCCGTCAGTGCGGGAATCCGCATGGGAACCTCGTCCGTTGAGCCGTCGCCATGAGGCCGGCGGCGGGTGGATTCCGAAGTACGTTCACCAAGTGCCGATCAGCACCGGTAAGTTACTGACCATTACCGGGCCGGTCAACCGTCCCGTCCCGGCTCCCGGCGCGGCGACCGCTTCGGTGTCGACCGTCCAGGACCCGGTCGCACGCGCAATCGCGCCTGCCGTTCACAGCCCGCGGAGCTGCCGGCCTCAGGCCTGTGGCGGGGTGGTGGGGCGGGCCGACCGGTAGGCCTCCCAGTCGGCGCGTCCGCCGTTGCCCAGGACGCCGACCCCCCGGTGCAGCTCGTCCGCGGACAATCCGGCCAGGGAGCGGCGCGCGACACGGGCGACGAGGTAGGGGAAGAGCGGGCGCAGGGGCTGGGCGAGGCGCAGCCAGGGGGGCGCGTAAACGGCCGGCGCGCGACGTTCGATGCCGCGCGCCAGCCATGTGGCGACCTCGGCGGGCCCGTGCACCCGGCGGGCGGGGGCGGGCTGGTGTCGGCGCAGCTCACGCAGCACGAGGTGGTCGTCCAGCTCGCTGATCATGTCGGTGCCCGTCCAGTGCAGATAGGCGATTCCGACGCCGACGCCTTCGGGTGCCATCTCGTTGCGCAGGGCCAGGGCGAATGATTCGACACCCGCCTTGGAGGCGCAGTAGGCGCTCATCATCGGCGCGGACCCGAAGGCGGCGGTCGAGGCGACCTGGAGCAGATAGCCGCGGGTCCGCAGAAGCTGGGGGAGAAAGACCCGGGCGGTCACCGCGCTGCCGATCAGGTTCACCTCGATGACCCGGTTCCACAGTGCGGCGTCACAGGCGGCGAAAGGGCCGGCGATGGAGATGCCGGCGTTGGCAACCACGACGGAGGCCGGCCCGAAGCGTGCCGCGACGCATTGTGCGGCGCCCTGCATCGCCGCCTCGTCGGTGATGTCCGCCTCGATGGAGTACGAGCTGCCCGGCAGGCCGGCCGCGGTCTCCCGCAGCGTCTCCAGCTCCCGGCCCAGCAGGACCACCCGCAGCCCGCGGGCGGACAGCTCGCGCGCGACCGCGGCCCCGACCCCGCGCGCCGCTCCCGTGACGACGGCGACCCGGCCTTCTGGGTATCCGGCTGGCATCGTGCACCTCTTCCCGCTGCGGGCGGGGCTTCGCGCCGCGCGCTCGGGCCAGCTGATCACGACGCCGCCCCGCCGACCGCCCCGGCCGCTCCAATCGGGTGGCCCGCACCCGCTCTCCGCGCGAACGCACCCGAAGACCGCCGACGGCATCCGGAGCGGCCCGGACGCGCCCGAACGGGTCAGTGCGCGGGCGCGGGTCGCGAAAACGGGCCGCGCCAGCACGCGGACGGCCCGTTCTCGTGATCCTCTCGGACCACCAGCCCCTTCCGTCCCGCGTGCCGTGGCCGACGAAGTGGCGGCTCACCGCGTCCGAACGGCGTATCCACCCGGAAGGGGAGACGTGCACCGAACACCGCTGGCGGAAGGAAGTGCGACGCGCCGCAGCAAGGCCGAGGGGCACTCCCCCGCCGACTGCCGGTCTCCGCAGGACAGAGGCACCCGGGCCGTGTCCGCGCCGCCGGGGCGGTCCTCCGCGAGGTGGCGCTCCGAGTACGCGGCGGGGCAGACCTCCACGGACGCCGACGCGCGGTCCGTGGACGCGGATGTCGCCGGAGCCGTGCTCCGTACGGCGGGTGCGGTACTCCGTGAACGAGTCGCCCAGGCGGCCGGCATCGACGCGGACTTCTCCCGCGATCTGGCGGAACGCGTCGCGGACTTCACCGTGGACGGCGGCCGGCGCATGCGGCCGCGGCTCCTGTGGTGGAGCATGCGCGCCTGCGGCGGGGGCGCGCGGAGCGCCGACACCGAAGCGGCCCTGCGCCTCGGAGTGGCCGTCGAGCTCATCCAGACCTGCGCCCTCGTCCACGACGACGTGATGGACGGGTCGGCGCTGCGCCGCGGGCGGCTGGCCATGCACGTCTGCCTCGCGAGCCGGCCGGGGCCCGCGCCCGGCTCGGTGCTGGGCGAGGCCTTCGGTACGTCCGCGGCCGTACTCGTCGGGGATCTCGCCCTCGCCTGGGCGGACGACACCGTCGCGGACACGGCCATGGCCGCCGCCACCCGCAAGCGGGTACTCGGCGTCTGGCGGGCGATGAGGACCGAGATGGTGGCCGGGCAGTACCTCGATGTGCACGGGCAGGCCACCGGCGCGCGCTCCGCCGCCCGCGCCATCCGCACCGCGTACCTCAAGAGCGCCCTGTACTCGGTCGTGCGCCCGATCTCGCTGGGTGCCGCTCTCGCCGGCGCGGGCGAGGACACCACGCGGGCGCTGTCCTCGGCCGGCCGCTGCGCGGGAATCGCCTTCCAGCTCCGCGACGACCTGCTCGGGGTCTTCGGGGACCCCGCCATGACGGGCAAGCCGTCGGGAGGGGACGTCCGGGAGGGCAAACCGACCTATCTGCTCGCCGTGGCGCGTGCCCGCGCGCGGGCACGGCGGGACCAGCGGACCCGGTCCCTGCTCGACGCCGCGGTGGGCCGCGCCGATCTGTCGGAAGCCGCCCTGGCCGACGTGCGCGAAGCGCTCGTGGCCACCGGGGCGCGCGCCGACGTCGAGGCCCGGGCCGACCGGCTCATGCGGCAGGCCGAGCGGCACCTCGACCGGGCCGGCGTGGAAGCAGAACCCGGACAGCGCCTGCTCGGGCTGCTGCGCAGCGTCGCCGGAACGTGTCCCGGCCCGGGGGCGCACGAGGACGTTCCCGAAGCAGCGAAGCCCGGTTGGGGCGCCCCGGCGTCCTCGCTCAGGGCCGCGACCGGAGGAGGGACCACCCCGTGAGGACCGTGAAGGGACCAGTCGACCATGTGGTGGTCGTCGGCGCAGGGCTCGCGGGCCTGTCCGCCACCCTCCACCTGCTCGGCGCCGGCCGGCGGGTCACGGTGGTGGAACGCGATCCGCTGCCCGGCGGCCGGGCCGGGCTGCTGGAGCGCGGCGGCTACCGCATGGACACAGGACCGACGGTGCTGACCATGCCGGACCTGGTCGAGGAGGCCTTCGCCGCGGTCGGCCACAGCCTGTCCGGCCGGCTGGAGCTGCTCCCCCTGCATCCCGCGTACCGGGCCAGGTACGCCGACGGATCGCACCTGGACGTGCACACCGGCGCCGCGGCGATGGAAGCCGAGATCGAGCGGTTCGGGGGCGCCCGGGAGGCCGCCGGCTACCGACGGCTGCGGGTCTGGCTGACACGCCTCCACGCGGTGCAGATGCGCCGCTTCATCGACGCCAACTTCGACTCCCCCCTCCAGCTGCTCCACCCCGACCTCGCCCGGCTCGCCGCCCTCGGCGGATTCGCCCGGCTCGACGCACGCATCGGGCGCTTCATCACGGACGAGCGGCTGCGCAGGGTCTTCACCTTCCAGGCGTTGTACGCCGGAGTGCCGCCGTCGCGCGCCCTCGCCGCGTACGCGGTCATCGCCTACATGGACACCATCGCCGGGGTCTATTTCCCCCGGGGCGGCATGCACGCCCTGCCGCGCGCGATGGCCGCCTCGGCCGCCGAGGCGGGAGCCGACTTCCGGTACGGACACACCGTCACCCGGCTCGAACGCGCCGGGGACCGGATCACCGCCGTCGTCACCGATCAGGGGCGCTTCCCCTGCGACGCCGTGGTCCTGACACCGGATCTGCCCGTCAGCTACCGGCTGCTCGGCCGGGCTCCGCTGCGCCCGCTCGCGCTGCGGCACTCGCCCTCCGCGGTGGTCCTGCACGCCGGGACCGACCGCACCTGGCCCGGTCTCGCCCACCACACCATCTCGTTCGGCGCGGCCTGGCAGCAGACCTTCCACGAGCTGACCCACGGATCGCTGATGTCCGACCCCTCGCTGCTGATCACCCGGCCGACCGCGACCGACGAGGGCCTTGCGCCCGCGGGAAAGCACCTCCACTACGTCCTGGCGCCCTGTCCGAACACCGACGTCGGACCGGACACCCGGGAGTGGCGGCAGCTGGCGCCGGAGTACCGCGACCGCGTCCTCAGCACGCTGGAACAGCGCGGGATGGCCGGACTCGGCTCGGCGATCGAGCAGGAGTGCCTGGTCACCCCGGCCGACTGGGCCGCCCAGGGGCACGCGGCGGGCACGCCCTTCTCCGCCGCCCACACCTTCCCCCAGACCGGGCCCTTCCGGCCGCGCAATCTCGTGCGCGGCACGGAGAACGCCGTGCTCGCCGGCTGCGGCACCACCCCCGGCGTGGGGGTGCCGACCGTTCTCATCTCCGGGAAGCTGGCCGCCGCGCGGATCACCGGCCCCCGCGCCGTGCGTACGTCCCCGTGGGCCGTGCCGCGGGCCGCCGGGGTGGCGGCGCCGGAAGCAGCGGAAGGCGCTCTGGCATGACCGCCCGCGAACTCGACGCGGCAGGCGTCCACGAGCCCGCCCTGCGCGCCGCGTACAGCGAGTGCCGCCGGCTCAACGCACGGCACGGCAAGACGTACTTCCTCGCGACCCGGCTGCTGCCGGTCGAGCGCCGCCCGGCGGTCCACGCCCTGTACGGCTTCGCCCGGTGGGCCGACGACATCGTGGACGATCTGCACAGCGGCGCCACCGCGGAGGAACGCGCCACCGCCCTCGGCCGTCTCCAGGAACGCCTCGACGACGGGCTGCGCCGCGGCGCCTGCCGGGAACCGGTGATCCGCGCGCTCGCCCACACCGCCGCCGTCTACGGCATCGACCACCGGCACTTCACGGACTTCATGGCCTCGATGCGCAGCGACCTGACGGTCACCGGCTACGCCTCGTACGAGGAACTGGGCCGTTACATGCACGGGTCGGCCGCCGTCATCGGGCTCCAGATACTGCCCGTCCTGGGCACCGTCGGGCCGCGCGGCGACGCCGAGCCCTACGCGGCGGCCCTCGGCGTCGCCTTCCAGCTCTCCAACTTCCTCAGGGACGTGGGTGAGGACCTCGACCGCGGCCGGCTCTACCTGCCGGCCGATCTGCTGGCCGCGCACGGGGTGGACAGGGAACGCCTCCTGTGGAGCAGGGCCACCGGCCGGCCCGACGCCCGCATCACCCGTGCGCTGCGGGCCGCCGCGGCCCACAACCGGGGCGTCTACCGCGCCGCGCTGCCGGGGATCGCGCTGCTCGCGCCCGTCTCGCGCCCCTGCATCCGCACCGCGTTCGTGCTCTACAGCGGCATCCTCGACGCCATCGAGGACGACGGCTACCGCGTCCTGCACCGGCGGGCCGTCGTCCCCCGCACCCGCCGCGCCGCGGTGGCGCTCGACGGACTGGTCCGCGTCCTCGCGGCCCGCGTCCAGGACCGCGCCGGCGCGAGCCCCGTCCGCACCCGGCCGGCCCGCGCCGCCAGGACGTCCGCGGCGCCCTCCGCGGCGCTCGCCCCGGCGGCGCGGGAGGAGATGGCATGACCGGCGACGACCGCGCCGGCCGGGGCCGCGTCCCGCTGCGGCTGCGCGGCGCCCCCGTGCCGTGGGAGCGCCAGCGACCCACCTGGCGCGACGCGAAGCCCGGGATCATCGCCGGCGCCCTGGAACGCGCCCTGGCCCGCCCGTCGGGCAACTGGTACGTCCTCGGCGCCTCCCGCGCCCTCACCGCAGGCCGGCCGATCGGCCGTACCGTGGCCGGCAACGAGGTGGTGGCTTGGCGCGATGCCGCCGGCCGCCTGCGTGCGGGGCCCGGCGCCTGCCCGCACCTGGGGGCACCGCTGCGCGACGGCCGCGTCCGGTGCGGCACCCTCGTCTGCCACTGGCACGGGCTGGCCCTGGACGGCGGACCGGTCGCCGGGTGGGAGCCGCTTCCCGCTCATGACGACGGGGTCCTGGCCTGGGTGCGCCTGGACCGGGCCGGCGGCGAGGCTCCGCTGGAGCGCCCCGTCGTGCCGCCGCGCCCCCGCGTGCGGGACGCGGTCGACGCGGTTTACGAGGGCGTCGGTGTGTGCGAGCCGGAGGACGTCGTGGCCAACCGGCTCGACCCGTGGCACGGCGCGTGGTTGCACCCGTACTCCTTCGTCGACCTGACGGTGTCCGGCACGCCGTCAGGCGGTGGCGGTGGCGGTGGCGGTGGCGGTGCGGACGGTTTCGCCGTCGAGGTGTCCTTCAAGCTCGCGGGCCGGATCGTGGTGCCGGTGCGGGCGCTGTTCACCGCGCCCGAGCCCCGGACGGTCGTCATGCACATCACCGAGGGCGAGGGCCGGGGGTCCGTCGTCGAGTCGCACGCCACACCGCTCGGGCCCGGCCGCGACGGCAGACCGAGGACCGCCGTGACGGAGGCGGTCCTGGCCGCCTCCGGCCGGCGCGGATTCGCGGTGGCCCGCGCCGCGGCGCCCCTGCTGCGCCCGCTGATGCGGGCGTCCGCCGGACGGCTGTGGCGTGACGACCTCGCGTACGCGGAGCGCCGCTGGGAACTGCGCAGCAGCGGCCGTTTCCCGGGCTGACCGGAGCGGGGCCGCCGGAGCGCGGACCTCCGCGTACCGGGACGTGCCGGGACAGGCCCGGTCTCAGCCCAGCGCGGCCGGCCCGCGGCCCTTTATGCCGGGTCGGAGCCCAGCGCGGCCAGCCCGCGCAGCGTCGCCGAGCGCCCGGCGGGCGGCACCGTCCACAGCGTCTGGCCCCGTACCCCCCAGCCCGTCAGCAGGGCGTTGGCGGCCAGGAATCCGCTCGTCGCGGCCCGCTCCATCAGGGCCACCGGCAGTTCGGTACGGACCAGGTCGCCCGCCACCATGACCGAGGGGTGGGGCGTACGCACCGTCGGCCGGTGCCGGTAGCCGCCGACCGGGAAGAGCGGGCAGTCCGCCCGCCATTCGTGCCGGGCGTCCATGATCCGCGCGTCGTGCGTCTCCGGGTAGACCCGGTGCAGCTGCCCGAGCGCGGCCGACTGCACCGCGTCGCGGTCCGCGCCGGGCGGGACCGCGTAGGCGTGCAGTTCGACCACCGCGCCCCGGTTGCGCCGCGCCCAGCCGGCGGCCTGGCCCTCCCAGCGGTCCAGCACGCTGATGTTGTCCAGCGGGCCGTAGCCGCTGGTGCCGAGGAACCCGGGGCGGCCCGCCGCCACCGGCCGGTCCAGCCACAGGCGCGACACCAGGAACGGCGGTGCGGTCCTGAGGGCGGCCACACGGGAGCGCCAGTCCGCGTCGCCCAGTTCGGGTGAGGCTGCCACCACGCCGCGCAGTCCGCCGGTGTCCAGCGCCAGGACGAGCGCGTCGTGACGCGCGGTCCGCCCGCCGGCGGTGACGTCGAGTCCGCCGCCGGGCACCGGCGTCACGCGCTCCACCGCCGAGCCGGTGCGCACCCGTACCCCGTGGCCCTCCAGATAGCGGCCCAGCGGATCCCAGAGCGCCTGCGGGAACGGCTCTCCCGGCACGTCGAAGAGCAGGCCCTCGCTGGAGCCCAGGAAGTAGATGTGGAACATCAGCGCCAGTTCGGCCGCCGACAGCTCGTGGGGGTCGGCGAAGAAGCTCCGGGAGAACACCTCGAAGGCGAGGTGGCGGGCGGCCTCGGGGAACCGGATACGGGTGAGGAAGTCGTCCGCCGCCACCGCGTCGAGCCGGTCGTACACCTCCGGCACGCGCACGTCGAGCAGCGGCAGCGCGGCGCGCGGGTTCATCCGGATCAGGTCGCGCCAGCCGAACGTGGGGCTGAGCGCGACGAACCCGAGGCCGGACAGGGGCGGGGTGCGCGGCACCCGGGCGAAGCTGTCGCACAGTCCCGCGCTGTGCCGCAGCGGGTAGTCGGGCAGCTTGGTCAGCGCGTCGAGTCCGGGATCCACCCGGCGCAGCAGACCGCGCAGGTTGTAGTACTGCCGGAAGAAGGCGTGGAAGCCGCGGCTCATGGTGGCCGTCGTGCCGTCGGCGAGCTTCGTCGGCCAGCCCGCGAGCCGCCCGCCGAGGCTCTCCTCGCGTTCGTGCAGCGTGACGTGCGCGCCGCGTTCGGCCAGCAGCGTCGCCGCGGCCAGGCCCGCGATCCCGCCGCCGACCACGGCGACGGCGGGCGCCTGACCGGGGAAGCGGTCCCGGCCCGCGGGCGCCGCGATCACTGCCGCCCGCCGGTCGCGGCCCCGCCGGCCGCCCGCCGCCGCTTTGCCGTACCTCATGCCCGCTCCCCCGCCGCGCCCGGCGCCCGGGCGACGAAGGTGTGCGTGATGCCGGTCCGCCAGCCGGGCTGCGGCAGCGCCCGCACCGCGCGGAACCCGGCCCGCCGCAGCCGGGTCGCGAAGCCCGCGGCCGTGTCGAACTCCAGCACGCTGCGGCGCAGATGGCGGTAGAGCGCCGCGTCGCCGGCCAGCAGCCCGGCCGGTACGACGACGGCGCCGCAGACCGCCGACCACACGGCACGGGGCACGCGGCCGTCGCCGAGCGCGTACTCGTGGACGGCGAGCCGCCCGCCCGGCCGGAGCAGCTCACGGACGGCGCCGAGCACCCGGTCGGGATCGCGCACGTTGCGGAAGAGGTACGCGGCGAGAGCGGCGTCGAAACGGCCGTGCGCCGACGGCCCTTCCATCGCTTCGACCGGCGCGTGCACGAAGGTCACACCTGTCGGCCAGCGCTTGGCCGCGGCGCGTTCCAGCATGCCGGCCGAGGCGTCCACGGCGACGATCTCCGCGTGCGGGGCGGCGGCCAGGAGCGCGGCCGTCGAAGCTCCCGTGCCGCAGCCGAGGTCGAGCAGGCGCAGCCCGCGACCGCCGTCGGCCAGCCCGAGCCTGCGGGCCGAGCGCCGCAGATCGCGGTGGTAGCCGGGGTTGACGGCCACCAGCCGGTCGTAGGCGAGCGAACCGTGGTCGAAGGCGGCGGACAGGTCGTGGTCGCGCAGCAGCGTCATGGGGCACTCCTTTCCTGTTCTGGACATGCGGCGGCGCCGGAGGGCCGGGCGCCCCACCCCGCGGCGGCCGGCGTCTCACGCCGGGCTACGAAGGGGAGTTCCAGGAGCGTCCTGAGCATCGGGGCCACCGGTGTGCGCAGCCCGACGAGGACGTCCTCGTACCGGTGGGTCGTGCCGTCCAGGAAGCGCAGCAGTCGGGTCCCCGGGACGGCGCGGAAGAGGCCGGCGAAGAAGTCCGCGCCGTCCACGCGGCCGGTGTCCAGCGCCCGCAGCATGACGGCGTCCATGGCGCGGGGCCATGCCCCGTAGGGCGGCGGCAGCCGGAACCGCCCGCCGCCGCGGACCTGTGCGGCGATGGCGCTGCTCTGCCGCTGCACGGCCGCGAACGTGTAGCCGGTGGACGGCCGGGTGGCCCCGCCTGCCGTCCCGACCCGGAAGACCGAGCGGCCGGCCCGGCCGGGGAAGCGGCCGTCGGTCATCGGGATGACTCCCCGTTCGACCGACGTGACCCGGTGCGCGCCGATGCCCAGCACCGGCCCTGTGTAGTGGCGCAGCGCGCGTGCGTAGCCCGCGGTGTCCAGGACCGCGCGGGAGAATTCGGTGTACTCCACCAGTGCCGTACGCGGCCCCAGCGGCAGTACGTAGCCGAACGACAGCCCGTGCGCCGGCTGCGGGGTGCGGAAGTCCATCAGATCCGCCGTCGCCGGATCGAAGACGGGCCGCTCGGTCTCCACGAACCAGCCCGTGAAGTGCTGCAACAGCGTGGTGCGCGCCGCCGGCAGGCGGCGCGGCGGCCGCGAGTCGAAGACGTACCGCGCGTGCAGCACGACCCGGTCGCCCCGCTCGCCGCGCGCCACGACCCGGCCGCCGTCCGGCGCGTCGCCGACCTCGGTCACGGTCGCCGTCACCCGGCGGAATCCGGGGCAGGCGGCGAGGCGCCGCTCGACCAGCGACTCGAAGGCGTCCGACCTGAGCATCTTGTAGCGCAGCGGGGCGGGCCGGGTGACCGTCTCCGTCCCGTCCCTGCCCCGTACGCGCAGCCGCTGCCAGGACGCGGACAGCACGTCGTCGTACTCGCCGCCCGGGGGCTCCCAGAAGCACCAGGTGCGCGGTGGCGGGCGCAGCGGGCCGGGAGGAGCGTCGACCAGGACGACCCGTACCGGGGCGCCGTCCGCCGGGCCGCACAGCCGGTACGCGAGGCTCAGCCCGGCCGCACCGGCGCCCACGATGACGACCTCGGAACGAGGCACAGCGCACCCTTCTGCCGGACGGGTTGTCGGGCACACCGGGCTCCGGCGCTCCCGGGAACGCCGCCTGCCCCGCCGTCGATACTTCCGCAGACCACCGCCCCGCGGACGCGTGCGACGCGCGGGAAAAGGGTGGTGTTTCGAAGGCGCCCGCCAGGACGTGCCGGCGCTGCCCGCGCCCCCCGGCACAGGTCCGGTGCATGACTGCTCGGCGGCGCGGGACCGCTCGTCCCGCGCTGCGGCCCGTCCCGATCCGCGCGCCGGGACGCGTTGTTCCGGGCGGAAAGGGGCATCGTGGTGACAAGGGCGCCGGGAGCGGGGCGCCGAGGAGCGGACGAGACGAAGGGGACCTGCACCATGACGGTGAAGATCCTTCTGGTGACCGGGGACGCGGCCGAATCCCTGGAAGTGCTGTACCCGTACCAGCGGCTGCTGGAGGAGGGCTACGCGGTCGAGATCGCCGCGCCGGCGAAGAAGAAGCTGCGCTTCGTGGTGCACGACTTCGAGGACGGCTTCGACACGTACACCGAGAAGCCGGGCTACACCTGGCCGGCGGACCTCGCGTTCGACGAGGTCGACCCGGCCGGCTACGCCGCCCTGGTCATCCCGGGCGGCCGCGCGCCCGAATACCTGCGCAACAACCGGGATCTGCAGCGGATCGTCGGGCACTTCTTCGCGGAGGGCAAGCCGGTCGCCCAGATCTGCCACGGCCCGCTGATCACGGCCGCGGCCGGGGCGCTGTCCGGCCGGCGCACCGCCGCCTATCCCGCGCTCGAACCCGACGTCGCCGCCGCCGGGGCGGAGTACGAGGACGGTGACGGCGTGGTGGACGGCGCCCTGGTCTCCGCGCGCGCCTGGCCCGACCACCCCACGTGGATGCGGGCGTTCATCGACCTGCTGCGCAAGACGGCGCCGCCCGCCTGAGGGCCGGCGCGGGCCTGCGGGGTCCGCTGCGGACCGGGCTTGCCGGGGTCGTCCCGGCAAGCCCGGTCCCTGGACGCCGGGTTGGCCGGTTCTCGCTGCTTCGGGCCGGTCCGGCCCCTTGGTACGGTGCGACTCCCCGCCAGGCCCCACCCCATGGCCTACAGGAGTCCGTGTTGCTCAGGCATGTCTTGTCGACGCTGGCAGCGTCCGTCCTCGTCCTCTTCGTGCCGGCCGCCCCCGCCCCGGCGTACGCCGCCCCGACCGCCGCCCCCGCCGCCGGTTCGACGCCCGCCGCCGACCCCACCGGCTGCACGACCTGGTTCCAGTGGGTCCAGACGTCCAGCCCCGCCTACCTCGGCACGGGAGTCGTCCAGTGCACCGCCGGCCGCTACAGGGCGAAGGTCGTGTGCAACAACGCGCAGACCGGCCAGAGGCACGTCGTCTACGGCACCCAGACGGTGAACGCCCCCGCCTCCACCACCGCCACCTGCGGCTCCCCCGACGAGGCGGTGACCGCCTACCCCGTGACGGACCCGCCGGGGACGGGCGTCACCGGCTGCGCCTCGTGGACCGAGTGGGTCCACCAGGGCAGCAGCGCCTATCTCGGCAATGGCCTCATCCAGTGCGACACGGGCCGCTACCGCGCCAAGGCCGTCTGCCGCAACCTCCAGACGGGGGTGGGCTACGTCGTCTACAGCACGCAGGTGGTCAGCGCGCCCGCCCTGACGAGCGTCACCTGCAACACCGGCAACAGCGCCGAGACCGTCCAGGCCGTGGCGGACCCGCCGGGGACGGGCGTCACCGGCTGCGCCTCGTGGACCGAGTGGATCCACAGCAGCACCAACAACTACCTGGGCCAGGGATACGTCCAGTGCGACACCGGCACCTACGCGGCCGCGGTCACCTGCCGCTACCCCACCGGTCAGACCTACGTCGTCTACGGCTACGCGGCGACCGCGCCCAACCCGTCCGGCGCGGCGTGCTACGTCCCCAACGAAGCGGTGAGCATCGCGGCCGCCCCCCGCTGACCCTGCTTCCGCAGCCGTGCGGCCGGCGCCCGCCTGCCCACCCGCGACGGGCGGGCAGGCGGGCGCGGGGGTCACCGGCCTTCGAGTGCCTTGACGTTGTTGCCGAAGGTCCAGTTCTTCGACCCGTCCCAGTTGAGCGACCAGGTCATCAGGCCCTTCAGCCCGTTGCCGTACGAATTCCACGCCTGCGAGACCAGACCCGGCGTCATGTAGCCGCCGCCCGCGCCGGGCTGGGCCGGAAGGCCGGGGACCTGCTTGTCGTACGGGACGCGGATCGTGGTGCCCTGGACGACCAGGCCGGTGTTGAGGCAGGTCGTCTGCGCGGTGAATCCGGCCACCGTGGCGGCCTCGTAGGAGTCGCCGTGGCAGCCGTACATGCTGCCGTTGTAGTACTGCATGTTGAGCCACCAGAGCTTGCCGTTGTCGGCGTACTTCTTCACGATCGGCAGATACGCGCCCCAGATCGAGCCGTAGACGATGCTGCCGCCGGTGACGTACGCCGTCTCGGGGGCCATCGTCAGGCCGAAGCCCGCGGGCATCCGGGAGAGGACGCCGTCGATGATCCGCTCCAGGTTGGCCTGCGAGGCGGAGAGGGTGGTGATGCTGCCGCTGCCGACAAGGCCGGTCTCGATGTCGATGTCGATGCCGTCGAAGTTGTACTTCTGCAGGATCGGCACGATGGTGGCCACGAAGCGGTCGGCGACCGCGCTGGAGCTGAGGTCGATGCCGGCCGCCGCCCCGCCGATGGACATCAGGATCGTCGACCCGGCCGCCTTGGCCTGGCACATCTCCGCCGGGGTGGCGACCTTCACCCCCGTGTCCATGCCGTCCTGCCACAGCACGGTGCCGTCGGAGTTGATGACCGGGAAGGCCGCGTTGATGACGTTGTAGCCGTGGGCGGCGATCCGGCTGTCCGTGATCGGGACCCAGCCGAGCCCGGGATGGACGCCGTTGGCCGCGCCGTCCCAGTTCTCCCAGTATCCCTGGAGCACCTTGCCCGAGGGCCTCGCTTTGGTGGCGCAGGTGTCGGCCGCGGGCGCCGCCCCCTGCGCGGCGTGGGCCGCCGCGGCGACCGGGATCTGTGCGAGGAAGGCCATGGTGAGACCGATTCCCAGCAGACGTAGCCTCCGACCGATCATGTCGTGCTCCTCGTGGTGTCGTCGCGCACTCACAGGGCTTGGTGGCCCGGATCGTAAAATGGTCTCGACCACTCGTCAATAGGTCTGGACCAACTGCGCGTGCGGCGGCGCAGGCCGCGGCGGCGCACGGTGCCTCGGGGCGGGGACGGACGCTGCTGAATTCCTGCGCCGGGCTGCCGAATCGCGCGCCGCGGCCGAGCTGACGGAGGGCGTGCGCCAAGGAGTCCATCCTGATGACGTCGCGCTCTGCCTTGAGCTCGACCGCTTCCCCTTCGCCATGGTGGCGGCCCTGGAGGACCCGCTCATGGTGCTGCGTCCGCGCGCCGTGCCCGCGCCGACCGGCGAGGCGTCGATCTGATCACCGGATCGGGGCTCCGGTACGACGACTGCGTCCCACGGGTGGCACCGCGGCTCCTTCCGGGTGACCGCCCCGGCCGGTACGGATCGGGGCGGGCCGGTCCGGGAAACATGAGGTCACGCCCCCATCGAAGGAGATCCCGCCCATGCGCAGAATCGTCCGCACCGCCGTGTCTCTCGCCGCGGCCGCCCTCTTCACCGCCGGAACGGCTGGCATCGCCGCCGCCGACGACGGCCCCGGGCTGTCCGGCTCGGCGACCTGCGGCAGCGGCGCTGCCCTGATCGGCTCCGTCATCCCCATCGGCAGCCCCGAGCAGAACAGCGGCTGCAACGTCAGCGGAGTGCTCACCGACTCGCCCGCACCCGCCAGCGACGACTGACGCCCCGCCGGCCCGGCCGTACACGCCGGGCCGGACGGTCCCGGCCCGCCCGCCACTACGCCCCTACCAACCGCCCGGGGCACGGCGCTGCCGCACACCACGTTCGCGTGCGAGGTGTACGTCCTCGGCGCGGACGAGGGCGGGCGGCACACCCTCTTCCGGAGCGGCTTCACGTACGGTGTTCGTATCGGGCAGCGTGCGCTGTCGAACACGCGGCAAGCAGCACGACGCCTTGAGCCGAGACCGGAGCACATGATGAAGGCAGCCCGCTACAGCCGGTTCGGGGGACCCGAGGTCCTGGAGATCGTGGACCTGCCCGATCCGCATCCGGGTCCCGGGCAGGTCCGGATCGCGGTGCGGGCGGCCGGCGTCAACCCGAGCGACTGGAAGAAGCGCGAGGGCCAGATGGAGCAGGACCTCCCGCAGACCATGGGCTACGAGGCGGCGGGTGTGGTCGACAAGGTCGGCGAGGGCGTGGCGGACGTGGCACTCGGCGATCGGGTGTTCGGCTTCTGCGTCGAAGGGGCGGCCCAGGCCGAGCTGGCGGTGCTGTCGTACTACGCGCCGATTCCGCCGTCGCTCGACTTCGCCGGCGCCGCCGCGCTGCCGGCCGCCATCGAGACGGCCACGCGCGCGCTCGACCAGCTCGGCGTACGCAGCGGCAGCACGCTGCTCGTCAACGGTGCCTCCGGGAGTGTCGGCAGCGCCGCGGTTCAGCTCGCGGTGGCGCGCGGCGCGCACGTGACCGGCACCGCAAGCCCCGCCAACCACGAGTACCTGCGCTCGCTGGGCGCCGAGCCCGTCGCCTACGGCCAGGGGCTCGTCGAGCGGGTTCGCGCGCTCGCTCCCGGCGGTGTCGACCTGGCGCTCGACGTCGCCGGGAGCGGCGTGCTGCCCGAGCTGATCGAGCTGGCGGGCGGTCCTGAGCACGTCGTGACGATCGCCGACTTCGCCGGCGCCCAGGAGCACGGGGTGACGTTCAGCCGTGGCGACGCCGGCCGCGCGGTCCACGCGCTCGCCGGGATCGGCGGGCTGGTCGAGGCCGGGCGCTTCTCGCTCCCGGTCGCGCGGACCTTCCCGCTCGCCGAGGTCTCGGAGGCGCACCGGGTCAGCGAGGACGGCCACGTGCGCGGAAAGCTCGTCCTGCTGGTCGGCTGAGCCCCGGCCGCGACGACCGTACGTGACCGGACGCGCGGGGCCTACTCGCCGGGTGCCAGGGTGCGGGCCAGGACGCGGGCCGCGTCCGCGAGCAGCGCCTCGTCCACGGGGGCGTCCTTGGCGGCCTTCGTGGAGAGCACGGCCAGCACCAGGGGCGTCCGCCGGGTCGTCCAGGCGACACCGAGGTCGTTGGCGGTGGCGTAGCCGCCGGTCCCGGTCTTGTCGCCGAGGACCCAGCCCTTCGGCAGGCCCGCCCCGAACCGCCCGGCGCTCGTGGTGTTGCCCGTGAGCCAGCTCAGGTACTGCTCGCGGGCGGCGTCGTCCAGGACCCGGCCCAGCGTCAGCCGCTCGAAACTGCGGCCGATGGCCTCGGGGGTCGTGGTGTCGCGCAGGTCGCCGGGGACGGCGGTGTTGAGGCCGGTCTCCCAGCGGTCGAGCCGGCTGACCCGGTCGCCGAGCGACCGGAAGAACCGGGTCAGCCCGGCGGGGCCGCCGAGCTGGCGCAGCAGGAGGTTGCCGGCCGTGTTGTCGCTGTACTGGATCGCGGCGGCGCACAGGTCGCCGACCGGCATGCCGGCGGCGAGGTGTTCCCCGGTCTTCGGCGAGTTCGCCAGGATGTCGTCCGGCGGGTAGTGGATCACCTTGTCCAGCGGCGCGCAGCCGCCGTGGTCCCGCAGGACGGCCGCGGCGGCGAACGCCTTGAAGGTCGAGCACATGGCGAACCGCTCCCCCGCGCGGTACGCCACGGTCAGGCCGGTGCGCGGGTTGTGGGCGTACACGCCGAGCCGTACGGCGTACCGCCGCTCCAGGTCGCTCAACTCGGCCTGCGGATCCGCCGTCGCGGCACCCGGCGCCGCCGCTGCGGTCGGTGCGCCCGCCGCGGCGGTGGCCGCGGCAGCGGTGGTGAGGGCGAGCCCGGCCTGGATCAGGTGGCGGCGGGGCAGCGGGTCGGTACTGGTCATGCGCGGAAGCCTCCCGGGTTGTCCGTCGTCGGCTCGGTGGATCTTCGACGGGGCCAAGCGAAACAGCGGGACTCCACTCATGTCCACGGGCGAACGGGGCGCGGCACCCGTTCGGGGCGCCGCGCGGCCGAGCGTGCGATTCCGGTTCAGCGCATGAACCGGATGTCCGGATACCGCGGGGACGGCTCGGACAGCAGGTGATTGTCCTGGCCGCGCAGGTGGAGGTCGAAGAAGGCGCGGAGGTAGGCGCGTTCGGCGGCGACGGCCCGGCCGGCGTCGATCGTCCCGATCGAGGTGGTCAGGGCGGCGGTCGCCTCCGGCGGCAGCGGGAGCGCCCTTTCCAACTGCTGCGCCAGCGGGGAGAGGTCCGTGTAGGTCTGGTGTCCGGAGTGGCGCAGCCGCAGGTCGAGGCGCCAGCCGCGCAGGTGCGACCAGAACGCCGCCCAGGACGGGTCGTTGCGGCGGCCGTGGCCGGTGCTGCTCATCAGCAGGAAGGGTCGGTCGAGGCCGGTGGCCGCGACGGTCCCGTTGATGCTGCCGTCCAGGTCGGCACCGGCGAGGATGCGGCGATCCCGCGCCATGGTCTCCGCGGCGGTGTCACCGCCGAGCGAATGCCCGAACATGCCCGTCCTGGACAGGTCGAGGGAGCCCCGCAGTCCGTGCGGCAGCCGGCGGCGCTCGGCGTCGGGATTCACCCCGGCGTTCACCCGCGCCAGTTCGTTCAGTACGAACCTGGTGTCGTCCACACGGACCTGCAACGCCGCCGCGATGTCGTCATCGGTCGGCTTCGCCGGCTGGCGGCCCAACTCCAGTCGGCCGCCGGGGAATTCCACAATCGAGGCTTCATGGGTGTGGTCGACGGTGACCACCACGTAGCCGTGGCTGGCCAGATCCTCGACCAGCGCGGTGCACAGTTCGCGCATCGCGCCGAATCCCGGGGAGAAGAGCACCACGGGGTGGCCGCGGCGGCTTGCCGCTACGGGGGCGCCCTGCCAGGCGCCGGTCACGGGGAAGTCGACGTTGTCCAGCGACGTGTTGAGGTCGTGGCCGGCCTGCCGCCGGTACATTCCCGTCGCCGCCGGTGAGAGCCAGGGAGCGCGCCGGCAGCCGTGGGTGTCCGACGTCGGGTACCACAGGCTGATCATCAGCTCGCGCGGCGAGGCGGGTGACGTCCACGGGTCCCGACGCGAACGGTCGATCAGGTGCAGCGACGCCGTCCCGGTCCGCCACGGGCCGGTCGCGGCCGGCAAGGTGAGCTGCACCCGGCCCTTCCCCGGCCCCACGGGCGTCGGCTCGGTGCCGGCCGGCGCGGCGCCGGGACCGCCGCCGTCCGCCCGCGCGATGCCCGCGGTGGTGAGTACGAGACCCGCCGTCCCCGCCGCCGCCAGCACCGACCGGCGCGTTACGTCCCTCATCCTGATACCTCATCCGCACTCGACAGCTGGAAGATCGTCCACCGAACCTCGCATCCCGCCGGGACCGGTGACAGGCCGTGAGCCTGATCTCAGGGGCGGCCCAGGGACTTCCCCGACCTGACCTCCGGGCCGACCTCCGGGCCGACCTCCGGGCCGACGTCGGGGCCGACGTCGGGGCCGCCTCCGCCATACCCACGTTGCGGCGAGCCGTTCCGCGAAACAATCATGGGCGTCATGGAGCGACCGAGACAGATCATCGAGTGCGAAGACTTCGTCCTGCGACGCTGGGAGCAGAGCGACTTCGCCGCGGCGTTCACGTTGATCGCGGAGTCCCGGGACCACCTTCGCCCCTGGGCTCCGTGGGCCGCCGAGCACAGCGAGGAGAGCACCCGGGACTTCCTCGCGAAGTCCGAGTCGACGTGGGAGAGCGGCGACGTGTACAACTACGCCATCGTCAAGGACGGCGCCCCCATCGGCATGTGCCAGACCTACCGCGTGCCCGAGCCGCGGAGCCGGCGCATCGGGTACTGGCTGCACCCCGCCGCCACCGGCCAGGGCATCGCCACGAGGGCGACGGCGGCCGTGGTCACCGAGATGTTCACGCTGCCGGATGTGGATCGCCTGGAAATCGCGCACGACCTGGCCAACGCCCCCAGCGCCGCGATACCGCGCCGGCTGGGCTTCACCGAAGTCGGGAGCGAACAGGCAACGCCGCCCGCGGCACCGGCGGGCAGCGGGATCAACGTGGTCTGGCGGCTGAACCGCCCGCCCGGCCCCCGGTGACCCGGCGTACGAGCAGAGGTCGCCCCTGACCGCCGGAGCCCGTGCCCGCACGGCCGGCCGCCGGGCCGCGGGCCGAACCCGATCGCCCGTTGGCAGGCGGAAGGCTGGTCCGCTCGTGGCGGCACCAGGACGCGGGCTGTGGCAGAGCGGCCGATTGCGCCGGCCGGCCGGAGGTTTCCCGTTCGGCCGTTGAGGGGTGAGGGCGGACCTGCCCTGACCCTCCGCGGGTTCGAATCCCGTCGGCCCGCATCTCCCCCGTGCGAACCGCCTTTGTCACCGCAGGCGAACGGGCGTGCGGGTGAGCGGCGACGGCGCCGCGGCCGTAAATCCGAGGTCGCGGACAGGCCCTCCGACGGCGGCCGGTCAGTCGCGAGGCCGGCGCAGGGCCGCGGTGAGCATGGTGTCGAGCGCCTGTTGCGACGACTGGAGTCCGGCGATCGCGTCGGTGATACGGCGTCGCTCCCGTCGCAGGTCGGCGACCATTCCCGGGCAGGGCGACGGCACGGGTCGCTCGTCCTCGTCGTGAAAGCAGTGCAGCAGCCCGGCGATGACCGTGGTGGGCAGGCCTGCGGCCAGCAACGCGCGGATGTTCCGTACAGCGGCGACGTCCGATTCGGCGTACTCCCGGTAGCCGTTGGTCAGCCGCAGCGGGTGCAGCAGCCCCTGCTCTTCGTAGTAGCGCAGCAGCCGGCGGCTGACTCCTGTCGTCCCGGCCAGGGCACCTATCCGCATCCGGCTCCTCCGCTGCGAGGTTGACCTTCACACCGATGTGACACCTTAGCGTTCCCGGTGCCAGCCCTCGTCCAGCGAAGGAGTCCGTCATGCCGGGAACGCCAGGAGCACCGGGAGCACCGGAGATACCGCGAACGCCGGGAGCAGTCGTCATCGGAGCCGGTCCGGGGATCGGCCGGTCGGTCGCCTGCCGGTTCGCGCGCGAGGGCCTGCCGGTCGCGCTCGTCGCGCGGACCGCCGGGACACTCGCCGGCGTGGCCGACGCGGTTTCCCGCTTCGGGGTGCCGGTCGTGTCGCTGACCGCCGACAGCGCCGACGAGACGGCGCTGCGCGCGGCCCTCGACGCGGCGGTCGGGGAGTTCGGCCTCCCGGAGGTCGTGGTCTACAACGCGGCGCTCGTCCGTCCCGACGCGCCGGGACAGCTGTCCGCCCGCGCCCAGCTGGACGCCTGGGCGGTCAACGTGGTCGGCGCCCTGACCGCCGCCGCCCACCTCCTGCCCGGGATGGCGCGGCGCGGAAGCGGGTCGTTCCTCGTCACCGGCGGAATGCCCGAGCCGAAGCCGCAATACGTCAGCCTCTCGCTCGGCAAGGCCGGCCTACGCACTCTGGTGACGCTGCTCGACCAGGAGTACGGACCCTCCGGCGTCCACGTGGCCGGCGTGACCGTGGACGGTCCCGTCGCTCCGGGTACGGCCTTCGACCCGGACGGCATCGCCGAGCACTACTGGCGGCTGCACACCCAGCCGCGCGAGCAGTGGCAGCGAGAGGTCCTGCACCGCGGACCGGCATGAAAAGGACGGCCGAAACCCGGCCGGCGGCCCGCGCGGCACCCGTCCGGCCCTGCGGAAAGCCGTGGCCGGGCACGTACGGGGAAGGCATTCCCGGGCAGCCGCCGAGGTAGTGGCGGCCCGCCCCCCGGCCGCTTCCCGCCCACCGACCGGCAGCGCCCGGCGCACCGCAGGAGCCGCTGCCTCCCGCCGCCACCTCGCACCGTCTGGAGACGCCGTGACCACCATCGCCATCATCGGAGCAGGCCCGGGCCTCGGAGCCGCTGTCGCACGCCGGTTCGGCCGCGAGGGCCACGACGTCGCGGTCATCTCCCGCGCCCGGGACCGCGCGGACGCCCTCGCGGCGCGACTGGCCGACGACGGCGTGCACGCGCGGGGCTTCGCCGCCGACGTACGCGACCCGGAGGCCCTGACCGCCGCGCTGGATGCCGCCGGGGCCGCCCTCGGCCCCGTCGAGGTCCTCCAGTACAGCCCGCTGCCGCACAAGGACTTCATGAAGCCGGTCCTCGACACCACGGCCGCGGACCTCGTAGGCCCCATCGAGTTCTCCCTCTACGGCCCCATGACGGCCGTCGCACAGGTGCTGCCCGGCATGCGTGGACTGGGCCGCGGCACCGTGCTGTTCGTCAACGGCGGCAGCGCCGTCCGGCCGCACCCCGAACGGGCCGGCACCTCCATCGCCTTCGCCGCCGAGAGCGTCTACGCCCAGCTGCTGCACGACACCCTCGCGGGCGACGGCATCCACGCCGCCCAGCTCATCATCCCCGGCGCCATCACCCCCGGGGACCCGCACACCGACCCCGGCGTCCTGGCCGACACCCTGTGGTCCCTCCACCGCACCCGCGACGGCTTCCGCCACTACGCGGCGCCCGTGGCGCCGTAGCCGGAGAGGAAGGCCTCGACACCCGAGGTCACGGAGGACTGGATCTGCGCGCGGGTGAGCGGGGGGGAGCCCAGGGGGCGGATCGTGATCTCGGCGCTGACCAGGGCCATGAAGTGGCGGGTCGCCCGGGCCGGGTCGGCGACGCGCAGCAGGCCGGCCTCGGCCAGGCGGTGCAGCTGCCGGCCGAGTTCGCGCTGGACCCGGGCGGGGCCCGCCTGCTGCCAGGCGTCGATGACGACCGCGGGGAAGTGCTGGGCCTCGGCCTTGACCTGGCGGATCATCGCGAAGTGCTCGGGGAAGCGGGTCCGCTGCGCCACGAACGCCTCGCCGAGGGTGATCAGGTCGCTCGTGAGGTCGACCCCCTTGACCTGCTGTTCGACGGTCTCCACGAACGCGTCGGCGACCTGGCTGGCCGAGTCGTGCACGACCTCGGAGAACAGGTGGTCCTTGTTCTCGAAGTGGTTGTAGATGGTGCGGGTGGAGACGCCGGCCTCGGCGGCGATCGCCTCGATGCTGGTGCGCGAGTAGCCCTCGCGCCCGAACACGGTACGGGCGCCCCGGGTGATCGCCAGCCGCTTGTCCGCGCGTCCGCCGGTGCGCGCCGGGGCTGAACCCCCGGCCGGGGTCGATGAGGTGCTCAGTGGGTCCTCCAGTGCTCGCTGTTGCGCGTTGCCCAATTTACCATGCACGTTGTACTTTACTTAGGTGGCCATTCGGCGATCAGACCATCCATCCGAGGATCAGGGACGCGTGACGATGGACATCGGCACCATCACTTTCGGCACCCTACTGAACGACCCCTTCACCGGGCACCGGCTCACCCAGCGAGAACGGCTGGCGGAGGTCGTCGCCGGCGCCGTCCTCGCCGAGGAGCTCGGCTACTCGTGGTACGCGGTCGGCGAGCACCACTTCGGCGAACGCGACGTCATCTCCGCCCCGCCGGTCGTGCTCGCCGCCGTCGCCGAGCGCACCTCGACGATCACCCTGGCCACCGGCACCACCCTGGTGGCCAACCGGGACCCGGTCCTGCTCGCCGAGGACTACGCGACCCTCGACCTGCTCTCCGACGGCCGGCTGCAGATCATCGCGGGGGCCTCGTTCTTCGAGGAGCCGTACGCCGTCTTCGACCAGACGCTGGAGAGCCGGCCCGCCCGCAAGCGGGAGAATCTGGAGCTGCTGCTCCAGCTGTGGACCGAGGAGCGGGTGACCTGGTCGGGCCGATTCCGCCCGGCGCTGCACGAGGTGCGGGTCCAGCCGCGGCTGCTGCAACCGCGTCCGCCGGTATGGGTCAGCGGCGGCTCCAAGCCGGACTCCGTCCACCTCGCGGTCGACCTCGGCCTGCCGATGGTGATCGGCACCACCGCCCGGCCGCCGGAGAGCCACGCGCCGGTCTTCGACCTCTACCGCCGGCTGTGGGCCGAGCGCGGCCGCCCGGCCGGGCTCGCGCGCACCGGTGCGGCCAGCCATGTCTTCGTCGCGGACACCACCGCGCGGGCCAGGGAGGTCTGGCGGGAGTATTACGGCAACTACTTCGCGGGCGCGAAGCTGCCGGCCGGCGCGCGCAAGGGTCCCTTCGACTTCGACGCCCTCGTCGGCCCGGGATCGGCGATCTGCGGCAGCCCGGCGGAGGTCGTCGACAAACTCGGCCGGCTGCACGACCTGTGGGGGCACGATCTGCACCTGCTGTCGATCGACATCGGCGGCATACCGCACGGCACCGTGGCGCACGCCATGGAGCTGGTCGCGGCCGAGGTGATCCCGCAGGTGGCCGGGCTGGGCGGCAGGGGGGCGACCGCCGGTGTCTGAGCCGGAACTCCCCGCACGACCGGTGCCGGCGCCCGGTCTCCCCGCGCAGCCTCCGTCCGCCCCCGGCCTGCCCGCGCAGCCTCCGTCCGCCCCCGGCCCCGCTGCCCCAGCCGGCCCAGCCTCCGGGCCGGAACTCCCCGCGCGGCTCCCGCCGGTCGTCGGTCCCGGCTGGGTCGCGGCGCACCTGGACGAGCTGGTGCTCGCCGACGTCCGCTGGTATCTCGACGGGCGCTCAGGTCACCGCGCCTACCTGGCCGGGCATCTGCCGGGCGCGGTCTGGGTCGACGTCGACACCGACCTGTCCGCGCCGCCCAGCACCGCCGGCGGACGCCATCCGCTGCCCGAGCCCGAGGAGTTCGCCCGTCGGCTGGGCCGGCTCGGTATCGCCGACGACGACACCGTGGTGGCGTACGACGACCGGGGCGGCGGGTTCGCCGCGCGACTGGTGTGGCTGCTGCGCCGCCTCGGCCGGCCGGCCGCGCTGCTGGACGGCGGTCTGGCCGGCTGGACCGGGCCGCGGGCCACCGGCCAGGTGGAACGCCCAGCGGTGGTGCGCGAGCCGCGGGCCTGGCCGCCCGACCTGCTGCGGACCGCCGACGACACGCAGGCAGCGGCGGCCTCGCCCTCCTCCGCCGTCCTCGACTCCCGTGCGGCGGGCCGCTATTCGGGCGCCGACGCCCTGCCGGGCGAGACCCGGCTCGGCCATGTGCCCGGGGCGCTCAGCGCGCCCTGGACGGCCAATCTGGCCGCCGACGGCAGATTCCTCTCCCCCGGCGAACTGCGGTCGAGGTTCGCGGAGTTGGGCGTGGCCGAGGCCGACGAGGTCATCGTCCACTGCGGTTCAGGCGTCACCGCCTGCCACAACCTGCTCGCCCTGGAGTACGCGGGGCTGCCCGGCGCGACCCTCTTCGTCGGCTCCTGGTCGGCCTGGTCCGCGGACGGCTCGCGCCCTGTCGTGACCGGTGACCTGCCCGCCGGCGCGCAGCCGGACGTACCGGACGGCGTACCAGCGGAGGAGAACGGCCATCCGCCCGCGGGCGTACCGGCGGAACAGGACGGCACTCCGTGAGCGGCATCCACGGACAGCACCTCGGCTTCGGCATCGTCTCCGGTTTCACGGTCACCGACCCGGACGACCTGGTGGCCGAGGCGCGGCACGCCGAGGCCCTGGGCTTCGACACCTTCGCCCTCAGCGACCATCTGCACGGCGTCCGCCCGTCCTGGGAGCCGTGGACCGCGCTGACCTGGGTGGCCGCGGCGACGGAGCGGATCCACGTCGCAACCGACGTCCTCGGTCTGCCCTACCGCTCCCCCGCCGTGCTGGCGAAGACGGCGGAGACGCTCGACCGGCTCTCCCGGGGCCGGCTGGTGCTCGGCCTCGGCAGCGGCGGTCACGACGCCGAATTCAGCGCCTTCGGACTGCGCGTGCGGTCCCCCGGGCAGCAGGTCGCGGCCCTCGGGGAGGCGGTACGGGTGATCCGCGGGCTGTGGAACCAGGACGCGCTGACGATGGACGGGGAGCACTTCCAGGTCACGCAGGCCCGGATCACGCCGCGGCCCGCGCACCGGATCCCGGTCTGGCTCGGCACGTACGGTCCGCGCGCGCTCGCGCTCACCGGGGCGGTCGCCGACGGCTGGCTCCCCTCGATGCAGCGGATGGACCTCCCGCAGGCGCGGGCCATGCGGACCCGGGTGCGGGCGGCGGCCGAGGCCGCCGGGCGCGACCCGGACTCGATCACCTGCGCCTGCAACGTCCAGGTGCTCTTCGACGACACACGCGCTCCGACCGGCCGGCTGGTCACGGGCGGTTCCCAGGCGATCGCCGAACAGCTGCTCGCCGTCGTCCGGGCCGGCTTCACCTTCCCCCAGCTCTTCGGGCTGGGGGAGGCCGACGCCCGCGAGCGCTTCGCGACCGAGGTGATCCCGCTGGTACGGCGTGAGTTCGCCCGTGTCTGACGGCCCGACCGACAGCACGACCCCACCGACGAAGGAACGGAACATGGCACAGAAGTGGTGGACCCTGACGGCGGTTGTCGCCGGGGTGTTCATGCTGGTCCTCGACATCACGATCGTGAACGTCGCCCTGCCCGCCATCGGGCAGGACTTCCACTCATCGCTGTCCGACCTGCAGTGGGTGATCGACGCCTACGCGCTGGCCCTGGCGGCCGGGCTGCTGACGGCGGGTTCGCTGGCGGACCTGTGGGGCCGGCGTCGGCTCTACGCGGTCGGTACGGCGGTCTTCACCGCGGGCTCGCTGCTGTGCGCCCTGGCGACCGGCCCGCTCTTCCTCTCGCTGGCCCGCACCGGGCAGGGCGTCGGCGGGGCGATCGTCTGGGCCACCTCGCTGGCCCTGCTCAGCGACGCCTTCCAGGGGCGCGAGCGCGGGGTCGCCTTCGGCATCTACGGCGGTGTCCTGGGCATCGCCGTCGCGGTGGGACCGGTCCTGGGCGGGGCGCTCACCAGCGGCCTGAGCTGGCGCTGGATCTTCTGGGTCAATGTGCCGATCGGCATCGCGGTGGCGGTGGCGACCCTCACCAAGCTCAGGGAGTCGCGCAACCCGGCCGCGTCCCGCCCCGACTGGCTGGGCTTCGTCACCTTCAGCGCCGCGCTGGCCCTGCTGGTCTACGGTCTGATCAGCGCGGGTGACGGCTGGTCGCAGCCGAAGGTCTACGGCACGCTGATCGGCGCCGCGGTGCTGCTCGCGGTGTTCCTCGTGCTGGAGGCCGTGCAGCAGCACCCGATGCTGGACCTCAGCCTGTTCCGCAAGCCGACCTTCAACGGCGGGCTGGTGGCCGCCGTCGGGCTCAACGGGTCCATCTACACGCTGATCACCTATCTGGTCCTCTACCTCCAGCAGCACCTGGGCTTCTCCCCCGCGCAGACCGGCGTGCGGCTGCTGGTGCTGACCGGGGCGATGTTCGTGTCCTCGACCGTGGCGGGGCGGCTGAGCACCGCCGTCCCGGTGCGGCTGATGATCAGCGCGGGCTTCGTACTGATCGCGGCGGGGATCGCCCTGATGACCGGGGTGAGCGACACCTCGTCCTGGACGCATCTGCTGCCCGGCATGGTCGTCGCCGGGATCGGCGCCGGCATGGTCACCGTGCCGCTCGCCTCGACCGCCGTGGGGGTGGTCGCCCCCGCGCAGGCCGGCACCGCCTCGGGGATCAACGCCACCGCCCGGCAGGTCGGCCTGGCGACCGGGATCGCGGCGCTGGGCACGGTCTTCACCAGCAGGTCCGCGACGTCGGGCTTCGCCGACGGCCTCAACGAGATCCTGTGGATCGGGGCGGCGGTGGCCCTGGCCGCGGCGGTGCTCAGCGCCGTTCTGATCCGCCAGCGGGACTTCGTGTCGCCGGCGGCGGCTCCGGCGGCGGGCAAGGAAGCGCCCGCGGCCGTGGCGGACGCCGAGGCCCGCTGAGGCTCCCGCCTCAGGATGCGGAGAGGGTGCGCGGCACGCGGAGAGCCCTGGTGGCGGCGGGAGGTTCCCGCCGCCACCAGGGCTTCAACCGTCCGCCGGAGTCGGCCGGTTCAGCCGGTTCAGCCGGTCCAGCCGGTCCAGCCGGTCCAGCCGGTCCAGCCGGTTCAGCCGGTGACCCGGGCGTCCCGGCCGTGCGGGGTGGGGACGGCGGCGAGCAGTTCGCGCGTGTAGTCGTGCGCGGGGCGGGCGAAGACCTCCTCGACCGGGCCGGTCTCCACGATGCGCCCGTCCTTCATGACGGCGACGCGGTCGCTCACGTGGTGCACCACCCCCAGGTCGTGCGAGATGAACAGCAGCGCGACGCCCAGGTCGTGCCGGAGGTCGGCGAGCAGGTCCAGGATCTGCGCCTGCACCGAGACGTCCAGCGCGGACACCGGCTCGTCGCAGACGATCAGATCAGGGGCCGGGGCCAGTGCCCTGGCGATGGCGACCCGCTGGCGCTGGCCGCCGGACAGTTCGGCGGGTCGCCGGTCCAGCACGTTCGGGGGCAGCCCGACCCGGTCCAGCAGGTCGATCACCCGGGCCTCGCGCTCGCGGCGTCCGCGTACTCCGGCCAGGGCCAGCGCCTCGCCGATCACCCTGACGACCGGGTAGCGGGGGTCGAAGGAGCCGAGCGGGTCCTGCTGCACCGCCTGGATACGGGACCGCAGCACCCGGCGCCGGCGCTCGGGCTCCGAGCTCCACGGGCGGCCCGCGAAGGTCACCAGGCCGGAGTCGGGCGCCAGCAGCCCCAGGACGATCCGGGCGGCCGTGGTCTTCCCGGACCCCGACTCGCCGACCAGGCCGAGGGTTTCGCCCGCGTGCAGCCGGAAGGAGACCTCGTCCACCGCCTGGTGGGCGGCGCCGTCCGGGCCGCGGAAGCGCTTCGCGATGCGGTCGGCCTCCAGGACGACAGCCGGGGCCTTTCCGGGCGACGGCGCCCGGACCGCGACCCGCGGCCGGCTCCCGGTTGCTGCCTCCGGGACCTCCGCGGCCTGCTCGCCGAGCGGGTGCCGGCACAGGGCGCCGAGGTCGTCCGGCGCGGCCGGCAGGGTCAGGCACCGCTCGTCGGCGGCGGCGCAGCGGTGGAGGTACGGGCAGGCGTCGGGTCCCGCCGCGGGCAGGGGCGGACGGGCCGGGCCTGCCGAGACGGCGGCGGACAGCCGGCTGCCCCGGGTCCGGGTGCCGGGTACGGCGTCCAGCAAGGCCCGGGTGTAGGGGTGGCGGGGCCGTTCCAGGACCCGGGCGGTGGGGCCGCTCTCCACGATCCGGCCGCCGTACATCACCGCGACCCGGTCGGCCAGCCGGCTCACCACCGACAGGTCGTGGCTGATCAGCAGCAGTGCGGTGCCCCGGCGGCGCAGTCCGTCCAGCAGGCCGAGGATCTGAGCCTGGACGGAGACGTCCAGGGCGGTGGTGGGCTCGTCGGCGATGAGCAGGTCGGGGCCGGCCGCGATGGCGGAGGCGATCAGGGCGCGCTGCCGCAGGCCGCCGGAGAGCTGGTGCGGGTACTGGGCGGCGCGGCGGTCGGGCTCGGGTATCCCCACGTCCGCCAGCAGTTCGCGCACCCGCCCGGGGATCTGCGGGCGCGGCACCGTGCGGTGGACCCGCAGCGGTTCCGCGACCTCGGCCCGTACCGTACGCAGCGGGTCGAGCGAGGCCAGCGCGTCCTGGAGGACCAGCCCGATCCGGCGGCCCCGCAGCGTACGCCACTGGGACTCGCTCTGTGCGGTCAGGTCGCGGTCCGCGAAGGTCAGCGCGCCCGCGGTGACCCGGGCGCGGTCGCCGACCAGGCCGACCAGGGCGCGGGCCGTGACGCTCTTGCCCGAGCCCGACTCGCCGACGACGGCCAGGCACTCGCCCCGGTCCAGGCCGAAGGAGACGTCGCGCACGGCGTGCAGGGGGCCGAAGCGGACGTCGAGGCCGTCCACGGTCAGCAGGGTCATCGGTTGGTCCTTCTGGTGAACCGCCGCTGTGCGCGGCGTCCGACCGTGTTGACGGTCAGTGCGGTGAGCGCGATGGCCGCGCCGGGGAAGGTGCCCAGCCACCACGCGGTCTGGAGGAAGTCGCGGCCCTCGGAGAGCATCGCTCCCCACTCCGGGGTGGGCGGCTGCGGGCCCAGGCCGAGGAAGCTCAGGCCCGAGGCGGCGATCAGCGAGCCGCCGAAGCCCACGGTGGCCAGCACCAGCATCGGGCCGAGCGCGTTGGGCACGATGTGGCGCACGACCAGCAGCGGTCGCGGCAGCCCGAGCCCGACCGCCGCCTCGACGTAGCCGGAGCGGCGGATCACCAGGGTCTCGGCGCGGACGATCCTGGCGTAGCCGGGGGCGAAGGCAACGGCGATGGCGATCATGACGTTGGGGGTGCCGCTGCCCAGCACGGCGACGGCCAGCAGCGCCAGCAGGATCGGCGGCAGCGACAGCAGGACGTCGGCGGCCCGCATCAGCGCCTGGTCGGCGATCCGGCCGCCGAGGGCCGCGGCCAGTCCCAGGAGCGTCCCCGAGACCACCGCCAGCAGCGTGGAGCCCGCTCCCAGCAGCAGCGAGAGGCGGGCGCCGTGGACCACGCGGGTGAAGACGTCGCGGCCGAGCTGGTCGGTGCCGAACCAGTGCGCGCCGCTCGGTCCGCGCAGCGCCTCGGTCGCGTTGACGTCGGTCGGGGAGGCGCCGCTGAACAGGCCGGGGTCGAGCGCCGCGAGCAGGACCAGGGCGAGCGCCAGGGCGGCGACGGCCAGCGGCAGCAGACCGAGCCGTCCGGCCCGGTCCCTCCGCTCCCGGCGGGGCGGCGCTTCCGGCGCCGCCAGGGGGGCGAGGGTGTCGAGCGGGGTCATCCGGTCACCGGGTCCGTTCTCAAACGAGGGTCGATGGCCAGGTACAGCAGGTCCACCAGCGTCGAGACCAGCACGAACACCAGGGCGGACAGCAGCACCAGGCCGATGACCAGGGGCATGTCCTTGTTGGTGGTGGCCTGGAGCATCAGCGCGCCGATGCCGGGGCGGCCGAACACCGTCTCCACCAGGACCGCCCCGCCCAGCAGCGAACCGGCCAGCCAGCCGGTCAGGGTCACCAGCGGCAGTGCCGCGTGCCGCAGCGCGTGCCGCAGCCGTACCGCCGTCACGCTCAGCCCCCGGGACCGGGCGGTGACGGTGAACGGCTGCTCCAGCGCGGCCTCCAGGCCCTCCCGCAGCACCTGCGCCAGGACGCCGGCCATCGGCAGGGCGAGCGTCAGCGCGGGCAGCACCAGGGCGCCGAGGCCCTGGTCGCCGGTGACGGGGAAGATCCGCAGCCGGAAGGAGAACGCGGTCAGCAGCAGGATGCCGATCCAGTACGAGGGGGTGGAGACGGTCAGCAGCTCGACCAGTGAGGCGACGGCCCGCAGCGCGGGGCGCCGCCCGGCCGTCGCCACGGCGACCGCGAGCGCGAAGACCAGGGCGAACAGCAGCGCGGCCAGGGCCAGTTGCACGGTCGGCCAGAGCTGCCCGCGGATCAGCGACAGGACGGGCTGCTGGCTCTGGTAGGACTCCCCCAGGTCGCCCTGGAGCAGATGGCCCAGGTAGCGCGGATACTGCTGCCACACCGGCCGGCCGAGGCCGAAGTGGGCGGTGATCTGCGCGCGGACGGCCGGGGACGCGGAGCTGAAGGGGCCCAGCATGACCGTCACCGGGTCGCCGGGGATGAGTTGCAGCGCCGCGAAGGCCACGGTGGCGGCGCCGAGCAGGACGGCCGCAGCCGCCGCCAGTTTCCTGGCGGCGGTGCGGGCGATGTCGGAGGCGGTCACGTCACTTACCGAGCCAGGTGTCGTGGAATTCCAGCCAGGTGTTGGCGTCAGAGGTCAGCCCGTGCACCCGGGTGGAGGCCCCGACCAGCGCGGAGCCGACGTACAGCGGCACGCTCAGGGCGAGGTCGTTCACGGCGCGCTGCTGGACCTTGGCGTAGACGGCGGCGCGGGCGGCCGGGTCCAGGGTGGTCAGGCCCTGCTCGGTCCAGGTGTCCAGGTCGGCGTCCTTGTAGAAGGTGCCGTTGGCGCCGCCCTTGCTCGGCGGCTCCGCGCTGTTGAAGTACAGCCGCAGCACGTCGGGGTCGGCCCTGGACCAGGAGTAGTCGGACACGTCGTCCTGGCCGCCGAAGAGCTGTTTGACGAAGGTCCCGACGTCCTGGCGGGGGCGTTGGACCCGTATGCCGATCTTCTTCAGGTCGGCCTGGACGGCCTGGCCGAGGATGTCGTGCTGCTGGGTGACCAGGTTCTGCGGCATCAGCGGCCAGACGACGTTGAGCACCGCGCCGTTCTTGGTGCGGTATCCGTCGGAGTCGCGGCCGGTCCAGCCTGCCTGGTCGAGCAGCTGGTTCGCCTTCGCGGGGTCGTAGGCCAGGGTGTTGTCGAGGGCCTTGGTGTAGCCCGGCGTCGCCGGGGACAGGGTGGTCCAGGCGCGCTGGTAGGCGCCGAAGTAGACGCTCTTGACGTCGGCGTCCACATTGATGCCGCGCTGGAAGGCCCGCCGCACCGCAAGGTCGTCGAAGGGCGCCCTGGAGGTGTTGAGCACCAGGCTGTAGACGGCCCCGGGCGACTGCTCGCTGAGCACCTGGAGCGTGGGCTCGGCCTTCAGGGACTTCAGGTCGGCGGGCGGTACGGACTTGGCGACCTGGATCTGGCCGCTGCGCAGCGCGCCGATCCGTACCGAGTCCTGGGACAGGAAGCGGAAGGTGAGCTTGTCCAGATAGGCAGGCCCTTGGTGGTCGGCGGCCTTCGGTGCCCAGTTGTAGTCCGGGTTCCGGGTCATGACCGCGCTCTGGCCCTTGGTGTAGCCGGAGAAGACGAACGGTCCCGTGCCGACGTCGGCCGGGCCGCCGGCGCCGAGCTTCGAGCCGTACCTGGTGATCGCGGCGGGTGAGTAGAAGCCGAGGTAGGGGGTGCTGGCGGCCTGGAGGAAGGGTGCGAAGGGCTTGGCGAAGGAGACGACGACGGTCGCCGGGTCGACGACCTTGGTCCCGGTGTAGGGGCCGAGCAGCCCGGAGGCGTACTGCGACTTGGTCGCGGGGTCGACGATCCGGTCGAAGTTCGCCTTCACGGCCTGCGCGTCGAAGCGGGTCCCGTCGGTGAACTTCACGTCGGTGCGCAGGTGGAAGGTGTACGTGCGCAGGTCGCCCGACACCTGCCAGGAGGTGGCCAGCCAGGGCTGGAAGCCGCCGCCCTCGGGGTCCTGGTAGACCAGCGAGTCGAAGACGTTGCGCTGGATGGAGCCGGTGACGTCCTGCTGGGAGACGGCGATGTCCCAGGAGATCGGCTCGGTGTCCACGGCGTAGGTCAGCGAACCGCCGTGGACCGGCTCGGCCTTGCTGCCGCCCGCGGTGGACGTGCCCGCGGACGTGTCCCCGGACGAGCAGCCGGCGAGGAGCACGGCGGGGACGACGGCGGCGGCGAGAAGTGCGGTGTGTCTGCGCCCGTTTCTGGGCATGGTGGCTCTCCGATGGGTGTACTGGTGCTGGATGTGACAGAGATGGTGACCGAGGTGGTGACGGGGGGTCAGGCCTTGGCGACGGCCTCGCGGACGGCGGGGACGATCTCCTCGGCCCAGCGGCCGAGCACGATGTCCTGGGGCGTGTCGTCGGTGCTGAAGTGGATGAAGCCGGCCGCGCGGTGGTCGAGTACGGCGCCGGTGAGTTCGTCCGTCCACTGCTGGACCGAGCCGCCGATCCAGCGGCCGGTGTCGTCCCTGACCTGGGCCAGCGGCCGGTCGGTGATCCGGCCCGGGAGGTTGTGGACGGTCACGATGTCGGCCGGGTCGCGGCCGGCTTCCGCGGCGGCTGCGTCGATGAGCGGGCGGGAGTCCCGGTGGAGCGCGCTGAGCCAGTCCGAGGCGTGGCCGGGGATCCAGCCGTCGGCCAGCTGCCCGGTGACGGCCAGTGACTTCGGCCCGAGCGAACCGGTCCAGACCGGCGGCGCCGGGACCGCGGCCGGCTCGATGCCCGCCACCTGGTAGAACTCGCCCTCGAAGGTGACCGGTCCGCCGCCGCCGGACAGGGCCCTGACCAGGGTGATCGACTCCGCCAGGGCGCGGACCGCAGCCGCCGGGCCGAGCCGCGGGCGTCCGAGCTTCACGATCTCGTCCCAGAAGCCGCCGGCTCCGGCGCCGAAGACGATCCGGCCGTCCGACAGCGCGGACAGCGTGGTCAGCGTGGTCAGCGTGCGGGCCAGGACCGGGGCGGGCCGGCTCGGCAGGTTGGTCACATTGGCGATGCCGGCGATACCGGACGTCGCACCGAGGACGACCCCCAAGGTGGCGTAGGCGTCGAGCCGGTGGCCGTAGTAGGGGTGGTCGGACAGGGAGAAGAGGTCGAGTCCCGCGCGGTCCGCCGCGACGGCGAGCCGCAGGATCTCCTTGGCTCTGGCGGCCTCGGTTCCCGGGGCGAATCCGAACAGTGTCTTTCGTGCCGGCATCGCCGCGCACTCCTTTCGGTGGGGCCGGTGGTCAGTTCGTGGCGGGGCGGGGGCGGTCGGCGCGGGGGACGTCGGGATCGCTGCGGGCAGGCGGGGGGAAGGGCATGGCGCGGTTCCTCCGGAGCAGGCACGGGTGCGGGCGGAGACAGGGGAAGGGGACAAGGGGGCACAGGAAGGGGACAGCGGAAGGCCGCAGCGGGATGCGGCACGGCAGGCCGGGAGCGGGCGCGGGAATGCCGCGGGCGACGAGCCGTCAGGGCAGCCCGCAGCGCTCCGCGGACGACGTGGCGGGTCCGTCCGCCGCTCCTGGGGGAAGTCAGGAACGACGGTTCAGACGAGGTCGCCGGAAGTGGTCAGCGCCGGCATCGCGGCGTCGCGGTCACGGCCGACATCGCGGCATCTCGATCACGACCTTGCCGCGGGCGTGGCCGGTCTCCACCGCGCGCACCGCCTGCGCGGCCCGCGCGAAGGGGAAGACCTGGGTGACGTACGGGTCGAGGGCGCCGTCGAGGACCAGCCGGATCACGGCGTCCAGCACTCCGGGGCCGCGGGCGGGGGCCACCGGGGCTCCGCCGAACGCGGCAACGCTCCCGCGGTCCGCCGCGCTGACAAGTTTCGTCCCGTCCGGGAGCAGGGCCGCGCATTCCCGCAGGGTGTCGCCGCCGACCAGGTCGAGGACGCCGTCGACACCTTCCGGAAGGGCCGCGCGCACCCGCTCTGCGAGGCCCGGTCCCGGCTCGACGTACCGCACGCCCAGGGATGCGGCGAACGCCTTCTTGGCCGCGCCCGCCGTGCCCGCCACCCGCAGTCCCGCGTGTCGGGCGATCTGCGCGGCGGCCACGCCGACACCGCCGCCGACACCGGTGACCAGCACGGTCGCGCCGGGCGGGAGCGCCAGCTGGCGGATCCCCGCGAAGGCGGTGGCGGCGGCGATCGGCAGGGTCGCCGCGTCGGTCCAGGAGATCGCGGCGGGCTTGTGGACCGCCGAGGCGGCGGACAGCACCGCGTACTCGGCGTACCCGCCGGTCAGCGGGCCGCCCAGGACGGCGTCCCCGACGCGGAATCCGCCGGTCCCCGCGCCCAGCTTCTCGACCGTCCCCGACACCTCGCCGCCCATCGTGGCCGGCAGCCGCACCTCGGGCGCACCCGGCGGCCGCAAGCCCGAACGGCGCTTCCAGTCGACCGGGTTGACCCCGGCGGCGCGCACGGCGACCAGGAGTTCTCCGGCGCCCGGGACAGGGCACGCCACGTCGGCGAACCCCGCTACCTCGGGTCCTCCGAATCGCTCGAAGACGTAAGCCCTGGGCATCTCAGCTCCCGCACACCATCCGGCCGGTATTTGCCATACAGGTTGCACTTTACCCCCACGCCCGGGTGGATCCGCAAGCACGAAACCGGCGCGGGCGGGAGTGGGCGCACGGGAACGAGGGCCCGCGCCCCTCGGCGGGAGCGGTGCGCGATGCCGCGGCCACCGCCCCGCGACCAGGGCGCCGGCCTGCTGACCGGCCACTACGGGGCCTGCTTCACCGTGTCCGCGAAGGCCGCGGCGCGGCTCCCGGGTGCGTACCGGGTCAGCCGGTGGCGGGTGCGGGTTCCGGTGCCGGCCAGCCGAGCAGGCGGGCGCCGAGGGTCGCCGTCTGGAGGGTGTAGCGGTGCTGCGGGTCGACGGGGCTGAAACCGGTGAGCGTGTGGATCCGCCCCAGCCGGTAGGTCAGCGCGCGCACGCTCAGCGACAGGCGGCGGGCGGTTTCGGCGGCCACGCAGCCCGTACCGAAGTAGGCGGCGAGCGTGTCGATGTACGGCCGCGCGCCCCCGCGTGCCTGGAGCAGCGGGCCGAAGGTGGCGTGCACCAGGTCCACGAGCGCCTGCCGGTCGCGCAGGACGACGGTGTAGACCAGCATGTCGGACGCGCGCAGCAGCGGTTCGGCGATCCCGATGCGCTGGGCGACGTCGAGCGCGCTCAGGGCCTCTTCGTAGCTGTGGACGATACCGCCGAGCCCCGGCCGGGGCCGGCTGATGACCGCGCGGGCGCCGTCCGCCGCCGCATGGGCCCGCGCGGCGAAGTAGGCCAGGACGTCGTCCTGGTCGCCCGGCGCGATGCACACCATGCGGCCCTGGTGGGTGGTGAAGAGGACCCGGCGCCGCTCGAAGCGGGCGAAGAGGTCGCTCTCCACCGCCCTGGGCCGGGGGTCGGCGGCCTCGTGGAGGTCCGGCCCTTCCGCCACCGCGACCGCGTAGGACCGGGACATCCGCAGCCCGAACCGCTCGGCCCGCTCGGCCAGGTGCCCCAGGTCACCGGGGCTGTGCAGGAGGTCCTCGATGAACGCGCGCCGCGCGGCCTCCTCCCGGCGGACGACGAGCCGCTGCTCGCGCTCGTACCCCTCGGCGAAGGCGTCGAAGGCCTGCGCGGCGGCGGCCAGTACGGTGTCCGGGGCCGCCGCGGCCGGAAAGGTGATCCGCTCCGCCGCGAGGTGCTCGCGTACGAGCACGCGCCATCCGTAGCCCGCGACGGCCGCTCGGGCGCCCAGCGCCCGCTGGGACAGCAGCTCCTCCCGGGTGAGGCGGCGGCCGGTGGTGGTGACCGTGGCCAGGATCCGGGTGTAACCGTCGAGGAATTCCCTGGGGATCTCCGTATCGGCCATGTCCTGCCTCCGGTGTCCGTTGCGTCACGTGCGCGGGGCGGTCGCGTCCACCGGTTCCGGCGCGGGGGCCGGCGGCGCCGCGGGGGCGGGGCGGCGGACGAGCCGGGTGAGCCCGCCGGCGGCGGGTTCGGTCCAGCGGGCGGTGAGCGGACCGAGGATGACGAGGATCAGCACGTACGCGGTGGCCAGCGGGCCGATCCGGGGTTCGACGCCGACCGCGAGGCCCGCGATGACGATGGAGAATTCGCCGCGCGCGACCAGCGTTCCGCCTGCCCGCCAGCGGCCCGCGGTCTTGATGCCGGCCCGCCGTGCCGCGTACCAGCCGGTGGCGATCTTCGTCAGCATGGTGACGACGGCCAGGATCAGCGCGGGGACCAGGACGGGCGGGATGTCGGCCGGGACGGTGCTCAGCCCGAAGAAGACGAAGAAGACGGCGGCGAACAGGTCGCGCAGCGGGGTGAGGAGGCTGCGGGCGCCTTCGGCGACCTCGCCGGACAGGGCGATGCCGACCAGGAAGGCGCCCACCGCGGCGGAGACCTGGAGTTCCTGCGCGACACCGGCCACGAGGAGCGTCAGGCCGAGGACGACCAGAAGCAGCATCTCGGCGCTGTCGGAGGAAACCGCGCGGCTGATCAGACGGCCGTGGCGCAGGGCGACGTAGAGGACGACGCCGACCGTGCCCAGCGAGATCAACAGGGTGAGGGTGCCGCCGGCCAGGCTGACGCCCGCGAGGAGCGCGCTGAGGATCGGCAGGTAGACGGCCATGGAGAGGTCTTCCAGGACCAGGACACCGAGGATGAGGGGTGTCTCGCGGTTGCCGAGCCGGCCCAGGTCGCCGAGCACCTTGGCGATCACCCCCGAGGAGGAGATCCAGGTGACTCCGGCCAGGGCGACGGCGGCGACGGGCCCCCAGCCCAGCAGGAAGGCGGCGACGGCGCCCGGCACGGCGTTGAGCACGAAGTCGACCACGCCGGACGGATACTGCGTCTTGAGGTTCGTGACGAGTTCCGAGGCGCTGTATTCCAGGCCGAGCAGGAGGAGCAGCAGGACGACGCCGATCTCCGCGCCGGTGGCGACGAATTCCTCGCTGGCGTGCAGCGGGATCAGTCCGCCCTTGCCGAAGGCGAGTCCGGCGAGGAGGTAGAGCGGGATCGGCGAGAAGCCGACACGTCCCGCGAGGCGGCCGAGGATGCCGAGGGCGAGGATGATCGCGCCGAGTTCGATGAGCATGTCGGAAGCGCTGTGCACTGGCTTCTATCCTCCCGTGATCAGCTCGGCGACGGCGCCGACGCCTTCGCGTGTGCCGACGACCACGAGGGTGTCGCCGACCGCGAGGCGGAAGTCGGGTGCGGGTGAGGGTTCTGCGGACGTCCGCCGGAGCACGGCGACGATGGAGGCGCCGGTGCGGCTACGCGCCTGCGTCGCGCCGAGCGTCCGCCCGGCGTAGGGCGACCGCTTGGTGACCGGGATGTGCTCGGTGACGAGGTCGATCTCCAGGTGCTGCTGGAGGTGCCGCACCGGGTCGGGCGTCAGCAGCTTGGCGAGCGCGGTGGCCTCGTGGGGCGCGAGCGAGGTCGCGTCCTTGCAGCTGTCGTCGTCCACCGGATCGTGGAAGGCCAGAAACCTCCGGCCGTCCTGGTGGACGACGAGCGACAGATGCCGTCCGGACTCGGTCTTCATGTCGTAGCGGGCGCCGACCCCTGGGAGGGGAGTCATACGGGCGTGAGCGGTCTGCTCCATGGGCGTGCTCCATCTGGACGCGGTTGGGGGAATTACCGACCGGTCGCAGGTGTCAGCGGCACGCGGAAGCCGTGGCAGGCATGCCCGCGATGGTCGGTGTCATATGACCCGGCGCAAAGGCGCGCTGCGGTGTTCCTGCCCCGGCCCCCCTCGGGAGCCCGGCATCGTCAGCAGTCGCGCGCGGCAGGGCCGTCCGTATCCGGTACGGCGTCCCGGGCCGCGTTGTCCACCCGCGCAGCCTGAGGAACATACGGCGGCACCGCCCGGAGGACCGCGGGTGCGCCCGCGGGGAGGAGAAAGTCCTGGCCCATGGCGTGCCCACCCCCTCTTCCGTACGTACGCGACCGCCGCTTCCCCACGTCCGCGAGGGGATGTCCACCCCGGGTCAACGTAAGGACTTGGTAAAAACTATACCATGTAACGAAAGCAGCATAACCGCCATACAGGGCGATTACGGCGGCTGACGCCTCCGGGTCAGGTGGTGCGGAGCCCGGGGGCGGGCGGCGCCGCCGCGGCCCCGGAGGCCGCTCCACCGGGAGTACGCGCGCCTCCTCGCGGGAAGGTACTCCGGCAGTCATGCAGGCGGCCGGAGGGATGAGTCGCGCAGTGGAATCCGCGAGCGCCGGAGCGCCTGTGCGGCGTGCACGCCGCAAGGAGGCCCGGGGCCTCGTCCGGTACTTCCTGGCCGCGCTGCTCGTCCGCGGCGCCGACAGCGGGGCGACGGTGGGCATCGTCCTGCTCGCCCTGGACACCAGCCGCCACGCGGGAGGCGGGGCGGCGGCCGGCGGACTCCTGGCGGCGGCGCTGACCGCCCCGCACCTGTTCGGCCCGTGGCTGGCGCACCGGCTCGACCGCGCGCGGGACAGCCGGCGGCTGCTCGCGGGCGCGTTCGTCCTCTACGCCGTCGCGCTCGCCTGCACCGCCCTGTCGGTGGGCCGGGTCCCGCTCGGGGTGTCGCTGTGCACGACAGCCGTCGCCGGATGCTGCGGCCCGCTGCTCACCGGCGGGCTGAGCAGCCGGCTGGCCGCCCTCGCCGGGGCGGGCGAACGAGCGCAGCGCCGCGCGCAGGGCTGGGACGCCATGACCTACGGGCTCGGCGGCACCCTCGGTCCGGCCCTGGTGGCGGGCGCGGCGGCGCTCACCGGGCCGCGGGAGGCGCTCCTCGCGCTGTGCGTCGCCGCCGCCGGCGCGGCGGGCATCACCATCACCCTCCCGCACGACCGCCCCGACGGCCGGAGCACCGCACCGACGCCCAGCGTCCGGGAGGGCATCTCCCTCCTCTTCCGCCACCCGGCGCTGCGCCGCGTCACCATCCTCACCCTGGTCTCGGCGCTGGAACTGGGCGCGCTCCCCGTCATCGCCACCACCTACGGGCCGCACCTCGCGCATCACGCGGCGGCCGGGGCGGTGCTGACCACGGCCCTCGGCCTCGGCAGCCTGGCCGGCTCGCTCCTGGTGACGGCAGTGCCGCTGCGCGGCGATCCCGAGGTCTGGGCGCGGCGGCTGTTCGCCCTGCTGGCCGGCACCACCGTGCTGGCCGCGTGCGCGCCCACGTACGGCACCGCGCTGGCCGGCTTCGTCCTGGTCGGGGTGGCGAACGCGCTGTCCTTCACCTCGACCCTGGCCTCGCGGTCGGCCTACGCCCCGCCCGGAGCGCGGGCGCAGGTCTTCGTCACCAGCGCGGGCCTGAAAGTCGCGCTGACCTCGGTCGGAACAGCCGCCACGGGCGCCGCCGCCGGGCTGGGCGGGCGCACCCTGCTGCTGCTGGCCGCGGGCGCCACGACGCTGGCCGTGCTGCTCGCCCTCGCCGACCAACTGGCCACGTCCCGCCGCCCGTTGGCCTCGCCCCAGGTGGCCGGCCGGCGGGCGCGGGGCGGCCCGCGCCCTGTAGAGTCGGCGTCGCCACCGGCCGCCGAGGTCCGCCCCGACCGCGGCGCCTGACCGGGTGGTTTCGAACCGGCGCGCGATACATCGCACACCACTGCCATACCTGCCGCCGGACGGGGAACGCGCGCAGTGCCGGCACCGCGGCGCCGGCGTCACAGGCGACCGAGGAGGGACCTTCGTGCTGCTCGCGGAACGGTACCGAATGGACGAACCGCTGGGGCACGGCGCGATGGGACAGGTCTGGCGGGCGCACGACGAGCTTCTGCACCGCGACCTCGCGGTGAAGGTCCTGCCGTCCGCCGCGTCGGACGAGGTGGCCCGCGAGCGCTTCCGCGTGGAGGCCAGGGCCGCGGCACGGATCGGCGACCCGCATGTCGTCACCGTCTACGACTACGAGGTCGACGACAACGCGGCATATCTGATCATGGAGTTGGTGGACGGCCTGAACCTGGCGGAGGAACTCGCCGCCCACGGCCCCATGGCCCCGGCCCGGATCGCCGACATCGGCGCCCAGGTGGGCCGCGGACTGGCAGCCGCCCACCAGCACGGCGTGGTCCACCGCGACATCAAGCCCGCCAACCTGCTCGTGGCGCAGGACGGAACCGTCAAGATCGCCGACTTCGGCATAGCGCGTCTGCTGGACGACTCCGCGGTCGCCCTGACCCTCACCGGGCAGGTGCTGGGCACCAGCCTGTACCTCGCCCCCGAACGCGTACTCGGCCGGGCCGCCGGGCCCGCGAGCGACATCTACGCACTCGGCTGCGTCCTGTACGAACTCCTCACCGGGCGGCCGCCGTTCACCGAGGACAGCGCGCTGGCGGCGCTGCGCCGGCATGTCGAGACGCCGCCCGTCGCGCCGAGCGAGCTGCGTGCCGGGATACCGCCCGGCGTCGAGCACTTCCTGCTGGAGATGCTGGCCAAGGATCCGGCGCGGCGTCCGGCTGCCGCCGAGGTGGCGTCCTGGTACGGCTCCGGCGCCTGGGGGCCGGCCGAGCCGGCGCCCGTGGCGGAACCCGTGGCCGAGCCCGCGGCGGAGGCGGCATCCGTACCGGAGCACCAGCACACCGCCCACGCGGCCCGGGGACACTGGTGGGGCCTGGCCCGGCGGCGGGCGCGTTCGATGGTCGGGCAGGTGGGAGCGGAGCCGCTGGCGGCCCTCCCGGAGTAGGACAGCGGGACCCGGCGCGCCCGTGGCGGCCCGCCCCGCGCCGTAAAACCGGTGTCGCGCCCTGCGCGGTGCTGTGATCATGGGACGGGCCGCTGCCGCCGAGGCCACGAGGAACCGCCCGCCATGCCTGTACCCGCCGACCCGACGGTGCTCCATCCGATGCCCGGACAGCCCCGGGTGGTGCTGCTCAGGCCGCTGGTGACGTCCCCGCTGATCGAGGTCGGGGAGTATTCCTACTACGACGACCCGGACGATCCGACCGCGTTCGAGACGCGCAACGTGCTCTACCACTACGGGCCGGAAAAACTGGTCATCGGCAGGTTCTGCGCGCTGGGCACGGGCGTGCGGTTCCTCATGAACGGCGCCAACCACCGGATGGACGGCCCCTCGACCTTCCCCTTCCCCACCATGGGCGGCTCGTGGTCCGAGCACTTCGACCTGCTCGCCGGGCTGCCGAACCGGGGTGACACCGTCGTCGGCCACGACGTGTGGTTCGGCTACGGCACGACGGTGATGCCGGGCGTGCGGATCGGACACGGCGCGATCATCGGCGCCGGCTCCGTGGTCACCTCGGACGTGCCCGACTACGGGATCGTCGGCGGCAATCCGGCCCGGCTCATCCGCACCCGCCACAGCGCCGGGGACGTCGCCCGGCTGCTGGCGGTGGCCTGGTGGGACTGGCCCGCGGAGCACATCACCGAGCATGTGCGGACGATCATGTCGGGCAGCGTCACCGACCTGGAAGCCGCCGCCCCGGCCACTCCTCGCGCCTGACGCCCCGCCGCAGAGAGCGCCGCACCGGGCGACGACGGGCCCTGCTAGGGCCTGTTTTGGAAGCGGCTCCGGAGTCGTGTTCGTTGCTGTGATGATCTCGGTGTGGGGCGTGGGGATCTTTCGGATGGCCAGTGGGCTGTGTTGGAGCCGTTGTTGCCGGTCGCGGGGGTGGGGCGGCCAGCGGTAGGTCAGCGGCGGCTGATCAACGGGATTCGCTGGCGGGTGCGGACCGGTACGCCTTGGCGGGACATTCCGCCGGAGTACGGGCCGTGGCAGACGGTCTACGGCCTCTTCCGCCGCTGGCAGCGCGAGGGCGTCTGGGCGATGCTGCTGACCGGGCTGCAGGCCCGGGCTGACGCTTCCGGGCTGATCATCTGGGAAGTCAACGTCGACTCCACGGTTTGCCGGGCCCACCAGCACGCCGCTGGTGCCCGCCGCGACGGGCGCTGCCAGAAGGAACCTCCCGGTGGTGCCCGGGCCGAGCCCGAAGATCACGCGCTCGGCCGCTCCCGGGGCGGCTTCACCACGAAGATCCACTTAGCGTGCGAGCAGGGACAACGCCCGCTGGCCTTGCTGGTCACTGCCGGACAAGACGGGGACAGCCCACAGTTCATCCCGGTCCTGGAATCGATACGGGTGCCGAGGACCGGGCCCGGGCGCCCGCGGATGAAACCGGTGCGCGTGCGGGGCGACAAGGCGTATTCATCTCGCGCGAACAGGGCCTACCTGCGCAGACGCGGGATTCGTTGCACGATCGCGGAACCGGCTGACCAGGTCGCGCACCGGAAGCGGCGAGGAAGTTCGGGAGGCCGTCCTCCGAGTTTCGACCGCGAGGACTACAAGGCCCGCCACGCGATCGAGTGCGGAATCAACCGTCTGAAGAGGAACCGGGCGGTCGCCACCCGGTTCGACAAGCTCGCGGTCCGCTTCGGGGCCACCGTCCACATCGCTGCGATCTACGAGTGGCTGTGACCCGTCCGGGCCGGCCACCCCGCGTGCCATGCTGGCCTGGCACCGCTGGGAGCGTCGCACAAGGAGAGATGTTCGGTGGCCGCTATGTATTACTGCGCCGACAGCGAGAACGGCGACCACATCGACGACCCGTCCGAGGACGCGCTGTTCGAGTTGCTCAGCGACCTCAACGACACCGACAACGCTTTCGTTGTCATCCAGCCCGACCAGGACGAACCGGTCTGGTTCGCCTCCGTCGCGGTCCTGGAGGACGGCGGTTACGAGGTTGTCCGTCGAGACACATCAGGCCGCGAACGCGACGTCCGCGTCGAGGCCAGCCTCAGCCGGATCGCGAACGACCTCACCACCTGGATGGCCGCCCGGCACTTCGCCGAGCGGCCAACCAATGCCGTTGCTTGCATGCTGCACGCTCTCGTGTCCTCGCGGGGCACCGGTCGTTGAAGTGGGCATGCATCCATGGGTGGGATTATCGGATGAGGTCCGGCTCGGGTTGCTTACCGGGTGGATCGTTCCTGAACTGGTGGACGAGGTACTGGCCGCGTGTGGTCGGCAGGGCGTCAAGTCCCGTGCCCTGACGGGCCCGTTCATGGTATACTTCGTACTTACTCTGGCACCCAGGCGGCCGGCTCCGGTCGAACCCACCACGGCCCGGCGACTGACCGGGGTTTGGTCCCGCCGGGGTTGTTCCCCCGGCGGGACCACGCGCTCGTCCCATTCGCGGCACGTCGCATCCACGAGCGCCGCCACGGCGGCCGGGTCGCCCGCGCGCCACGACGGGAAGTGATCCGCCCAGGCGAGGGCATCCGCATCCTGCCAGTCCGACTCCATCAGCCGCACCGCCGTGTACGCCACATCCACCGATGCGGGCCCGGCGCGCCACGGTTCTGGCGAGCAGGCACGGGCACGCCTCGGGGACTCTCCGGATATCACCGCTGCCTCCGCAACGGCCGAACGGACCTACCCAGAGGCTTGTGAGCGCGTGTATCCAAGAAGGGCCGTTCACGCTACGTCCCGGGAGGCCCACGGATGCACTCACGCGAGAACGGCACTGCCCGCAGCAAGCGGGACGAAAGCCGGGCCGCCAAGGATGACGCACCCCGGCCGCTGCTCGGCCTCCAGGGCACCGTCGGCAACGCGGCCGTCGTACAGATGCTCCGGCGTTCCGGGCGCCTGCCCGAAGGTGCTGACGTCCAGCGCTCCACTGTCCACGATGTCCTCCGCGCCCCGGGTCGCCCCTTAGATGTCAGCACCCGTACTGACATGGAGGGCCGGCTCGGCGCCGATTTCACCGACGTGCGCCTGCACACGGGCCCCGCTGCGCAAGCCTCCGCAGCCCAGATCGGCGCCCGCGCCTACACCTCCGGCAGTCACATCGTCATTGGGGCGGGCGGTAGCGACCATCACACCCTCGCGCACGAACTTTTTCATGTCATCCAGCAGCGCAGCGGACCGGTGAGCGGGACCGACAACGGCGACGGGCTCAGAATCAGCGACCCTTCCGACCGGTACGAACGGGCAGCCGAAGATGCCGCGTTACACGCTTGGGGCGGCCGGAGCGTAAGCAATAACGGAAACGCCATCGAATCGAGCACTGGCAAGATTTCATTGCAATCAGCCTATGTGCAGCGCACCCACTATCCTCACGGCGAAACCGTGGACGCCGACCCTAGGTATGCAGTTATCTTGAGGGCGCACTTAAACGGCTCCCCCATCGGAACCTTTACGAGCGAGACAACGCCCTACTCTCGCGGCAACCACGCTGAAGATCAGTTGATTGATGAAATCGAAGCAAGCATTGGCCAACCATGGGGGCACCGCTCTGTGCGAGAAGCATTACTCCAGAGGCCAGACGGCAATCACGCCCTGTCCATCAGCCTCACTCACAGTCCTTGCTCTAGTAGGTACAGGACCAACACGAAGCCGGATCGCGCAGACGGATGCACCGAGCGACTCCGAGGATTGGCTATCGGAGGAATTGGCGGACATCGATTCATCATCGCCATCAGAGCCGAACGCTTGTATAAGCCAAGAATTCAAGGCATAGACACAACCGCAGCCTCGCGGGCAGCAAATGATTACATGAGAAGCGCTGGAATTGACGTCCGAGTGGACGGTGAGTAGAGTCGATGATGCACTCTCTCGGTCCCACCACTGCATCTTCGGGCGGCACTTGAGGCAGAGGGCGGACGACTTGATCCCGTTGTCGCAATGCCGTTGCTTCAGCTACTGAATTATCGCGGCGTAAGGGTGATCACTTTCTTTGGGACTCGTCGTGTGGGGGTTCTGACCTGGTCTTTCCTGCGGACGGTGTACTGCGAGATCGGACGGCGTGTGTAGCGGTCCGCCGTGCGTAGCCGCCGGAGACCGTTGTCGAGCTTGCGCATGACTTTCGTGGTCATGCGTTTCATGAACTGCCGCAGTTGGCGGGAGGAACGGCCTGCCTGGAGGACTACGCTGCGCCGTGTGTGCTTGAGGACCTTGACGAACGAGATCCGGTCGGGGTCCAGACCCTCGCCGTCGGCCAGCCGCATGATGATCCGGTTCAGACAGTGGTGGAGGGCCAGGTGGGCCCAGATCTCCTGGCGTATCAGTTCCGGTGATACCGACCGCAGCACCTCGGCTTTGCCGCGCTGGAAGGTTTTCAGCTGCCGGTAGGCGGATTCGACCTCCCAGCGCTCGTGATACAGAGCCGCCAGCTCTGCGGCGGGCCCGGCCTCGGGGTCGAGCAGGTCGGTCAGCAGCCTGATGGTCTCGCCGTCGTCGACCTGGTAGTCGATCACCCGCACGGTCACCCCACCCGGATGGGAACGCCGCTGACCGGCAAGATTCATCCGGGTCAGGTAGGTCCCGTCAGGCAGCACCTCCGTGGGCTTCGCGGCGGCGAAGGTACGGGCTCTGATCAACAAATGGGCGCCGGCCTGCGTATATGCCTTCCACAGCGCGACGCCTGGGAAGCCCCGGTCCATGATCACCAGCATGTCGGCGGCGCTGTCGGCCATCTGCGCTGCCAGCGCGGGCTCGCCGCCACCGCCCTTGAAGCTGCCTATCCGTGCGTCGATTGTCGCGTGCGTGTCGGTCTCGGTCAGCGTCACCACCCTGGCCTGCGGGAACCCGATGGCCCGACCGGCACCGTCCACCCGCCCGCCGAAAGCGGCACGTGTCGCATCGTTCTCCGGCACGTCCAGCAAGAACCCGTCGACCGCGGCAACCCTCATCCCGTGCCAGAATGCCGCCTCGAGTGAGAGAGGAGCAATCGCACCCGCCACCCGGCGGAACACTCCCTCCAGCGGCGCGGCCCCGAGTTGCTGCCGAGCCCTGGTGAATGACGACTTGTTCGGGACCGACTGATCCATTTCGCCCAGGGTCCCGACCAGGTTCTCCGCGACATCGTCGTAGGAGTCCTGCTGGAAGAGCGCCAGAGCAAGCACGAAGTACACCATGAACGGGCCCGTCAGGGCACGGGACTTGACGCCCTGCCGACCACACGCGGCCAGTACCTCGTCCACCAGTTCAGGAACGATCCACCCGGTAAGCAACCCGAGCCGGACCTCATCCGATAATCCCACCCATGGATGCATGCCCACTTCAACGACCGGTGCCCCGTGAGGACACGAGAGCGTGCAGCATGCAAGCAACGGCATTGAGCGGCCTACTCCACATGTCAGCACCTTCCAAAACAGGCCCTAGGCGCGCAGGCCGGGCAGGACCTCGGTGCGGTAGAAGTCGAAGAACTGCTTCTGGTCGGGGCCGATCTGGTTGACGTAGACCTCGTCGAAGCCGGCCTTCGCGTAGGCGCCGACCGCGTCGAGGTGGTCGGCGGCCTTGTCGCCGCAGGTGAGCGCGTCGGCGATCATCTGCTCGGTGACCAGGGTGGAGGCCTGCTCGAAGTGCGCCGGGGTGGGGAGCAGCTGGGCGAGTTCACCCGGGAGCTGCTCGTTCGGCCACAGGCGGTGCGCGGTCTTGACCGCCCGATCCCTGTCGGTGTCCCAGCAGACCTTCAGGCCGCCGATGACCGGCTTGCTTCCGCCGCCGGCCCGGCGGAACCGCTCGACCAGGTCCGTGTCGGGCCGCATCGTGACGAAGCCGTCGCCGATGCGGCCGGCCAGCGCCGCGGCCTGCGGCCCGAAGCCGGAGAGGTAGAGCGGCGCGGGCTCCTCCGGGACGGTGTAGAGGCGGGCGTTCTCGACCCGGTAATGGGTTCCCCGGTGGCTCACGCGCTCACCCGTGAAGAGCTTCCTGATCACCTCGACGGCCTCTTCGAGCATCTCCAGGCGTTCGGGCGCCTCCGGCCACGGGTCGCCGAGGATGTGCTCGTTGAGGGCCTCGCCGCTGCCCAGCCCGAAGCGGAACCGCCCGCCGGTCAGGACCGCGGCCGTGGCGGCGGCCTGCGCGTTGACCGCCGGGTGCAGGCGGACCGTCGGACAGGTGACCAGGGTGGTGACGGGCAGTGGGGTGACCTGGGAGAGCGCCCCGATCATGGACCACACGAACGAGGCCTGGCCCTGCTGGTCGTTCCACGGGTGGAAGTGGTCGGAGATCGCCAGCGCCTCGAATCCGGCCTGTTCCGCCATCCGGGCCTGGTCCAGCAGTTCCGCCGGGGTGAATTCCTCGGAGGAGAGGAAATATCCGTAAGTGGTCATGACGGTCCTTCCCGGCACGGGTGTTCCGCTGGATCGGGGTGGTCAGGGCGCGATGCCGCGCAGAGCGCCGGCGTCCAGCTCCTCCAGGAGCGCGGCCACGTCGTCGTAGACCTCCTCGGCGCCGGCGTCCAGGAGTTCCTGCCGCCCGAAGGCGCCGGTCAGCACCGCCAGGCAGCGCACACCGGCCTTGGCGGCGGCCTGCGCGTCCCACACCGCGTCGCCCACGAAGACGGCGCGCTCCGCGGGGACGCCGGCCCGGTCGAGCGCCCGCGCGACGAGGTCGGGGGCCGGCTTGCTCGATTCGACGTCGTCGGCGGTGGTGACGGCGTAGAGGTGGTCGGCGGCGCCCAGCGCCTCGACCATCACCTCGGCCTCGTCGGACGACGCGGAGGAGGCCAGCACCACCCGCAGGCCGCGCTCGGCGCAGGCCCGCAGCAGGTCGGTGGCCCGGGGCAGCGGTGCCAGCCGCGACCAGAACTGGCCGTACAGCGTGTCGTGCGCGGCGCTCAGGGCGTCGTCGCCGTCGTGGTCGCGGTCCTCGCCCAGGAGGGCGTCGAGCAGATGGTCGCTCCCCATGCCGATACGCCGGTGGATGTCGGGCATCGTGGCCTGGTGCCCGCCCTGGCGCAGCGCCTCCCACCACGCGACGGTGTGCAGGTGGACGGTGTCCATGAGGGTGCCGTCCACGTCGAAGAGGACTGCCGACGGCGTGCCGGAACCACGGGGGTGCTCCATGTGCGACTCCTGGTTCTTCGGATCGATCGGCGCGTCGGCAGGCGCGGGGCACTCTTCCCGATTTTCACCCATAAGCGGGCTTATGTCGCCTCTACCGCACCAGGTCGCCCCGTCGGGCGTGCGCATACGGGACGACAGGACGCGGGGTCTAAGCGGCGGGGCGGCCGTAGCCGCCCTCCGGGTGCCCGCGGCGATGACGCTCGCGCAGCCCGCGCAGCCGGGCCGTGATCAGCCGGACGACCGGGGTGCGGTCGCGGTGGCCCCGCTCGTAGCGGAGCAGCACCTCCAGTTGCTCGCGCCCCAGTTCGCTGGTACGACCCTCGAGGCCGAGCCGCGGCAAATGGTTGTACCCGGCTATCGGCAGCTCCTGCGTCGAGGGATCCGGCAACTCGCCCTCGAAGAATTCCATCGGCGTCCTCCTCAGTCCCTGGTCTCGGCTGCCCCGGGCAGAGCACCCCAAACACCGCCGAAGGCGCCAGGTCCGCCGCGCCTACGTCCCCGCGTCGGCGAGCACCAGGTCGAGCAGGCCGGGAAAGCGGCCGTCGAGATCCTCGCGGCGCAGCCTCAGGTACAGCCGCCGCCCGGCGGGGCGCTGGTGGATCACGCCGCTCTCCCGCAGGGCCCGCCAGTGGTGGGTCAGCGACGACTTGGGAACCCCGGGCAGGATCGCACCGCAGAAGGCCTCCTCCCCCGACGCGAGGGCACGCACGATCTCCAGCCGGACGGGGTGCCCGAGGGCCGCGAGCACATGGACCAGCTCGATCCGGTCGGCGTCGGGGTGGTGCAGGACTGCGGACATGACCCCACTGTACGCAGAACGCGTACGAAGCCCCCCGGGCGTGCCCCCGATGTGCCGCCCGGCGTGCAGCCGGGGTGTGTTGACAGCCCGCTCGCAACCGTACGAAGATCTCGGACGAACAGATCGTACGAATGTCTCGTATGAACGTACTGTCGTACGGGCACGCCGTGAACGCCGTGAGAAAAGGACCCCGCCATGAACACCTCGCGCCCCGCCGGCACGCCGCCTGACGCTCTGTCGGATGCCGCGCTGGCCCGGTCGCTCGACGGCGGTTTCACCAGCCGTCACGCCGATGCCAACGGCGTCCGCCTGCACTACGTCGAGGGCGGCGCCGGTGAACCGCTGATCCTGCTCGGCGGCTGGCCCCAGACCTGGTGGCAGTGGAACAAGGTGATGCCCGCCCTCGCCCGCCGCTACCGGGTGCTCGCGGTGGACCTGCGCGGCATGGGCGGCTCCGGCAAGCCGGTCGGCGGCTACGACAAGAAGACCATGGCCGGCGACATCCACGCCCTCGCGGCCCGTCTGGGCCTCGGCCGCGTCCACCTCGCCGGCCACGACATAGGCGCCATGGTCGCGTGGGCGCACGCCGCCAACCACCCCGAGGCCACCGGGAAGGTGGTCCTTCTCGACGTGGCGCACCCCGACGCCGGATGGTCCTCCTTCAGCCTGCTGCCGGAACCCGACCAGCACGCCGGGACGGTGATCGAGGAGGGCGACCGCTCCTACCTCTGGTGGTTCGCCTTCAACCAGGTCAAGGGACTGCCGGAGCGGCTGCTCGACGGCCGGGTACGGCTGCTGGTGGACTGGCTCTTCGAACGGCAGGCGGTGGACCCCCGGTCCATCGACGAGCACGCGCGCGAGGTCTACGCCCGTGCCTACGGGTCGGCCGACGCCGTACGCGCGGGCAACGCCTGGTATCAGGCGTTCACCCAGGACATGGAGGACGAGTGGACCTACGGGCCGCTGACGGCGCCGGTTCTGGCCCTCGGCGGCGACCACAGCAACTACACGTACCTGCGGGACGTGCTGCCGGCCAAGGCCGCCGACGTCCAGGTGGTGGAGGTGGCCGACTGCGGCCACTACATCCCCGAGGAGCAGCCGCAGGCCGTGACGGACCGGCTCACCGCCTTCCTGGGCTGAACAGGCGGACCGGCCGCGGCGTCGCCCTGACACCCCGGCCGGCCCCGGCGGCTGCTGCGGCCCGGCAGCCGGCGGGGCCGGAGCACGAGCCGGAACTCAGTCGGGCCAGTGGCCCGTCAGCCTTTCCACGGCCGCGGCGCCGCCGCGGTCGACGGCGGCCCTCACCACGGCGAAGATCGCGCCCTGCATGGCCGCGGCGGCCAGGATCTCCGGCCAGCCGCGGTCCTCGTCGGTGGCGTCGGGCGCGTCGTCCTCGTGCGCCAGGAGCTTCCAGCACTGCCGGAACAGCAGCCCGGCGGCCATGCCGCTGGCCGCTCCGAGCGCAAGGCCCACCGGTTTGTAGGCGATTGCCGCGGTCTTCATGACGTCCTCGATTCTTGTCGCGTCTTATCGCGCCGGAGAGTCGGCCGTGCCGGCCGGCACCCGGGTTCGTGCCGGCGCCGGCAGGCCGGCGCCAAGGCCGTGGATCCGCGCCGGGGGTATCGCCGCGGGTATCGCCGCGGGCGTCCTCGACGGCGTCCGGACGACGGTGGCGACAGCCACCAGCGCGCCCACGACGATCAGCGCCGACGTCCACACGGGCGCCACCAGCGCCAACGCCGCGATCCCCGCCAGCGCCAGGACTTGCGCACCGGCCACGGCGGTCACCGCCGCGGCCCGCGGGCACGGCGCCGCGCCGGAGTGCTCCGCGAAGGCGGGCACTCCCGCCGGTGCGGGCCACAGCTCGGCGAAGTGGGCGTAGGGCAGCCAGCGGAAGGCCTTCCCGGCGCCGTGGGCGAGCAGTGCCGCCACCGGCCGGTCCGTGCTCCGCAGGTCGGCATCGGCCATCGGCTGCTCCTTCGGCGCGTTCGGCGGCGGGCTGGCTGCCCGCTGTTCGGCTGCCCCCGAATCGCCTGACCAGTCAGTCCCGTTCACCCGCGCCGGCGGCTCACACCGGCCGGCGGCGCCACCCGGGCGCCGACTCCCCTGCCGGGCAGGCCCGTCGGGCACGCCCGTCGGCCGAAGAGGCTCATCGGCGGAAGAAGTCGCCGAGGGCCGCCGCGACCGCGCCGGGGGCCTCCTCGGCCATGTGATGGCCGGAGTCGATGCCGTGTCCGCGCAGGTCGTCGGCCCAGTCCCGCCAGATCGCAAGCGGGTCGCCGTAGAGGTCCTCCAGGTCGTCGCGGGTGGACCAGAGGATCAGGGCGGGGCACGTCAGGCGCCTGCCTGCCGCGCGGTCCGCCTCCTCGTGCCGCAGGTCGACGGTGAGGCCCGCGCGGTAGTCCTCCAGCATCGCGCGGACCACTTGGGGGTTGTGGACGGCCTCGCGCCACTCCGCGTGGTTCTCCTCCCCCATGCGGTGCGGGTCGCCCGTGTACCAGCGGTCCGGATCGGCGTTGATGACGCGCTCGGGGACGTCGGGCTGGGCGAAGAAGAACCAGTGCCACCAGCGGGTGGCGAACTCCGCCGTGATGCGGGACAGGTGCTCGCTGATCGGCAGGCAGTCCATCAGGGCCACCTGCGACACCGCGTCGGGGTGGTCGAGCGCGAGCCGCAGGGCCGCGTAGCTGCCGCGGTCGTGGCCGGCGAGGGCGAAACGGGGGTGGCCGAGGTGGCGCATCACCGCCAGGACGTCGTTCGCGACAGCCCGCTTGGCGTGCGCCGCGTGGTCCGCGGACGGCGCGGGGCCGCGCGAGCGCCCGTAGCCGCGCAGGTCGGGGCAGACGACGGTGAAGCCGCGCTCGACCAGGAGCGGCGCGACCCGGTGCCAGGTCGCGGACGTCCGCGGGTGGCCGTGCAGCAGCACCACGGGCGGCCCCTCGCCGCCGTGGCGGACGAAAACGGTCGCCTCGCCCACGGCGATTCGTTCGGTCGTGAAGTCCTCGAACACGTGCGGCACCGCCCCTTCTCCGTCCCGGGTCGGCCTTCCCCGTCCGGCGCGGGAACAACGTCTCCGGCGCCCCGGGGCTGCTCGTCGCGCGGTTCGTGGCCGCGCGCTCGCGCGGCTGGGGTGCCCGATCGTCGCGGAAGATCACCGGTGGGCAGTTTGTCACCCGGTGCTCCGGGCACGCGATCCATGTAAAGGGAATCATCTCCATTCGCGCATCGACCCCGCCGAATCATCAGGGCGGGGAATGCTGCGCGCGCTACGGAAAGTGGATGCAGTGACTGACTCCATGTGGGCACACCAGCCGGCTGCCGGATACAACGAAGGCACGGACCTGGCCGGATTCCGGGTCGAGGCGACCGACGGAAGCATCGGGAAGGTCGACAAGCACTCCGTGGAGGTGGACTCGTCCTACCTCGTGGTCGACGCCGGCGTGTGGATCTTCGGAAAGCACGTGCTGCTGCCCGCGGCCACCATCAGCTCCATCGACCTCGACCAGCAGACGGTGTTCATCGCCCTGACGAAGGAGCAGATCAAGGACGCTCCGAAGTTCGACAAGGAGAAGCACCTCACCGACCCCGAGCACCGCGCGCAGACCGAGCACTACTACGGACGCCACCGCCGGGTGTGACCCTCCGGCGGCCCCGGCCCCCGCGGGTGGGGCCGTCCCCGTGTCGGACGGCCCCGCCCGCGGGCCCGGCGCCCGCGCACGCCGCTCCCCCCTCCGGACTGTCCGGACTACGCAGAGAGAAAAGGATGAGCACCGAATCGTTTACGGCCGAGACGGCCACCGAACCCGAAACCGACCTCCCCACCGTCATCGGTGAATTCGTCGACGCCATCAACGCGGGCAGCGCGGACGGCGTCCGGCGGTGTTTCACCGAAAAGGCCGTCGTGAATGACGGTGGCCGCGAAATACGGGGCCGGGAGGCCATCGCCCGGTGGGCGGACGAGGAATTCTTCCAGGCCGCCGGCACGATTCGGCCCAGTCGCGTACAGCCGATCTCGCAACTGGGCGGCGACCAGGTGGTGACCGCGCACCTGCACGGCACCCACCGGTCCGGCATGTCCACCCTGCTGGTCACCGCCACCCCCGCGGCCATCGCGGTCCTGCAACTGCGCCGGTGAACCGGCGGGCCGGTTCGGCCATTCGGCGTGTCCGCCGGGCTGAACCGTCCGGTCCGGGGTAGCCGCAAGCACATCAACTGCCGGACGCCATCGGTGCGCCGGCGTAGGAGGTGACTGACATGTCCAGTGCACAGCCGCACACCACAGACTTCGACCGCGATACGCGGACTTCCGGGTCCGAGCCGGTGGGCGAGCTGGTCCAGCGGGCCTCGCAGCAGCTGACCGAGCTTGTGCGCGGCGAACTGAGGCTGGCGCAGGCGGAGATGACGGAGAAGGGCAAGCGCTACGGCAAGGGCGGCGGGCTGTTCGGCGGCGCCGGGCTGGTCGGCTTCCTGATGCTCCAGGCGCTGGTCGCCAGCGCGATCGCCGGCCTGGCCGTGCCGTTGCCGCTGTGGGCCGCGGCGCTGATCGTCACCGCGGTGCTGGGCGCGGTCGCCGCGGTGCTGGCGCTGACCGGGAAGAAGCAGGTCAGCCGGGCGGCGCCGCCCGCGCCCCAGGAGACGATCGAGAACGTGAAGGCAGACGTGGCCGAGATCAAGAGGAGTGCCCACCGATGAGCAAGCCGGACGACGAGCAGATCGCGTCAAGCCCCGAGCAGCTGCGCAAGGAGGTCGAGCAGACCCGCGCCGAGCTGGGGCAGACCGTGGAGGAGCTGGCGGCCAAGGCCGACGTCAAGGCCCGGGCCAAGGAGAAGACCGCCGAGGTCAAGGAACAGGCCGCGGTCAAGGCGACAGAGGTCAAGGAGCAGGCCACCGCGAAGGCCGCCGAGGTCAAGGAGCAGGCCGCGGTCAAGGCCGCCGAGGTCAGGGGACAAGCCGCGGTCAAGGCCGAGGAGCTGAAGTCCAAGGCGGTGCAGACCGGGCACCGGGTGCAGGACAGGATTCCCGACCAGGTCAAGGACAAGGCCGCGCAGGCCGCCGGCCAGGTCCGCGCCAAGGCCGGCCAGGTCGGCGGCGTGTGGGAGGACAAGGCACCCGAGCCGCTGCAGGAGAAGACGGCTCAGGGCGCGCAGCTGGCGCGGGAGAACCGTACGGCGCTGCTGGTGGGCGCGGGTGTGGTGGCTGTCGCGTGGCTGGCGTGGCACCGCAGGAACGGATGAGTCCGAGGAAGCCTCGAAGGCCGGCCCGGTCCGCAGCGAAGCCTGGGTGGTCCCACCGCGGTGGGACCACCCAGGCTTCCGGCTGCGAGGAGACGCCGCCGCGGGGTCAGCGGCTCAGCGCCTCGGCGCCCTGTTCCCAGCCCCGGTAGAGGGCGAAGAGGTCGTCACCGCCGCCGGCCAGTGTCAGCAGCCGGGCGACGGGTTCGGGGGCCGCCGCCAGAGCGAACCGGCCGCCCGCCTCGTGCACCCGGCGCTGCACCCGCAGCAGCGCGTTGAAGCCGGAGGAGTCGCAGAATTCCACTCCCGCCAAGTCCACGACCAGGTCCGGGTGTTCGGCGATGAGACCGGTCGCGGCGTTGTGGAAGTCCCCGGCGGTGGACATGTCCAGATCGCCCGCCGCGGCCACCACCGCCAGCCGGCCCCGCTCCTCCACGATGTGCACCCGTAGCGCTCCGCTCACCGGACACTCCCCTCGCGACCTCTGCCGGACAGCAACATCCGTTCGCGTTTTCCCCGGTTGCCGTACCGCATGCGCGCGGATTCCCGGCGTCCGCGAACACCGCGGGCCGGGAACGGCGGCCCTGGCAGTCACCGTCACTCCGGCGGCCGACGTGCCCTGAGTGGACAAAATGCATGGAAACCGACGCATCAGGGCACGCGCAGGGAGCAGCGCTCCGCCCCGACGGCGGAGCCGCCTGATCGGCGGCACCTGGCGGGCGACCCGCAGCCGGGCCGGCCCGGAGGGGATGTGTCCGTTTCCTGCACATTGCGACGGGTAGCCGCAGCTTGTACCGGCCGGAAAACCGAGGCGAGGAGCGAGACCGTGAAAGCAGTTGTGTACAACGGGCCCTTCGATGTCGCTGTCAAGGAGGTGCCTGACGCCCGTGTCGAGCAGCCGAACGACGCGGTGGTCCGCATCACCACGACCAACATCTGCGGGTCCGACCTGCACATGTACGAAGGCCGCAGCACCGTCGAGGAGGGCAAGATCCTCGGCCACGAGAACATGGGCGTCGTCGTGGACACCGGACCCGGCGTGACCAGGATCAAGGTCGGCGACCGGGTGTCGGTGCCCTTCAACATCGCCTGCGGGTCCTGCCGCAACTGCCTCGACGGGATGACGTCCTTCTGCCTGCGGCTCAACCCCACCGAGGGCGTGGACGGCGCCGCCTACGGCTACGCGAACATGGGCCCCTACGACGGCGGCCAGGCCGAACTCCTGCGCGTCCCCTACGCGGACTTCAACCTGCTGGAGCTGCCCGCCGGCGAGGAGCACGAGAACGACTTCACGATGCTTTCCGACATCTTCCCCACCGGCTGGCACGGCACGGTGCTGGCCGGCCAGCGCGCCGGGGACCGCGTCGTCGTCTACGGCGCCGGGCCGGTGGGCCTGCTGGCCGCGCACAGCGCGATGATCCGCGGCGCCTCAGAGGTCTTCGTCGTGGACAAGGAGGCCGACCGGCTCGCTCTCGCGGAGTCCGTCGGCGCGACCCCGGTGGACTTCTCCGAGGCCGATCCCGTCGAGCAGATTCTCGACGCCACCGACGGGCGCGGCGCGGACTGCGGGGTGGAGGCCGTGGGCTACCAGGCCCACGACCCGGCGGGCCGGGAGCACCCCGAGCTGGTCATGGACAACCTGGTGAAGTCGGTCCGCACGACCGGCGGCATCGGTGTGGTGGGCGTCTACATGCCGCAGGACCCCGAGGCGGCGGACGCCGCGGCGAAGGAGGGCCGGATCGGGTTCGACTACGGCACCTTCTTCACCAAGGGCCAGCACATGGGTACGGGCCAGTGCCCGGTGCTGCGGTACAACCGGCGGCTGCGCGACCTGATCGTCAAGGGTGTCGCCAAGCCGTCGTTCCTGGTGTCGCACGAACTCAGCCTCGACGAGGCGCCCGAGGGCTACCGCCACTTCGACGACCGCGACGACGGCTGGACGAAGGTGCTCCTGCGGCCGTCCGGGGCCATGGCGGCGGTCTGAGCGCGCGACACGGGCCGCCCCGCTCCCCCGGCGGGGCGCGGGGCGGCCGACCGGACTTCCCTACGCACCCGCGGGAGATGAGAGCGGATGGCCGCCACCCCCCGGCGCGACGTGATGCGCGCCCTTCTGGACGGCTACGGCCGTACGTACGCCGCCGAGGCGGGCATCCGCCTCACGGACACCCCGCAGCCGCTGTACCGGCTGCTCGTGCTCGCCGGCCTGCTCAGCGCCCCTATCCGGGCCGGGACCGCCGTCGCCGCGGCCAAGGAGCTGACCGCGGCGGGTATGCGCGATCCGCGCCGGATGGCGGCGGCCACCTGGCAGCAGCGGGTCGACGCGCTCGGCCGCGGCGGCTACCGGCGCTACGACGAGCGCACCGCCACCCAGCTCGGCGAGGGCGCGGAATTGGCCGCCGAACGCTACGGCGGTGACCTGCGGCGGCTGCGGGACGAGGCCGGCGGCGACACCGCCGCGATCCGCCGCGGGCTCCAGGAATTCCCCGGCGTCGGACCGGCCGGCGCCGACATCTTCCTGCGTGAGGCGCAGGCCGTCTGGCCGCAGGCGGCGCCCTACCTCGACGCCAAGGCCCTCCAGGGCGCCCGCGCCCTGGGCCTGCCCACCACCCCGGCGGCCCTGCTCCCCCTCGCCGACGGCACGCAGCCGGCCGTCCTGGCCTCCGCGCTGGTCCGCGTCGCCCTGGACAAGACGGCCCCGCGCTCCGTCCGCGAAGCCGCCCACGCCTGACGCCCGGCCGCGCGGGCCTCAGGCAGTGCGGGCCGGCGCGCCGGGGAGGTCGGTTCCCGGGCGCGGCCCGGGCGGTGCGCACTTCGGGGTCCGCCGCGTCCGGGCGGGCTGACGCGCGCCGCCGGACTGCCGGCGGCGGGGCACTCGCCGGGCGGCTGACCTGGGAGGTCGCGGCTGTAGGAGCCGCCGGTCACGTTTCGGCGGCGCCGTCAGGGGTTAGCCGCCGGGGGTAGGGCCATGACCGCGGGCGGCGGCACGAAAGCCGTGCGGCGCCGGCGCGGAAGGCGAGCCCAGGAGCGAGAGGAGCGTGCCATGACCGACGACGCGAGGGGCGACGAGGTCTACCAGCCCACCGGGAGCAACGAGGAGCAGGAGGACGCCTCCCCGCTCGACATGGAGGACGCCGTCGGCGAGGACGACTACGACACGATGCTCGACCGCGGCTACTCGCCGCCGGAACGCCCGTACGCGGTGGACAAGCCCGGCACCACGGCGGCCGAGCAGCGCGAGGGCGAGAACCTCGACGAACGGCTGTCCGAGGAGGTGCCGGACGTCGGCGACAGGCCGCAGGACCTGGACGGGGACCCGCTCGGCGACGCGCCGGGGACCGACGGCGAGCTGGTCGACCAGGAGGCGGGCGACGAGAGGTCCGGGCGGCTGGTCGCGCCGAACCAGGGCATCGAGCGGCCGGTGCACGACGGGGTCGCCGCCACCGATGTGGGCATCGACGACGCCTCCGCGCCGGCCGAGGAGGCCGCGGTGCACGAGGTGGACGACCCCGAGCGCGGCGGCACGGCGCCATGACGGCCCGGGCGGGCGCGGCGCCGACATAGCCCCCGGCGGGGTCCGTACGGATCAGTCGGCCGGGCGGCGCACCAGGTTCAGCAGCACCAGTGCGCACAGGCTCGCCCCCACCGCGACCGCGACCAGCACCGTGCCCACGGCGAGGTGCTCGAAGAGGACGCCCGCCACCGCGTAGGCGACCGGGCTGGCCACGAAGACGGCGGCGCCGAACACCGGGACCACGTGCGGGCGCAGGTGTTCGGGCGGCCGCAGGGTCAGCAGGGCGACGGCGGGCGCGGTCACCGCGGGCAGGAACATGCAGCCGGCCGCGACCGTCAGCGCCGCCGTGGCGGCCGGCTGGTCCCACGGCAGCAGCCACAGCACGAGCGCCGCGCCCACACCGCCGCAGGCCGCGAAGCGGGTCGGCGGGATGCGGCGCGCGAGCCGGGCGACGATCACGGTGCCCAGGGCGGTGCCGCCGCCCCACGCGGCCAGCAGCCAGCCGACCACATGGGGGTTGGCGTCGTAGCGGCTCCTGGCCATGACCGGCAGCGCGAGCAGCACGACGGGCATGAGGGTGCCGTACCCGAGCACGGCCAGCGACATCGTCCGCAGCACCGGGTCACGGAAGAGGTAGCGCGCGCCCTCCGCCATGTGGTTCGCCGACAGCGGCGCCTGCGCGGGCTCGCCGCGCGGCAGCCCGGTCAGCAGCGCGGCCGACACCGCGAACGAGACCGCGTCGACCCACAGCACATTGAGCGCGCCGATTCCGGCGATCAGGAAGCCCGCGACCGCGGGGCCGACCAGCCGCGCCGACGAGGTCGCCGTCTCGAACAGCGCGTTGGCCGCGGTGACGGCCCCCTCGTCGGAGCCGACGGTCTCGGTGAGCAGCATGCGCTGCGCGGACAGGTACGCCGACGCGACGCAGCCGACGAGCGCCACGATCGCCAGCAGCGCCCAGAACGGCAGCAGGTCCGCGAAGTACAGCGTGGGCACCGCCGCCACCAGCACCGCGTCGGCCAGGTCGCCGGCGATCGTGACGCGGCGGGCACCCCAGCGGGCCACGAGCAGCCCGGCGGGCATGGCCAGCAGCGGCACCGGCAGGATCTGGATGACGAACACCAGCCCCATCCGTGCCGGTGAGCCGCTGGTCATCAGGACGAACCACGGCAGCGCCAGCGTCGTCATCTGGGTGCCGACCGAGGAGACGAACTCGGCGGTGACGACCCTGCGGAACTGCCGGCTCCGCAAGGGCGAGCGCTGCGCCAGCGCGGTCGTCACCGGGCCGCCCGGACCGAGGCCGGGCGCAGGTCCGTCCAGTGGGCCTCGACGTAGCCGGCGCAGGCGTCCCGCGTGCCGGGGCCGAACACCGGCGACCAGCCGGCCGGCACGCCGACGCCGGACGGCCACAGGCTGTGCTGCGCCTCCTCGTTGACCAGCACCCGGTAGGCCCCGTCGGGGCCGTCGGACGGATTCGCCATCGCCTTCTCCCCCCGGCCGCCGGCTACCACGCCACCGGCAGCCGGTGCACGCCGTAGACGGTCATGTCGGAGCGCATCGGGATCCGCTCCGGGGCCTCGGCGAGGCGCAGGCCGGGGAAGCGCCGCAGCAGCGCGGTGTAGCCGATGCGCAGTTCCAGCCGGGCCAGCTGCTGCCCGAGGCACTGGTGGATGCCGTGGCTGAAGGTGAGGTGGCCGAGCCCGCCCTGGGTGACGTCGAGGCGGTCGGGGTCGGTGAACTGGTCCGGGTCGCGGTTGGCGCTGGGGAGGTGGATCAGCACGGTCTCGCCCTTGCGCAGGGTCACCCCGTCGATCTCGACGTCCTCGGTGGGGGTGCGCTGCACTCCCACGTGCACGACGGTGAGGTAGCGCAGCAGCTCCTCGACCGCGCCTTCGACCAGCGACTCGTCCGCGCGCAGCAGGTCGAGCTGGTCGGGGTTGTCCAGCAGCGCGTACGTGCCGAGCGAGAGCATGTTCGCCGTGGTCTCGTGCCCGGCGACCAGCAGCAGCAAGGTGGCGCCGATCGCCTCGGGGAAGCTGACGTCCTCCCCCGCCACCAGCACGCTCAGCACGTCGCCGGCCGGCTCCGCCTTCTTGCGCATGAGCAGTTCACCGGTCAGCTCGACGAGGTCCTTCACCGAGGCCTGCGCCTCCAGCGGGTCGACGTCCAGGCGCAGGATGTTCGCCGAGTTGCCCTCGAACCGCTCGCGGTCGGCGACGGGCACCCCGAGCAGCTCGCAGATCACCTGCGAGGACACCGGCACCGCGTAGTCCGCGACCAGGTCGGCGGGCGGCCCCTTGCGGAGCATCGCGTCGGCGTACTGCGCGGTGATCTCCTCGATCCGCGGGGTGAGCATCCGCATCCGGCGCAGCGTGAACTGGCCGGCCAGCAGCCGCCGGAAACGGGTGTGGTCCGGCGGGTCCATGTGCTCGAACAGGCCGGGTATCCCCTCTTCCAGGTCCGAGGGGCGGTCGGAGGGGAAGGCCAGGTGCTTGTGCGTCGAGGCGGAGCTGAACCGCTTGTCGGACAGGA